>JANMKN010000062.1:0-20060 GCA_031372065.1 Abditibacteriaceae bacterium | reverse complement strand
GTGAACCGCAGCGTTCTCTGCGATGGATATTTATGTCTCTTGAATTTTCGCCTGAACAAATTGAAACGCCGCTTTATCGCTTCGAACACGAGGCGATGGCGTGCGATTGGGAAGTTTTCATCGCGCACGAAGACGGCGAATATGCGCGGCAGGCGGCGTTTGCCGCTTTTGAGGAAGTTGACCGCATCGAAAGCGATTTGTCGCGTTTTCGCGAAGGCAGTGATGTGCGCCGCTTAAATGGCGCCGCAACGGGCGAAACCATTCGTGTTGGCCCTTATGCGCGCGATTGTCTGCTTTTAGCGGGCGAAATCAGCGAAGTGACGGGTGGCACGTTTGATATTATGGTGGCCCGCGCGATGGATGAAATCCGCGCCGGAGGCACTTCGCGCGCCGATTTGTTGCCGCAAGAACCACTTTTGGAAATCAATCCAAACAATGGCGCGGTGACGATTTTAGGCGAAGGCGTGGCGATTGATTTGGGCGCGCTGGGCAAAGGCTACGCGATTGATTGCCTCATTCAAGTTTTGCGCGAATGGAACATCGAAACGGCTTTAGCGCACGCGGGCACCAGTTCGGTTTATGCGCTTGGCACACCGCCCGATTGCGACGGCTGGCCTTTGGCCTTGCGCAATCCGCGCGATGAAAATTCGGTTGTCGCGACGTTGCTGCTGCGCGATGCCGCGTTAGGCGGTTCGGGTTTCGATGCCCAAGGCAAACATATTCTTGATCCGCGCAGCGGTCTTGCTGTCGAAGGAAAAATCGCCTCATGGTGCTTGTGCGAAAGTGCCACCCGCGCCGATGCGTTTTCGACAGCGTTTATGGTGATGAGCGAATTTGAAATTGCGGATTTTCAAAACCGCATAGCCGCTGTTTCTGGCTTGGTTTTGTTGGAAAACGAGATTCCCTGTTTTTATCGCTGGGGCGTTTTTGAAGACTTGGATTTAAACGAGGAATCGCTAAAATTTTGCCGTTTGGTGGAAGTGAATCAACCAGAAGAAATTTGGGACGCCGACCCGCTTTTGAAAACGATTTTTCATCGCCGCGTGACCATTGTGTGGAGCGACCAAACGCAGCGCAGCGGAATTCTGCTTAATGCCACGCGCGATTGGCTACAATTGCAAAGCGAGGACGGCCCCACGCTTTTCGTGCCGCGCGAAGCGATTTGGCGTGTTGAAGTGATTCAAAACTGAATGTGGGGCACGCATTGTGAAGCATGGTCGGGTTAAACTTGCGGCCATGCAAATATTTCGTTCCCCACGCTTTAAGGGCTGTTCTGTCGGTGTTGTCTTCTGTGTCTTGTTGGCAACAAATGCCTTCGCACAGGACGCGATCAAGCATTCATTTTTGGCAACCGGCGGGCAAACGCGCCTTATTGATGGCGAGGGCAAAACCGTCTGGCAGTTCCCGGCTTCAACGCGCGATGGACAGGTGTTGCCCAATGGAAATATCTTGTTGGCCGTTTCCAAAAGCGATGAATTTCCCGGTGGCGGCGTAGTCGAAATTACGCGCGAAAATAAGCGCGTTTTTGAATGGAAAGGCACGCAAAGCGAGGTCAATACGGCGCAATTGCTGCCCAACAGCAACTATATGCTGACCGAAGCCGGGGCCAAGCCGCGCATTTTGGAAGTCAATAAAGCGGGCGAAATCGTGGTTGACGTGCCGATCCAATGTCAAACGAACAATCACCACATGGAAACGCGCATGACGCGCAAGCTGTCCAATGGCAATTATCTGGTGCCGCAATTGCTTGATAAAGTGGTGCGCGAATACACGCCCGAAGGAAAAATCGTGTGGGAATGGAAAGCGCCCGAAGCGCCTAACGAAAGCTGGCCCTTTACGGCGATTCGCTTGTCTAATGGCAACACGCTGATCAATTTGACGCACGGCAACACCGTTGTCGAAGTGAATGCCGAGGGCAAAATTGTCTGGCAATTGAACAACGGCGATTTGCCCGGCAATCTCATCAACGATGCCTGCGGCGGTCAGCGTTTGCCCAATGGCAACACCGTGATTTGCGCTTATGCCATCGGCGCCAATCGCACCAAACTACTCGAAGTTACGCCGGAGAAAAAAGTGGTGTGGACTTTCACCGAAGACGCTGGCCCCGGCATCCATGAAGTGCATATTCTTGATAGCAACGGCGAAACCCTTGCCGCCGCGCCGCTGCGCTAAGAAACCATGAAAAACTTGAGATTTTTAGGTGCGATTTTCGCGTTTTCTGCGTGGAGCACCACTGCACGCGCAGCAGACTTCAAACCGGAGCAAATCGAATTTTTCGAAAAGCGCGTGCGGCCCTTGTTGGCCGAGCAATGCTACAGTTGCCACAGTGCGCAAGCGAAAAAACTCAAGGGCAATTTGCACCTCGATTCGCGCGAGGCGATGATCAAAGGCGGTGATTCCGGCCCGGCGATTGTGCCCGGCGACCCCGGTAAAAGTTTGCTGATGAAATCGGTGCTTTATACCGATACTGAGTTGCAAATGCCGCCGAAAAGCAAGTTGCCCGATGCGCAAATTGCCGATTTGAAAGAGTGGATCAAACAAGGCGCGCCGTGGCCCGCCGAAAGCGCCGCCATAACTGCCCCAAAAAGCGGCACGGCGAAGGAATTTAACCTCGCCAGACGCAAAGCCGAATTTTGGTGCTGGGAATCGCCCACAGCTGCGGCGCTACCGCCTGTCAAAGATAAAAAATGGGGCGCGCAAGCGATCGATCGCTATATTTTAGCGCGTCTCGAAGAAAAAAAACTGGCGCCCGCGCCGCGCGCCGAACCACTGGTTTTGTTGCGGCGTTTGCATTTCGATATCACAGGATTGCCGCCCAAACCAAGCGAAATTGCCGCGTTTGAAAAAGCCTGCGCGCTTAATCCCCAAACTGCTCTCGAAGGCGAAGTGGATCGCCTTTTGGCCTCACCGCAATTTGGCGAACGCTGGGGCCGTCATTGGCTCGATTCGGTGCGCTACGCCGAAACGCGCGGCCACGAATTCGATTATCCGATTCCCAACGCCTATCAATATCGGGATTACGTCGTGCGCGCCCTCAACGCCGATGTGCCTTACAACCAATTTGTGCGCGAACATATCGCGGGCGATTTACTTCCGTCGCCGCGCTTGAACACGCAAAATGGCGCCAATGAATCGATTTTAGGCACCGGATTTTGGTTTCTGGGTGAAGAAGTGCATTCGCCGGTCAACATTCGCGGCGACGAGACGGATCGCATGGACAATCGCCTTGATACGATGACCAAAACGTTTCTGGGCCTCACGGTCAGTTGCGCGCGTTGCCACGATCATAAATTCGATGCGATTTCACAGCGCGATTATTACGCGCTCAGTGGTTTTTTAGTCAGCAGCGGTTATCGTCAAGCGCGTTTTGGCAGCCTCGAAGCGCATCGCGTTATCGCTTCTCAATTGGAAAAAGTGCAGCGAAACGCCGCGTCCAGTTTGATAAAAGCCGCAGGAAACGCGCTGCCACAAGGCATTGCGCAGGCGCCAAAATATCTGATGGCGGCGCGCGAAATTGTGCAGGATGAAAAAGCCGATAGCGCCGCTATTGCCAATGCACACAACGTCGAAGAAGCGCAATTGAAATTGTGGGCCGCCGAATTAAAAGCCGCAAAAACTCAAGCCTCGCATCCGCTGCACGCTTTCGCTTCCGTCGCGCTCGACTTAAAAAATGATGACGTGGCAGAATTCGCGCGGCGCTTGACGGATTTGCTCAATCGTTGTAAAAAACAAGACTCCGAAGCGCAAAAAACGCCGCCGATTGCCGCCGAAAATGTGATTGTGGATTATGCCAAGTCGGCGCCGGACGAATGGTTTCAGGATGGCTACAGTTTCGGCTTGCGGCCCGCCGCCGTTGGCGAAGCGATTATCGGCAATAGCCTTGAAAAACCACTGCTGGGTTTTGCCACGCGCCAAAGCGCGGTGCGCGGCGAGGCGTGGAAAAACATGGCCGTTCAAGGCGCTGACCGCGATGTCGGTTCGCTGGGCGCGTGGGAGCGCGGCGAACAAACCTTGCGCACGCGCGACTTCACTTTGAACGCGAACAGCTTGTGGTATTTAGTGCGTGGTTCAGTGCGCGTTTACGCGGCAGTAGATTCGCATCTGGTGATTCAAGGCCCGCTGCACGGCGCTTTGCTGCGCGAATTTAAAGACGAAAACAACGAATGGCACTGGGTGCAGCACGGATTGGGCGATTACAAAGGCCATCGCCTGCGCGTCGAATTTAGTCCGGTAGATAAAGGCGATTTGTCCATTGCGATGGTGGTGCAATCCGACAACAAACCGCCACTTCCCGAAGTGCCGAACGAACTTTTGCTATCGGCGTTTTCCGATGCAAAAGTGCAATCTCCGCAGGCTTTAGCCGAGGCTTTGAGCGAAGTTTGGCGCGGCGTCGCGGAGGAAATGGCTACCGGCACGCTCAAACCCGACGCTGTTGAAATTGCCGATGATTTGCTGCGCCGCCAAGATTTATTTGTGCCGCCCGGCAGCGAAGCGCGGCGCAATTTCGCCCTTGCCGTGCAGCCATTTTTCAAAGAACAAGCGCAAATTACAGCGCGCATTCAAACCAATTCGCCCACGGCGCCCGCCATGACCGATGGCAATGGCGTAGATGAGTTTTTGCTGATTCGTGGTCAGGCCGGCAGCCCCGGCGAAGTCGTGCCGCGCCGCTTTCTCGAAGCGTTGGGCGGCACCAAAACCATAAAATATAAAGGTAGCGGGCGCGACGAACTGGCGAATCAAATTGCCAACCCGTCTAATCCATTCACGGCGCGCGTGATGGTAAATCGCGTTTGGCATCATTTATTCGGGCGCGGTATCGTGCCGACGGTGGATAACTTTGGTGTGTTGGGCCAATCGCCTTCGCACCGCGAGTTGCTGGATTATCTGGCGCTGCGTTTTGCCAACGAACAAGGCTGGTCGGTGAAAAAACTGATCCGCGAAATTGTGTTGTCGCGCACTTATCAAATGTCCAGCGCGGCAAACGATAACCGCGCCGAAGAAGCCGATCCGCAAAATATCTTTCTGCATCGCGCCAATGTGAAACGACTGGAAGGCGAAGCGATTCGAGACGCGGTTTTAGCGGTTTCCGGGCGCCTTGATCCCAAAATCGGCGGGCCTTCGGTGCCGGTTTATCTGACATCGTTTATGGATGGGCGCGGACGCCCGGCCAGCGGCCCGCTGGATGGTGCCGGACGGCGTAGCATTTATTTATCGGTGCATCGCAATTTCTTGCAGCCGATGCTGCTGACCTTCGATATGCCGATTCCCTTCGCTTCAATGGGTCGCCGCAATGTATCCAATGTGCCCGCACAGGCGCTGATTTTGATGAACGACCCATTTGTAGTCGAGCAAGCGAAAATATGGGCGGAAAACAGCGCGAGTCTCGCCGAACCCAAAGAACGCGTGCGGCAAATGTATCTCGCCGCTTTTGGGCGCACACCGACGGAAACAGAACAAAGCGCCGCGCTAAATTTCATTGGCGAACAAGCCAAAACTACCGGCACCGAGGCCAATAACCAAACTGCATGGGCCGATTTGGGGCACGTTTTATTCAACGTGAAAGAATTTATTTATTTGCGCTAATGTTTAAGGTCGACTGCGTGCCGGATGGCGTATTAACAAAGCGTTGATAAAGCCGAAAAAATGGGCGTAGGCATATCGCATAAAATGCACACAAAACTCTTCTTTATTCCTCAAATTGCTTTTGCAAGTTTTTGGCTGACGCTGGCGTTGGGACAAGCCAAAGGCATGGCGCAAAATCCTGTGCTGACCGATGAGGTGGAGGCAAAGAATTTCAGCCAATACCTCCTTCCGATACTCAAAGCCCCACGCTTTGCAGATTTGGATTGGCCTGTTGACCAGACTCCAAAGGCAGATCATGGCTATGTTTTTCTGCCACCAGAAAAGCCGGAGCATCCGCAGGGCATTTACAGGTTGCGCGGAATAATGGCTGGCACGGATGGACCAGTGCCTCTGGAAGGTCAGTGTCTCAATGGTGGCGTTGAATGGCGGGTGTTAGATAAACCTGCGGTGCTGCTTGCTGAAGATCAAAGCCGTCAAGTTGCAATCACTTTTTTGAAGGAGCATTTCACATGGTTTTTTGAGGGCGAATCTCCAACCATGAGTAAAGCGGAGAAATCTAAAAACACTGATTTTTATTCGTTCCATTGGCGCCGCAAAGATAATCGGGGATTCTTGACTTCAAAGGCTGATGCATGGGTGCGAAAAATTGATGGTCGTATTGTAGGTTTTGATGTCATAAAATCACAGATTCCCCAAGTGCCCTTTAAAATCACGCCGAACCAAGCCCGCGACGTTGCAGCAAAAGCAATCCAAGATAACAAACAATACTCTGGTGCGAAGATTAATGGAGTCGAACTCCTCATTGATGCACAGAAGCAACCCCGCTATAAAGTTTATGCCTCATGGACATCAACCTTGCCGGTTCGCGTCGCCAGAACAGTGTTAGGCACTATTGTTATAGATTCCATGACGGGGAAATACCTGCCTAAGGAGTCAGATTGGGACGAAATAGATTCGATGCATGGCGATACGCCGCGCGCTAATTTCCAGACATTGGGTGGCCCCTTGGATTCGGCTCCTGTTTGGACAAATAGTGGTTTGCTGTTTCGCTCTCGACGAAAATTAAATAATGCTCCAGAGTGGATAACTGTTCCTGAACAAGCGATGATTTCCGGGCCGGATGGCAAGATATTTTATTTGACTTGTGATTTGCAGATGACGACGGAATCGTTGCGCGGCTTGCCCAATGGGAATTGGTTAACCCTACAGCGTCAAGGCTGGTCGTATGCTTTTGACCTTTCAACAGGTAGTTATCGCGTTTTGGGTCACCCATTGCGCGATGGAAAAGATGCCGCCGTAAATGCCGTTGGAGAAAGAGCCATCGTATCCAGTTCGGGGCGTGCAGTAGGAAACTTTGATCTTTTTGCGGATGACCTGAATCGTGGAGTTGACCTTCAATTGCCTGCTCGCTTAGTTGCCGACGGCCCACAGATTTCACCCATTTTTTCTATAGATGGCGCGTGGTTGTATTTTATTAGCACGGTTGTCGAATCGTTACCTAAAGAAACAGGTGACAACGCTCCCAAGCGATTACCACGAACGATTGTTGTTCAGCGCATCCCCTCAGACATCGTGCAGGCTAAGAAATTGACCCGTATCCCACCGAAAAAATCGAGACTATCATTGGTGGTTTGCCCGAATTTCCACAACGCCTCAGTTTTTTCCCTGACGGAAAACGATTACTTATGCAAGGCAGAAAAGGTATGTATGTGTTGTCGTTAGAGGAGAAAAAGTCCACTCCACTGCAATGGGGCACTTTATTGGATGCTGAATTGGATGGCGCTAAAATTGAGCGGATTCAAGATGGTTGGGCTGGGCCGGGCGATGAACGTGTGACGTTTGCCGGTTACACCAAAGCCAAAGATGGTATCGGGCGCCAACGAATTTACAGTTGCAAGTTCGATGGCAGCGATGTGAAAGCGCACACGCCTTCAACCAACGAACCTGTGCCACCTTACAAGTTTCCGGGCAGCGAAAAAACCGCGATTGATGTGGCGAAAGAATGGGCGCTGGGCGAAATCGCGTGGGATGACCGCCGCGTCCGTTTGGGGTTGGAATAAGCAATTAAGGCGCGAAAAGGCACAAAATGGCGCAAAATAAGCGCGAAAAGGGCTAAAATGCGCCAAAAACGTCCGGCAGGTGGCGCGCGGTGGTAAACGAGCATTGGATGAGGCCGAACGGCGCCGCGCGGGGCCAAACGAGCGTCGAAATGGGCCGCGCGGGGCTGCGCGGAGCCAAACGGCGCTGGACAGCAAGAGCGCGGCGGCGCGCGGTGGTAAACAAGCGTTGTGGCGGGCCGGGCGGAACGGCGCGAGGATGAAAGGGCCGAAAGGTAGGGACACGCTACAGCGTGTCCAAAGGCGGGCACGCTACAGCGTGTCCAAAGGCGGGCACGCTGTAGCGTGCCCCTACGCAGATTATCGAAAGGAAAAACAATGGCAAGTAATGCGTTACCCAAGGGGCAAAGCGAATTATTTACGCTGGCCGAAGACATGGCGGATGGCTTGAAGCAGGACGCGTTGAACGAATTGGTAGTCAGAGGGGAACTTCTATCGTCAAATCGGCGCACACAAGCTGAAAAGCGCGGCGCACGAGGGCACGTTCGTCTTGCAAGCAGGCAACGGCTTGTTGATGCGGCGGCAAACCTAAAGCGCGCCGCGCGCGGGCGACAGACAAATGGATTTGCCACGACCAATCTTCCAATACATTGGTGCCTGCAAAATCGCTTTTCATCAACGGACGCTGCGGCGGCGCCAGAGAATTCGGCGCCGGATTTTCGATAAGCTTCCAAAGAATTTCGAGAATGGTTTCGCGTTCGCCTTCACTCAGATCATGACGCGTTGCGATGCCTTCGCAACAAAGCGCTATCGCCGTGCGCGCGTTGTGTAAAAGCGTTTGGTCGTCGGCTAATTCACTTAAAACCGGCAAGCATTCTGGCCCGCCAATCGAACGCAACAGCGAAACGGCGACGAGCCAATTAGGAACTTCGCAGCGATAAGTTTTATCACGGTCACCATCACTGTTTTCGACAATGCCGCCGCGTTCGGTAATGGCGCGCAATAAGCGATTTTGCGCTGCCGTTTCTCCCCACAGCGCCGCAATGGCCGCCGCGCGCCATGACGCTAACACGTTTTCGGAATCGAGCAAGGCCAAAACGCGCTGGCGCACCGCGTTATCGTTTTGCCCGGCGCGATACAAATGCCACGGCGCTTCAAACGATTCATCGGCGGGTGCGTTTTGCAAGGCATCGAGCGACAACGAAACATTATTTTCATCGTGCGATAAAACCGCGTCGCTTTTCGTATCGGGGCCGAAATTGTCGTCTGCTTTGACTTCGCTTTGCAACGCGCCGCTATGGTGCAATGCGTCGCGCAATTGGTCAAATGGCACGGCGCGGCTTTGGCCTTGCGGCGCCAAAGTCGCGGCCAAACCCGCCACTTCGCCGATGCGCTGCATATCGCGCTGCATTCGGAGCGAATGATGCGCGTCTTGCGACACACCTAAAGCACGGCAGGCCAGCCACACGTTATCCAAACCCTGCGGTAGCAAAATGCGATAGGGAATTTCGCAGGCAATGCGCCCGCGCCACTGGCGACAAACCCACACCCACAGCAGCGATTCTTCGCTTTCAAATTCGTAATCAACGGCGTGATTATCGTAGTGACAGCCGGTTAAACCAACCGCATCGTCAAACTCGCGCCGCTCGATAAGATCGGAAAGTTCAAGAGTGTAATCGGTCACAATGTGACGCGATTGTCGGAGGCCGATGGCGGGCGCGATATACGTCGGGCGCTCGGTTTGCGAATACGATTCCTTGGCGTAATGCACGATGCCTTCGAGACGCGCCCGCGTCAGGTCTTCGCTGTCCGTCGGATCAACAAAACCAGCGTCGTAATTGACGACGTTCATGAAGGCTTTGTCGTTTTTCAAACTGGCTTTGCCAGACGATTGCGAATAGGCATGCAAAAGTCCATCGCCATCGCGCCCAAAACGCGACGGGGCACCGGCCCGCGCCGCCAAATCGCCATCGCCGGTGCTGTCAATCCATGCCGATGCCGTCAAACGCAAAGGCCCGTTTGGAGTGGAAAGCAGGGCGCTTTTGACGCGCGAACCGTCGCGTTCGACATCCAATAAAGTCGCGCCAAAAAGCAACTCTGCACCGCTTTCGCGCAGCATGGTTTCGAGAACGCATTTCTTGGCGTCGGGATGAAAACCCTGAATTTGCCCGCTACTTGCAAAAAGCGGCATCACTTCGCGCTGACGGACATCAAGTTCGTCCTGCAAACCGCCTTTGACACCGAAATAATACCAATGAATGCCACCGCCCGCGCCGATGCCGCCGCAAAACGACAGTGGATCGAAACCTAAAACCGCATCTTGAGTTTTCACGTTGCGCGCCGCCGCTAAAGTGGCTAACGCGCCACCTGTTCCCAAACCCGCAACGGCGATTTCGCTTGCGCGTTCGTGCCAGAAAATTTCGCCTTTGAAAGGCGTGTTGGCTTGTGGCTGCGAAGTCGGCAAATCCAAAATGCGCCGCGCCGCCATGCTGCCCAGTTCAAAGCGTCCAGCCAAAAACGTATCGGCGGTTCCGCGACGCATCCACGGCACAGCTGCCACCATGTTGGGCGGAATCGATTGCATTTGCGGCACGCGCGAAAAGACATCAAACGGTTCGACGCTGCCATGTGTGAGAACCGCTTCACGCATCGCCTCTGGGAAGTTTGCGTGCAACGCTTGGAGCGAGGGAATCCACGAGCCGCGCAAATGAGCGCCGTAATTTTCGCCTTCGCCCGTTACGGTAACGGTTAAACAGCGCTCATTGGGCCAGATGGTTTTTTCGAGGCTCAAACGCGCACCGGCAACACTTTGATTGTCCAACGGGCCGCAAGGCAAATCGGGCCAGTTGGCGTGGCGAAAATATAAGCGCACAAAGCGCAATAGGCGCGGCGGCGTTTGCCAAAGATTGCCTTGCACGCGCGCGAAAAGTTGCAACAATTCGCCGCTTTCAGTGGCGTCAATCCACTGCGTCGCCGCCACACGCCGCAAGCCCGCTTTGGTGCCCAGCAAAACCGCTTCGAGCCGTTCACCGCCTAAAGCGTTGCCGCCTTCAAGCGCTAAGGGGGCGGTGTAAAACAGCACTTGCAATTTGCCGTCGCGTCGCGCTTGGTGCGCCCACTTGGTAGCAATCGTTTCGGCAAGAGCGCCATCAATTTGCCCGTCGCGCGCGGCGTCGCGCGCTGTTAATTCTTCGAGCCAATCGCGCCATTCGATGCCATTGATGTGGCCCGCCGTGCTTTGAAACGACCAGCCGCTTTCGGCCAAAAGTGCCGCGCGGCGGTCAATCAGTAGCGTCTTTCTTCCGGCTTCGACCAAAGCCCGCGCCGCCGCGAAACCAGCCCAGCCACCGCCAAAAACGGCCACGTCATGAACTTCGTCAAACGCTGAATGAAATGTTTGCATATTGAAAAAGGGCAGACACAAGGTCTGCCCCTATAATTTATGATGGATGGTCTTTGAGATTCAGCGCCTGCGAAATCAGAACCGTCGCTTTTGAGCGATTCAGCGTGTAAAAATGCAGGCCGTTTACGCCATTGGAGAGCAAATCTTCGCATTGGCGAATGGCGTATTCAACGCCTGCCGCGTGAACTGCAAGAGGGTCGCTTTCAAGACTTTCCAAACGCAGCAAAAGCGGATGCGGAATCTTCGCGCCGCACATCGTCACAAAGCGTTTAATTTGCGGCGTGGATAAAATCGGCATGATGCCCGCGACGAGCGGCACATCAATGCCCATGCCGTGAACCATATCGCGCCAGCGATAAAAATCGGCGTTGTCGAAAAACAATTGTGTGATGATAAATTGCGCGCCTTCGTCCATTTTGCGCTTGAGATTTTCGGTATCGCGGATATAATTGAGCGCCTGCGGATGGCCTTCGGGATAACCGGCCACGCCGATGCAAAAATCGTGTTTTTCGCGCACGAATTTCACCAAGTCGTTGGCGTAGCAAAAATCGGCATCGGCAGCGAGCGCGGTTTGGCCGGGTGGCAAATCGCCGCGTAGCGCTAAGACATTGCGCACGCCCGAAGCCCACAAATCGTCCAAATAGGCGCCCATTTCCTGCGCGCTGTGGCCCACACAGGTCATGTGCGACATGGCGCGAATGCCGATTTCGTTTTGCACGCGCGCGGTTAAATCGAGTGTTTGCGGCGTGCCGCCTCCTGTGCGCGTAATGGAAACGAAACTGGGGCGCAGCGGCGTTAATTCTTCGATGGTGTTGTAAAGCTGCTGCGCGCCTTTGTCGTCTCTGGGCGGAAAAAATTCAAAGGAAATCAGTGGCTGCCCGGAAGGAAACAGCGCGTCAATGCGAGGGTTTTCAAGGTTTTGCATAAGGAAAAGGGGGCGTCGAAACGTGCAAAGCAGTGTAACGAAAAGCCGCTTGCCGTGAAATCGGCGAGCGGCTTTTGAGTGCAAATCAAAAATCTATTTTTGCAGCGGCACAACATAAAGTTTTTGGCCGTTAAACCAAAACGGCGCACTGCCCGGCGGCATATTTTCGGATTTGTTGATGTCGGGCAGAACAAAGGTTTTTGGAGTTGCAGGCGCAGGGGCGGGGAGAGGAACGCGAGTAAAGGTAGTAATGCTCGTTGCGGGACGTTTCACCACCAACCATGTATCCGGGCCAGAAGTGCCCCACGCAATGCCGAAGTCACCGCCATAAACGCGGTTAGCCAAAAAGTTCAGAAAGTCAACAGGCCGAATATCACGAAGTTCAATCTCCAATTGGGCCTTGTCTGCTTGCGCCCGCACCTCGTCGCTGATGAGAACTTTTTTATTTTCCACGCGCGCCAATTCCTCGATCATCTGCACAATAGTCGCGCTACGAAAGCGAATATCATAGTGATCGCTACCGGGTTTGGTTGGCGTGATGCTAACCACCAAGGACTTTTCCTTTTGCACGGGCACCAACTCAGGAATCGCAGGCGCCACTTGGTTTTGCGCCTGCACCATTACCACTCCTAACAAAGACACACTGCACAAAACAGTTCCGAGCAAAGCAATCTTCCGCATGATAAATCCTCCTGCATCAGCCATTTGGCGTTGCTTTAATTGTAATCTTTTCACGCTTTTGAGACAACTTTACGGAGCAAAATAGAGAGCCTGAGTATCTTGCCCACGCTCCCTATAGTGATCTCCTTCAATGGTTCTGTCAATCATGTGAAAGGTTCAGTCAATTATGTGAGTGGAATAGCGAATCGTGTGAACAGGCGGCAAACTTTGCTCTTATGACTGAGAATTTACAGGACGAATTTTTAAGTTCGCCTGCTGGGTCGCGCAAAGTGGTGCATCGTTTCGTGTGCGGCAAGGCGCTGGAAGTCTGGCAAGAATTTGTCGCGCAGGAAACGAAAATCACCTACGCCGATTCGGTGGTCGGGCTGGCGCACGAAGTTGATACTCAATTGCCCACCGAGGCGTTTCGGGCTGCGTTTGCGGGATGCAGTGCGGAAGAAAGCGATAACATTTCCTATCGTTATCTCGAACCAATTTCGGCCTTGCAGGACATGGATTTAGAGTTTTCTGCGCCTGTTTTGATGGCCTATTACGCGATTTACAACGCGTTTTGCAAATATGCGCGCGGCGAAAACAACGACGACTGGATCATAGTCAATCAGGCGCTTGCCACCGATCCCGAAAACGCACGCGCGATGCTAAAAGCGGCCTTGCAACAAGTTATACAATTCTAAACGGCGACGCTTGTATGCAAGCGATGATAAACGCCTTTGGCGGCGATGAGTTCTTCGTGTTTGCCTTGTTCGGCCAAGCCGGTTTCGTCCACCACAATAATGCGGTCTGCGTTGCGAATTGTCGCTAAACGATGCGCAATCACCAACGTGGTGCGGCCAACGGCTAATTCGGCGAGTGAGGCTTGAATGGCGCGTTCCGTTTCGGTGTCGAGCGCCGAAGTCGCTTCGTCCAAAATCAAAATCGGCGGGTTTTTCAAAAACATTCGGGCAATCGCCACGCGCTGTTTTTGTCCGCCCGATAATTTCACGCCGCGTTCGCCGACAATTGTATCCAAACCGTCCGGTAATTCGGCAATCATGCTGTCCAAACGGGCGCGGCGCGCGGCGACTTTGATTTCTTCGTCCGACGCGCCCAATTTCCCGTAAGCGATATTTTCGCGCAGCGTGCCGCCAAAAAGAAAAACGTCCTGCTGCACGATGCCGATATTGCGGCGCAACGAGGCCAAAGTCATCTGGCGAATATCAATGCCGTCAACGGAAATTGCGCCGTCTTCAATCTCGTAAAAACGCGGCAAAAGCGAGCAAAGCGTGGTCTTTCCGGCACCGCTGGGGCCGACAAAGGCGATGGTTTCGCCGGGACGAATCGCCAAACAAATATCGCGCAATACCGTTTTGTGCGAGGCATAACCAAACGTCACCTTTTCAAAGCGAATATCGCCGCGCAAATGGCCGACTTCGATGGCATTCGGCGCGTCGGCGATGTCGGGTTCGATGTCGAGAAGTTCGGTATAACGCGCAAAACCGGCGATGCCTTTGGGATAGGTTTCCAAAACCGCGCTCATCATTTCGATGGGCCGGAAAAAGACATTGACCAGCATCAAATAACCCATGAAACCGCCGACAGTTAGCTCATTGTGCAGCACAAAATAAGCGCCCGCAATCATCACTAAAACCTGCACGGTGCGCATGGACAAATAACTCAGCACGCGGCTTCTTGCCATGAGATTATAGGCTTCGATTTTGGTCTGCTGATAATTGCGATTGTCGGCGGCAAAAAGCTCGCGTTCGTGATCTTCGTTGGCAAAAGCCTGCACCACGCGAATACCGCCGACGTTTTCTTCGATGCGCGAATTAAAATTGCCGACTTGCTGAAACAAAGCGCGCCAATTGCGTCCCAAGGCCGCACCGTAACGTGTGGAAATCCACGCCATCGGCGGCACAACCAAGCCTGTCAAAAGTGCTAATTTTGCATTCAGCGTGAACATCAAAAGCAGCGCGCCGATAAAGGTCATAATCGCCAAAAAGACATCTTCCGGCCCGTGATGCGCCACTTCGCCAACGTCTTCCAAATCTTTGGTAATGCGTCCGACCAAGTGACCCGTTTTCTGGTTGTCGTAAAAGCGAAACGACAATTTTTGCAGATGATCGAAGGCCTTGCGGCGCATTTCGGTTTCGATGGCGATGCCTAAAACGTGGCCCCAAAAGTTGACCGTATATTGCAAGCCCGCGTTGATCAAATAAATGACTAAAAGTGCCGCCGTCGCGCCTAAAATCAGGCCCCAATTCTGGCCGGGCAGCAAGGTATCTACAAAAGTCCTAACCGCCAGCGGAAAAGCCAACTCCAACAGGCCCGCGACGACCGCGCACGAAAAATCCAGCACGAAAAGGCGCTTGTGCGGGCGATAATAAGCAAAAAATCGTTTTAACTGAGCGTTCACAAAGCACCCATGTTTAAATGCCGCTGAAGAAATTTTTCTCCAGCGGCATTTAGCTTTTCAATTCCCATAGTGGCCTCGTGCGACTTGCACGCGCACTTTGCGGCCTCGCACTTTGGTGCGTTGCAGGGCATCAATGACTTGATCGGCTTTGTCCGAGGGCACTTCGACGAACGACCACAAATCGAGAATATCAATGGCACCGATAGCGCGGCCTGAAATTTTGGCTTGATTACTAATCGCGCCGACTAAATCGGCGGGGCGCAAACCGTCTTGACGGCCCATGTTGATATGCAGTCGCGCCATGCCAACTTCTGGTTGCTCGGCGTCGGCAGCCATTTCTTCGGCGATTTCGGCTTCGTTGCTGTGTTGGTTTTTCCACAACAAATGCAGCGCGGCGGCGGCAATGTCAACAGCGTCAAATTCTTCGCACAATTCCTCGACGGTTTCCATCTGCGCTTCAAATTCATTGGCGTTTATCGCTTCGCGCAAGGTTTCCTTGAAAACCGTGCGACGCCGCGCCGCAATATCAGCGGCAGTTGGCAGGCGCACCGGTTTAATGGTGGCGCCGATTAGTTTTTCGATGAATCGCAATTGTTTGAGTTGGCGGCGTTCGATGATGGTAATCGCGTCGCCGCTGCGTCCGGCGCGCCCTGTGCGGCCAATGCGATGAATATATTGCTCGACATCGAAGGGAATATCGTAGTTGATAACGTGCGTGACGTGTTCGATATCCAAGCCGCGCGCGGCTACATCGGTTGCCACCAATAAATCGGATTGGCCTTCGCGGAAGCGGCGTAAAACGCGCTCACGTTCGGATTGCGTCATATCGCCGTGAATGGCATCCGCCATGTAACCACGCAAGCGCAAGGCTTCGGATAAATCATTGGTGTCTTGGCGCGTGCGGCAAAAAACGATGGTTGGGCCGGGCGTTTCCATGTCGAGAATGCGGCCCAAAGCGTCTAATTTTTTGCCCGGCGCGACTTCGTAATAGGCTTGATTAGTCGTCGAAAGTGTGCGCTGTTTCGATTCAATGGTGACGCGTTCGGGATTGCGCAAAAAGCGCTTCATCAATTCGCCGATGCGCGGCGGAACTGTCGCCGAAAAGAACGCGGTTTGGCGCTCAAAAGGCAATTCGGCCAGAATGATTTCAATTTCTTCGAGAAAGCCAAGCGCCAGCATTTCGTCGGCTTCGTCCAGCACGCAATAAGAAACTTTATCCAACTTCAACGAACCGCGCCGCAAGTGATCTTGCACGCGGCCCGGCGTGCCGACCACGATGTGCGCGCCGCTTTGCAACGCGCGAATCTGGCGGTCAATCGGCTGTCCGCCATAAACCGGCACGACGCGAAGTCCGGTATATTTCGCCAAATCGTGAACGCCGCCCGCCACTTGAAGCGCCAATTCGCGCGTGGGCGCTAAAATCAAGGCTTGCACTTCGCGGCGCGACGGGTCGAGTTTGGAAACTAATGGCAACGCAAAGGCGGCAGTTTTGCCGGTGCCGGTTTGCGCCTGTCCGATTAAGTCGCGTCCCGCCATGAGAAACGGCACAGCGCGCGCTTGAATGGGTGTTGGCGTCTCGAAACCAATTTCGGTCACGGCACGCGCGACACTTTCGGGCAATTCCAAATCGGAAAAGCGGAGCAATTCGCCTTCGGTTGGTTCGGTGGTTTTTGTTTCGACTAATTCGGCGACAGGAGCCGAAATCTGTGTTTCCACAGGCGCATCGGCAAAAACCGGCGATTTTTTGGCGCGCGGCTTTTTAACAAATTCCGGTTTTGGAGTATGCGCTTTGGCGCGCTCTGCTTTTGGATAGTCAGGTTTTGGATAATCCGCTTTTGGTTCTTCTGTTTTAGGAGCGTCTTGAGGCGTGTCGGTTTTTGCTCCGGCAGCTTTGGACTTGGATGAAAATTTCGGCAAGCCGTTTTCATCCAACAAAAAGGGCGGCAGCGATTTTTTCGGTTTCGCTCTGGGCGTCGGTTTGCTTCCGGTTTTTGGGGCGACTTTGCTTTTTTTCTTGATGTGAGTCGGTTTTTTTTCTTTGGGCATTTCTTCTCCTGCGTTTAGCCTTGCACAGAAGACCGGACGCCTGTTTTAATTGAACGACTTAGTGTAGCGCCGGAAGCGTGCCGCCATGCGACGAAATGCTCACAGTTGCCATACTGAAAAGCACTTTGGTCGGCACTGTTGGCTTGCGATGGACTCCATTCACATGAACTCACCTGAAAATTCTGCTTTTGAAGCGCAGTTGCACATGGGCGCGCTGCTGTTGGAAGAAGGACGTTTTTCTGAGGCGCTGCAATGTCTGGAACAATTGGCGCATGCCAATCCGCAAATGCCCGCCGCGCATTATTTCAAAGGCTTGGCGCTCGGCAATTTGGAACAGCACGAAGACGCGGTGCAAGCCTTCAAAAACGCGGTGGATTTGGCTCCGGCGTCGCTGCCGGTTTTGTTTAATTTCGCGGTTTCGTGCCTGCACACGGAGCGTTGGCAAGCCGCGCTTTTAGCCCTGACGCGTTATATCAATTACAATCCGCAGCGCGAGGAATATCGCGCTTATTTGCTGCTCGGCGTCGCCGCTGCCGGAGCGTGCGAATTCGGTGAACCTTTAACCTTTGAATCGTTTTTGGCCTATGAAAAAGCGCAACAAAGCGGCGAAAAATACAGCATAGATTTGCACGCGCCGGTGCCGTCGGCGTTGCTGGTGATGTGCTTTAGCGCGCTCGGTTCGCCTGAAGACATCGCGGAAATGCTGGCGGTTTTGCGGCAAAGCGATGCACAACTCGCCACGCGCGTCGAAAATGTGTTGCCGAATATTCTCGAATGGGCCGCGCAAAATCCGGTGGAGGAAATCGCTGAAAGCCAGCCGCCACAATCGGAAGCAAAACCTGCTGCGGACTTCGATTGGGAAAATGCGAATGGGCCGTTAAACGATCATTTGGCGCGCTTTATGCGCTTCAGCGAAAACGGCGTAGAAGCGCCGCCCGAAGCCCTCGAAGAATTGCTTTTGTCCTTTGGTGACGCTTATTTGCTGGTGCCCACCGAAGGCGAAATCGAACAAGACGGCGATGCGCCGACGTTTTCAATTATGCTGCGCCCACACAACGGATTTAATGGTGATTTGGTCGGCGTGATTTTCAGCGGCGTGACGCAGGCGCGTGCCTTTTTCGGCGGTGAACATTCACTGCATCGCATCGTGATGCCCGGCGTGGCTTTGGCGGGTATGGTCGCAGAATTGAACACTGTTTTGGCCGACAGTGACCAGCGTATCGCTGCCATGATTATCAATCCGGCAGGGCCGCATCCTTATATTTTGCGTTGCGCCGATTTAATGAAAGTCGTGGGGAATTAGTTTATTGCATAACGAACTATGAATCGCTATTTTCCTGTGCTGGCGCTGCTTTATTTGATGTTGGTTGGCGCTTTGATTTTGCGTGTGCTACCCGGCCATGCGCCGGACGAAGTGGCGCACGTTAATTACGTCGAATATATTCTCGAACAAGGCAAATTGCCGGTTTTTAAGGATGCAGCGCCGCCAGGTTACGGCTACGAATTTCATCAGCCGCCGCTTTATTATGCGGTATGCGCGTTAGGCGGCTCGTTTTTTACAGGTGATGCGCTTTTCTTGTGGTGCCGCGCTGTTTCGGCTTTGTTTGGCTTGGGCACGCTGTTTTTGATTGCTCTCGCAGTGCGCGCATGGTGGCCGGAAAACAAGCAATTGCAAACAATAGCAACCGGCTTCGCGGCGGTTTGGCCGTTGCATTTGGGCGTCAGTGCGGCGGCTGGCAACGATAGCGCCGCCGGTTTTTTCTGTGCGGCGCTATTTTGCCTTATCGCGCGCGGCGCGGCCCATAGTTGGACGGCGCGCGATGCAGTTTTGGCCGGACTTTGCGCTGGTTTGGGCTTGTGGACGAAAACTACGACGTTGCCCGTTGCTTTGGTGACATTTCTCGCTGCGTGGCAATTGAACTGGCAAGGCTATGCAGCGCGTTGGAAAAATTTGTCGGCGCCGCTGACGATGCTCATTATCGGCGCGCTTGTCGCCTTACCGCTTTTTATTCGCAATCAAAATTTATATGGCGATCCGCTTGGTTACGCGGCTTTTGCCAAAGCCGCGACAGCGGGCACGCCGGGTTATCCGCTTTTTAGTCAGGTGGGCATTGATTTTCTGACTTACGCGCGTGGCATTTTGCTGATTTTGTTTTGCACCTGCTGGGGCTTTTTCGGCGGGCCAGATAGCGCGTCCAAGGCGCTGAAACCATTGACGCCGTTGCCTTTTCCACCGCCGCTGATTTTGCCCGCTTTGCTTTGCGTTTTGGCAACGATTATCATCGTTTCCGGCCTTTTTCGCTTGCGCCGCGCCGATTTTCCCATCGGGTTTGATTTTTTGGCGCGTTGGTTTGGCCTTGGCGCGCTCTTGGTTTTTCTGGGCTGGGCGCAGTTCGCGTATAATCATTTTTCGGGCGGTCAGGCGCGTTATCTTCATCCGGCGCTGGTGCCGTTTTGCATCGGCGGCGCGTTGGCATGGCGCGCGGTTTTCGCGGAAAAAATGCGTGGCATCACGGCGGCGTTTTTTGCCATCGTTTTACTTGGTCTGGCGCTGATGAATGTTTTTGTGTGGCAAACTCTGGTTTGAACTTTATTTTTCATGAAACTCAGCGTTTTGATGCCGGTTTACAACGAGAGCGGCACGCTGCACGAAATCGTGCGGCGCGTGCAGGCGGTGGCGCTCGACACGGAGATCATCATCGTGGACAACTGCTCCACCGACGGCACGCGCGAGACGTTGCAAGCGATGCTCGACAGCGGCGCGGCGGAGCCTGAAAGCGGCGCCGGGCGTCTGCGCATTGTTTTTCAAGAGCAAAATCGCGGCAAAGGCTCCAGCGTGCGGCGCGCTCTCGAACTGGCGCGCGGCGAATGGGTCATCGTGCAGGACGCCGACCTCGAATACGATCCACAAGATTATCTCAAACTGTTGGCCGTCGCGGAAAAGGGCGTCAATCGGCAGGCGGTTTTCGGTTC
>JANMKN010000175.1:0-2133 GCA_031372065.1 Abditibacteriaceae bacterium | reverse complement strand
GTTCAAAACCAAACAACACGCGGGCGAGCCGCCCGCGCTCCATTTGCAGACATCTCCGTTGGGGTTGTGATTTTCTCCCGACACTTAACCCAGGGTGGCTCGTGCCTCGCGACCCTGGGCTTTGCGCCGGAATCCCTTCGGGATTCCGCGATGAATCGGTTAGCCCTGCAAGAAACCGAGATGCGCCCCGAATTAAAACAAGGCCATGCGGGCGCAGCGGAGGGTGCGGAAAACGCTCCATTGCTTTCACCGCCCGCCGTTTTGTCCAAGCCGGTCAGCCACCACGCGCCCCCCGCCACGAGCGCCAGCGCGCCGATGTTTAGAAGAATGATGACGCAATTACCGATGAAAATTACCGCACAAATTTTTAGAGTCCGGGAATTTCAATAACAGTTTTGGGTGAAATGTGATTCGTTTTGGAAAATTCTTCCGCGCGTAATTTGCCTGCTGAAATTTGCGCTGGCGTGAAGGTCATTCCTCTGGCCTTCATAAGTTCAATGGTCATTTTTCCAAGATCATGTTCATTAGTCATAGTCAGACTAAACCATTTGTAAGCTTCAGCCGGGTCTTTTCCAACGCCCGCACCAAGCATGAAAGCCCCGCCCAAAAAAGCATGGCCGTATGGGTAATTTTGATTCGCAGCTTTATGAAACCAATTCGCAGCCTGCATCAAATTTTGATTTGTGGCAATCATTTCGCTGGCGATTTCACCGGCATCACGAACTGCGTCAATTTGGATTTGGTTTAGCGTGTTGGACTTTTGAATCAATTGCGCGAAACCAGCGGCAGAGTAATGCTTGCCAAGCTCAACTTGTGCATTGGCAACTCCGTTGCTCGCGGCGCGTTGAAGCCATAGAACGGCTTCGGTCTGGTTTGCCATGATTCCTTTGCCGTCTCGGAAGCAAATGGCCAGATAGTATTGTGCCGGCGGATAGTTTTGTCCTGCGGCTTTTTTGAACCAATTAAATGCTTCCGTGTAATCTGTTGCCGTAACACCACCGCCTTCGCAGTAAATTTTTCCAAGAGATTCTTGGGCGGCGGGAAGGCCAGAATTGGCAGCCAAGCGGCACAAGCGCATGCCTTCTTGTTTGTCTTTTGGCACACCGTCGCCATGCCAGTATGCCACGCCCAAATTATATTCAGCTTCAGGAAGTTTTTGTTCAGCCGCCTTCCGCCACCATTCAGCCGCCTCGATTGGCTCTTTCAAAACACCGTCACCATTATGAAATCGAAGTCCAAGTTCAAACTGGACTTTCGGATCGTGCTTGTCAGCGGCGGCTCTCAACTCCGCGATGGTCATTTGCTCGACTGCTTTTGAATTGGACGGTTTGCAACTTGTGCAAGCCATCACTAGCGCGCTCAAAGCAAAAGCCAAAATGTTCCAAGACTGTGCCATCGGTTTAATTTCTTAAAAAAACGCGCTGAACAAGTCAATCGGCAGCGGCAGGAACGTCGTTGTGCTGTGTTCGCTCGTTATCATACGAGCGGCATGGAATCGAGCAAGTGGCAGACTTCCACGCCGTCATCGAGGTCAGGCCAGTAAATCGCAAAGCCACCCGGCTCCACCGACCAGTTGGCGCGCTGTTTCGGCGTGGCCTTCGCCAGCCATTTCATCCACGGCACTTCGTTCAGCGGCAAACTTATTTCGCGCCCGTCATCGAGCCGGACGTGAATCACGCCGCCGGTGAAGCGGACACTTTCAGCGACTGCTGGCACATTTAGTTTCGCGCCGTGCCGATAAAAACGACCACGCTCACCTTTCGAGAAGTCGTATTCCTTTTTCACAAATCATTTTTTCAAAAACGCGCTGAACAAATCTATCGGCAGCGGCAGGAACGTGGTCGTGTTGTGTTCGCTCGCCATCTCGCGCATGGTCTGGAGATAGCGCAGTTGCAGCGCAATCGGCTCCTTCGCGATGAGCGCGGCGGCCTGCACCATTTTTTCGGCGGCTTCAAATTCGCCTTGTGCATTCACGACTTTCGCGCGGCGTTCGCGTTCGGCCTCGGCCTGCTTGGCCATCGCGCGCTTCATGCTGTCGGGCAGCGACACTTCCTTAATTTCGACGGACGTGACCTTGATGCCCCACGGCTCGGTCTGCTTGTCAATGATCTCCTGCAGCTTTTGATTGATGAT
>JANMKN010000170.1:0-18009 GCA_031372065.1 Abditibacteriaceae bacterium | reverse complement strand
AGATGTATGGCCGCGCTAACTTTGACCTGCTGCGCTTGCGTGTGCTGGCAAACGCATAGTTGGTTAGCAGAGAAATGATGCCCTTCGGGCGCAGTGAAAGGAACCTATCCGCCAATCACCAAAAGTGCGCCAGAACCAGTTTTGCTCCGTTCTTTACAACTATCTTAGTCCTTCCAAGAATTGAAGCAGTTACCGAGAGAATTACGGCACTTATCGCCAAAAAAGCCCCGTTTCTGGAGAGAAACGAGGCTTTTTCGGAGAGAATTTGGTTTTACACGTCGAAATACAAGTTGAACTCGTAGGGATGCGGGCGCAGGCGCAGGGCGTCTACGTCTTGACGCTTGAGGCTGATATACATTTCGATGAGGTCGTCGGTGAAAACGCCACCGGCTTTCAAGAAATCGTTGTCGGCTTCCAAAGCATCCAGCACTTCTTCGAGGCTGCCGGGAACAGTCGGAATGCCTTCCTGTTCTTCCGGCTCCAATTCGTAAAGGTCTTTGTCGAACGGGTCGCCCGGATCAATTTTGTTCTTGATGCCATCCAAACCGGCCATCAATTGCGCGGTCAGCGATAGGTAAATGTTGCCTGTCACATCCGGCGTGCGGAATTCGATGCGCTTGCTTTTGGGCGACTTGCTGTAAAGCGGAATACGCACCGCAGCCGAGCGGTTGCGCTGCGAATACAACAAATAAATCGGCGCCTCGTAACCGGGCACCAAGCGATGATAGGAGTTGGTGGATGGGTTGGTGAAAGCGAGCAGAGCAGGCGCGTGCTTCAAAATGCCGCCGATATACCAACGCGCCAAGTCGGAGAGTTGGGCGTAGCCGTTCTCGTCGAACATCAGGGTTTGGCCGTCTTTCCAGATGGATTGATGGCAGTGCATACCCGTTCCGTTGTCGCCGAAAATCGGCTTGGGCATGAAGGTGGCGGTCAAACCGTGCTTCTGAGCGACGTTTTTCACAAGGTATTTGTGAATCTGCATCGTGTCGCACATTTTGCGAATTTCATTCAGCGTGATGCCGATTTCGCATTGTCCGCCGGTCGCGACTTCGTGGTGATGAACGTCCACTTTGATGCCGGCGGCTTGCAGATGACGCACGATGTCGTTGCGCACTTCGGTTAGGCTGTCGGTGGGAGGCACCGGCACATAGCCGCCCTTGTTGCGCGGACGACGGCCACTGTTCCATTCCATCGTGTCGGAATCGTAAACGCCATCCTGATTGTGCCAATCGCCTTCGATGGATTCGACTTTATAGTGGGCATAATGGCCGTCACCGCCGCCAGCGGCGCGTTGTCCGCCGTAAGACACGCCGTTGAAGAGGACGAATTCCGCTTCGGGGCCGAAAAACGCGGCGTCGGCGATGCCAGTGGATTTCATGTATTCGACGGCCTTGGCGACGATGTAGCGCGGGTCGCGCGAATACGGCTCCATCGTCAGCGGGTCAAGAATGTTGGCGAAAACCGACAGGGTCGGGGTGTCGTAGGCCGGGTCCATGAAAGCCGATTCGGGATCGGGCATGAGCAGCATATCGGACTTGTCAATGGTTTGAAAGCCGCGCACGCTGGAGCCGTCGAAACCCACGCCATCGGTGAAAAAGTCTTCGTTTAACTGCGCTTCTACGGGATACGTCAGGTGTTGCATATCGCCGAGTAATCCAGTGAATTTGACATCAATGAATTCTGCCCCGGCTTCCTGGGCCATTTTTATGACCGACTTTGCATCTGCCATCGCTTCTGTTTCTCCTTAAATCTAATTACGATTGACGAATTACGACTGACGAGTGAAATGTGCCAACTCGTCAGTCGTCACTCGGAACTCGTCACTTAAAGCGCGTCTTCGTCGCGGTCGCCGGTGCGCACGCGAATCACTTGTTCGACGGGGCGCACGAAAATCTTGCCGTCACCGATTTCTCCGGTGCGGGCAGATTTGGCGATGGTATCTACCACTTCGTTGACCTGCGATTCTTTGACAACAACTTCGATTTTGACCTTGCTGAGTAGGTCAACTGTGTATTCACTGCCACGATAACGCTCAACATGGCCCTTCTGACGGCCACAACCGCGCACGTCGGTCACGGTCATGCCGACCACGCCCATGTCGGAGAGCGCACTTTTTACGTCCTGCAATTTGTGCGGACGCACCACTGCTTCAATTAATTTCATGCATGTCACCTCTGCTGACTTCGCTGAATTTGCCTGATGGCTGCGTCCGCGCCATATCGGACTTCATCACTCATCCTTGCGGATTATCCCATCGCGTCGCTTGTCAGGCTATTCGTGATTCTATCGGTTGTCTGTTTCAACTGTGTTTCACGGAAGTAAAAGTTGGGCGGTTGGGTGGTTGAGGTAGTTGGGTGGTTGAGGTAGTTAAAAGGCAAGGAAGCCCATGCTGTATGTTACTAAGCACTGGCATCAACCACCCAACCACCCAACTACCTAACCACCTAACCACCTAACTTTTACTTTCCTCGTTCATCTTATAGCCGACGTTGCGCACGGTTTGGATGAGTTCATCGAACTGCGGGCCGATTTTGGCGCGTAGTCGGCGAATGTGAACGTCCACAGTGCGTGTGCCGCCCAGATATTCTTCGCCCCAAACGTGACGAAGGAGCGCGTCGCGGCTGAAAACGCGGCCCCGATGCGTCATCAAAAAGCGCAAAAGCTCGAATTCTTTATAGGTCAAATCCAAGGCTTCACCTTTGACGGAGGCTTGATACGAAGCTAAGTTCATCACCACGGCGCCCGCTTTGATGGTGTCTTTGGAATCCACCTTCGACAGGCGCCACAACACAAAGCGAATGCGCGTGTTGAGTTCTTCAAATTGGTCGCTGCGCACCAAGAAATCTTCAAGGCCAATGGAAAAATCCAGCGACGGTGCTTCGCGGGCATCCACCAGAGCCACAATGGGAATGTGTTTGAGTTCGCTGTCCGACTTGATTGAGCGCACCGTGCTGGGCGGATTGCCAAGCGGCGCGGTGAAGTCGAGAATCAAAAGATCAGCACCGCGATCTTGAATTTGCTCAAGAATTGATTCTTCCGGGTCGGCCATCCACGGACGATAGCCCCAGCCGATCAATTGCAGGCGCAGTTCACGGGCGAATTTTCGGTCGGCGGAAGCCAGCGCGATGTTAATCATAAGCGCAATTGCGGGAGCCGGGCATGGGAAATAACCGGCATTCTCAGAGCGAAACGGTCAGATTGGCAAGGGCGAAAACAAAGGCAGGAAGGATGAAAATCTGTGTGTGGAATCGCCCGGAAACGCGCCGCATTATAACGCAGATTGACCCCTGCCGTCAAAAACGTTAGACCACGATTTGTGTGCTTCTGCCATAAAACAAGTTGATTGAAAAGCGAAACGGGGCTGAGGAGGCAGAGATTTGTGCTTCAGCACAGCCTTATGGTGTGTTCACCAGATCGGCTTCCACGGTGGCGTCGTCTTTATCGGCCCCTGCTTTTTCCGATGCCGGCGCCAGCTTATTGCTGCGCCTTTGGGCAAGGTCTTCCGGATCAGCGAACTTATAACCCACGCCCCAAACCGTGAGCAGATAACGCGGATAGGCCGGGTCTTTTTCAATCTTCGTGCGCAGACGATTGATGTGCGAGTTGACAGTGTGTTCGTAGCCCGCATAGCCCGGCCCCCAAACGGAATCCAGCAGTTGGTCGCGTGAATAAACAAGTCCGGGATGACGAACAAAATGTAACAGCAAGTCGAATTCTTTGGCAGTCAGGCTGATGGAATCGCCCGCCAATGTGACCCTGTGTTTCTGCGGGTCAATGAACAATTCTCCGACTTTGACAGGCGCTCCTAAATCTTCGGGGACCGTTTCCATCGGAGCGGCGCCGGTTTGACGCGAATCCCATTCTTCGCGGCGCAAAATGCCTTTGACACGCGCTTGCAATTCGCGCACGCTAAAAGGTTTGGTCATATAATCATCGGCGCCCAGTTCCAAGCCCAGCACGCGATCCAGTTCTGAGGTGCGCGCCGTCAGCATCAAAACTGGCGTGCGCGATTCTTTGGCGCGCAGGCGGCGGCACACTTCCAAACCGTCCAGCGAGGGCAGGTTCAAATCAAGGATAATCAAGCACCAATCTTCGTTGAGCGCGCGTTCCAGCCCGCTGGGGCCGTCGAATTCCACGCCGACTGTGACACCGATGTCGTTTAGGTGCATCTTGGCTAATTCGGCCAAATCGTGGTCATCTTCTATGACTAAAACTTTGTGGGGCTGATCCCCGTGCATACTTTGCATGATAAGTTCCTTGTAACTTTCACTTTTGCCCCCGTTGCATTTTAACGGACTGGCATCTCAACGGGTATAAACCTTCATTGTGTGCCGCACCATTTGTGCGGCAGTGAAGTGTTCTTCGATGCGTTGGCGCGCTTTTTGGCCCATTTGAAGGCGGCAAGTCTCGTCTTGCGCCAGTGCAATAAGATGTTCCGCTAAAGTTTCGGGGCGCGTCGCTTGATAAATCACGCCGCCGGGCGCTTGCAGCACTTCGGGCACGCCGCCCACTCCCGCTGCCACCACAGGCCGTTTGGCCGCCATTGCTTCCAAAATCGAATAAGGACAGCCTTCCCAACGCGACGGCTGCGCGGCGATGTCACAACGAAGATAATAAGGCCGCGCTTCCTCAATTTCTCCGGCGAAGATAACGCTGTCCGCGATATGTAACTTGTCGGCTAAAAGGCGCAGCGTTGCCTCATCTTCGCCGCTGCCAACCAAAAGCACTTGCGCCTGCGGCACAACGCGACGCACCAAAGGCAAGGCGCGCAAAAGGGCCGCCTGATTTTTCTGTCGCGTCAGCCTGCCGAAACAACCGATGACCAATGGGCGCTTGATGATTGGCAAATTCACTAATTGATCGAATTCTTCGAGATTAATGCCGTTATAAATGACGCTGAGACAGCTATTTGCACACAAATGTGCCCTTTGTATGACGCGCGCTTCGTGTTGTGCCACCGCGATAAAGTGAGCGGTGCGCGGCGCCAACAGTTTTTCCATGATGCGGGCCGCGCGGCGCTGCGGGCGCGGCAGAGAAGTATCAAAGGCAATGCAATGCGGCGTGTAAATCACCAGTGTATTCCATGATGCCAAACGCCCTAAGAAGCCGGCTTTGGTCGAATGGCAATGGACGGCATCATAATGGTGTGTTTTGATGTGTTCCCGCAATGCCAGAAGCGCTGTAGCATCGCGCGCTCCGCCAAAACCGCGTGTCATCGGAATCGAAAAGCAGCGCACGCCTTGAGTCTCCAACAGGGCGGCGTCGTGACGAAAGGCCGGATAGCGCAAAGGCGAATAAACGAGGTCGCACGCGAAGCCCTGACGCACTAATAAAGGCAACAAATCTAAAACGTGCCGCCTTGTGCCGCCTTGTGTCGCTTCGAGAATATGAAGAATTTTCATTGTAGACCGTGTTCTTTGAACGATGTAACGCCCATTTGTGCCCCTTTGACGATAAATTATCTTCACTTCTGTTACGCGTTGGGTTTGTGAGAAGGGCAATAGCGTCTGCATTGCTTGCCCCTCACCGCCACCCGCAAGCGGGTTCCCGGCTCCCCCAAACGCTGCGCTGGGGGAAAGGAGGAGTCGCCTACGCAAACTCTCCTGCTCGTTTCAATTGAGGAAAAGCATATTAGACAAGTCCTCCTCTCCCCAGCGCAGCGGTTGGGGGAGAGGCCGGGTGAGGGGCGAGCGCCTATCACAAGCCCATAGCATAAAGTGGTAGCTCCAATATGAACTAACAATCTCTTAAAATTAACGTGGAATCGCATATAAACGCAATATCCTTCATCAAAACACGCTGTAATAAGTCTAAAACATCCTGTAGATAGCTTCTGAGTTGCCGTAGATAGTCTCAAAGTTGCTGTGATGAGATTCCAACACGCCGTAGAGCCTCTCCGAGTTGCTGTAGAGCCTCTCAAAGTTGCTGTGATGAGATTCCAACACGCTGTAGAGGCATTGCAACACGCTGTAGAGCCTCTCCGACATGCTGTAGAGGCATTCCAACACTCTGTAATGGCATTCCGAGGTGCTGTAATGGGTTTCCGAGACGCTGTAATAGGTCTCCGAGAATCTATTAGTAAGGGGCGAGAACAGAATTTAAGGGCGCGACAAGATTATTAGAACTCATGTTACGCAGTGCGCTTACGGTAGGCACTGGAAAGAGCAGCAAAGCTGCTCGTCCCCTCACCCAACCTCTCCCCCATGGGGAGAGGAGTGCTTTACGCAAGCGCTCCTGCCTGATTGAGTAGGGCAAGGACCTAATAGTCAAGTTCTCCTCTCCCCAGCGAAGCGAATGGGGGAGAGGCCGGGTGAGGGGACGAGCGATGAAATCGCTCTTTGCTTATCACAACCTCACTGCGTAACATGAGTTAGTAGTAGAAATTCAGCCTGAAAACGATGCGGCGTAGATTAGTAGCGTCATAAACGCCAATAAAAACATCGCGGGCGGCAAATAAAGGCCCCACGGACGGCCTAAAGCCACAAAAACGCGTCCGATGCCATAAAAAAGGCCCGTGACAGCGCCCGAAAGTGCCCACCAAAGCGGCGCACTGCTGGTTTTACCGCCCAAAGCCAGCGCTAAAGGATGCAAAAGGAAATCCCCTAAGCTCCAAATTACCCAATGTCCCAGCGCCAGCACGAGCCAAACGCCAACCACACTGCCAAAAATGGCGACCAGAGGCAGAATGGGCTGTAGCGCTTTGCTTACACGGCGGCGAAGGTGCCGTAGAAACTCTATGCCGCCGATTGCACCCGCCAAAACTGGCAACCAAGTCTTAAATTCCAACTTTTCAAGCTGAACTGTGCCGTCGTAGACAGTCAACCAGTTCCATAAGAAGTCGGGATTTATGACGCCATAAGACAAGCGCAGCAATAACCCGCACAACGCGCCTAATATAGCGGTGTTAAAGATCAAGGACAGCAAAGACAACGGCGGCAAGGCCAAAACATAGTGGACGGGGACGCGCAAAGTGCCGCCGTTGGTGTCAAGTCGCAGGCTGCCTTCGTAATAGCCCGCCACGGCGCCGGTGACACGGGCGTCCAACACGATTTCCAACGGCGCTTCGCCTTCAAAACGTTCGGGCACATTCAAGCCCTTGAAGAAGGAGGGCGTGTGAATCGCGCCGCGCGGGCGTCCCAATTGGTTTTTATTCTTGATGCGCAAGGTTTTTGTGGCCCGCCCGCCGACGGCAAGGGTGCCGAAGTTCAATTGCGCCGGTTCGAGGATCAATTCCAGCGCTTCGACCACGTAACTGACCGGCACGCGGTGCGATGCAGCGTCGGTCAAGACGAGCAACGCGCCTTTATAGGCGCCGGGAGAGACTTTGCTGGTGTCTAAAGAGACTTTCAACGTGACATCGTTGCCTTCAAAGGCGCTGTCAAACAATAGTCCCGGCAATTCACTCGGCCCGCCTTCGATGATAAGCTCGCCCCACGCCAAACCGGGGCCGTGGTGGGTGATGCGCAGCGTTAATTCGGCGCTTTCGCCGCTGTCGAGCGTGCCGAAATTCAATTTCGGCGGCGCGGTTTCGGGAGCGGGCAGGGCAGAGGGCGCCCCGCCCGGATAAAGGGCGCGACGCAACAGTTCGAGGGCGCGATGCGGCTGGTTTTTATGCGTCAAGGACACGTCGGCGGCGACTTTGGCGGGCGCGGCAAAGCCATTTTTCTTGAGCCAATCGGCCAAAAGGCCGTCGAACAAGTAGCCTTGCGCTTCTGCGGGGCGCGCCTCGATGAGTCGGGCCAATTCGCCCGGCGTGCGGGCGCTTTGTCCGGTGGAAAAAGTAAAGGGCGGCGCCGAGAACGCGCTTTGCCTCGTGCCTTGAATGCCGGCCAACTCGTCGAGAAAGGCATCAATGGTCTGGTGACGACGCGAGATGTCAACGGCAGTCGCCTGACGGATGAGGCGGTCGGTTTCCGGGGAGATTTGCGGGTTGAAATAGCGCGGCCCATAGGCGCGCATTTCGCTTTGTTCTTCTTCGTCCTGCGGGTCACGGCCCGTCAAGATGCGATAGAGCGTCATGCCCAGCGCGTAAAGGTCGGTGCGGCGTTCGGGACGCTCGACTTCCATCATGTTGGCGGGCGCATAGCCCGGTGTGCCGAAGCGACTGGTGCCGGTTAAGCGCACGGTGCCGTAACCGGAGGCTTCTTCGACCTTGCGCGTCAGGCCAAAGTCCAATAACATGGCCGCGCCGTCGCCTTTGCGAATCTTGATGTTCTCTGGCTTGACATCGCGGTGAATGATATTCACGCGATGCAAGCTGCGCAAGGCCGAAGCGATCTGGCTGATCCATTCGAGGCAGGTTTTCTCGTCGAGCGACTTGTTTTGCGCGCGGGCCGCGACAGTTAGTTCTTCCAGTGTCGGGCCGTCCACGAAGTCCATCATCAAGTAATAGCGTTCGGTCACGCGCAAGAGCGGTGCGCCATGCACCGGGCAAAACTGCGCGTCGGAATTTTCAAAGGCGTAGTCGAATCCACAACGCGGGCAAACGTGCCACACGCCTTCTTCTTGATCGAAATAGGCCGCCGGGATGTGAGGATGGCGCAGCGTGGCTAAATTTAACGCTTCGCGCTTGAAAAGTTCGACGGCCAAGCCGCGTTCGTCTTTGACGGAGGTCGGATCATCCAAAACGTGCATTTCTTTGCACGCCAAATCGTGATCGAGCGCGCGGTCACGCACGCGATAAACCGAGCCAAAGTTGCCGCCACCCAGCGGTTGCAAGACTTCGTAGCGACCTTTAATCAGGTCGCCAACGCGATGTTGCAAAAAGCCAAGTTGCTCGGCATCAAAAGGAGGAGTCACGAGGAAAATCAGTTTCGAGTTGAGAGTTTTAAGTTTAGAGCCAGTGTTGGGCACTCACAACTCGCAGGCCTCGCGAGGGAAGTTGATGATAAGTATTCAGTCACGTCCGGTTAGGTCGGCGACGACGGAGGCAAGTTGCTCTGGCTGCACAGGTTTGGGCAAATGGGCTTGGAATCCTGCCGCTAATGCCTGAAGACTGTCGCGCGGCGCTGCGTAAGCGGTGAGGGCCACCGCCGGAGTTAAACCTCCTTCGGCTGCTGGCTGCTTGCGAATGCGCTCAATCAGCGCATAACCGTCTTCTTCCGGCAAGCCAATGTCGCAAACCAAGACGTCGGGGCGCATTTGGCGCAGTAAATTGAATCCTTCTTGTGGCGTGCCCACGCTTTGCACTTGACCGCCGTAAAGTTCCAGCATAGTAGCGATTATTTGGCGCGAATCGGCATCGTCTTCGATGACTAAAATCTGCAAGCCACCCAATTGCTTGTTATTGGTTTCAAGGAAGTCTTTCTTCGCCGCGCCCGTTTGTTGTTCCCATTCGCGTTGGGTCGTGAGGACTGCCAACATAGGCAGGCGCACCGTAAACGTCGCGCCTTTGCCACTGCCCTCACTTGCGGCTTCAATGGTGCCGCCGTGCATTTCCACCAAATAGCGCGCAATGGCTAAACCCAATCCCAAACCACCATCAGTGCGCGTGGTGCTACCATCGGCCTGACGAAACCGCTCAAAAACGTGCGGTAAGAAATCCGCTCCAATGCCCATTCCGCTATCGCTAACCCGAACGACAACTTGAGAATGCTTTCTTTCCAAGGTTACATCCACCTGCCCGCCTTTGGGGGTGAATTTCACGGCATTGGAAAGTAGATTCCAAAGGACTTGTTGGAGCCGCACCTCGTCCCCTCTAATCTTGGTGGAGCCGTCCACTGAATCAAATTGGGTCCGAAGAGAGATATTCTTGGCTTGCGCTGCCGGATAGATGGCACTCAGGGCCGATTCAATCACGGTAACTACGTCAACCGCAGCCGTATCCAAATTCATTTGCCCGGTAATCATACGCGATACGTCCAGTAGATCATCTACAATTTGTGTTTGCGCGCGGGCGTTGCGCTCAATGGCAGCCATTGCGTCTTTGACCGAGGCTGTATCATGGTTTCCACTGGACAATAACGATGACCAACCCAAAATTGAAGTCAGCGGCGTGCGCAACTCATGTGATACCGTGGCTAAGAATTCATCTTTGGTGCGATTGGCGGCCTCGGCTTGGCGCCGCGATTCTTGTTCGCGATGTAACAAGTCATCCTTTGTGGCATTAGCCGCTTCCAACTGGACATTTAGTTCTTGCAGTTCTGCTACACGACGGGCTACTTCGGCTTCCAATGCATCAGGACTTTTCATTTGCAAAGCGCGCGGCACAATATGAAACAGCGCGATGACAGTGCCCCAACTGGCGGCAGCCGTTATCAATTTGACCCAACCAGACAAAATGTAAACCGGCTTGTAAAACAAGATAATTTCCAGCAAATGCGTGGTGCCGCACGCCACGATAAATATCCCAAACAGCAAAAACAACTGCTGAAACGGCAATTCTTCGCGCCGACGATAGGCAAAACTCACCAATACCAGTGGGATGGCTATATACGCCGTCCAAATCAGAAAGTCACTGATGTTGTGCAAATAAATTAACGATGGCGTCCACTGGCCGCATTGCGCTCGTGGCACAAAACGCCAGGTGTTGAACAAGTCAAAAAGTTCCATGCCTCACCCTATCTCCTACTCATCCCACGCCGCCATTTGCCAATAGATTATTCGCCGTAATCCATCGCGCATCATCCGAACACAAAAAGGCAACCACATCCGCAATGTCGGCTGGCTGTCCCAAGCGCCCCAAAGCTGTCTGGCCCACCATTTTATCTAACACCTCTGGCGAGGTCACACTCATCAATAAATCGGTTTGCGTCATACCGGGCGAAACTGTGTTTACCGTAATGCCACGCGACCCTAATTCTGCTGCCCACGAGCGTGTAAAGGCTTCAACAGCGGCTTTGGATGCCGCGTAAACCGCTCCACCAGCAGCATTTACTTTTGTAATGCCACTGGAAATGTTAATGATGCGGCCACCATCTCGCATTCGCGTAACTCCCTGCTGAGTGTTGAAGAACAAGCCGCGCACATTCAGATTAAAAATCGCATCGAAATCGGCTTCGGTGACAGTTTCGAGCGCGCCAAAGACAGCGGAACCTGCATTGTTGACCAAAATATCAAGTCCTGCAAATCGCTTATCGAAATCATCCCATAAACGGCGCACATCGTTGAGGTCGGATAAATCAGCCTGTAAAGCTGTCGCTTGTCCCCCTGCGTCAACAATGGTCTTTACTGTGTGCTGTGCAGCAGTTTCGTCCGTTTTGAACTGCACAACAATAGTGGCGCCCTCGTGTGCCAGCCTTTGGGCAATGGCGCTGCCAATGCCCCGACTGCTGCCAGTCACTAAAGCAATCTTATTTTCTAATCGCATGATTCTTCCTGTTCGCCGATAGAGTATGAAAGGCGAAACTGCACAATACAAACAAAAACACCCCGCAGCCGGATGCGGGGTGTTTTTAAGGTCGAAAGAGAAAGTCAGGGTTGAACCCAGTCAATTACAACGGACGGTTCAACAGGGAGAAGGTGGCCTTGCCCGCAGGGCTGGGGGTCAGGGTGCTATCAGCAATTCTGCCCTGTGAGAAGGTGTTGTCCAAAACGCCGGCGCTTTGCGTCGGGTTGTTGCCACGCAGCCATTTCACATGTCCATCCGAAAAAGCGAAGTTAGCGCCATCCAAGTGGAGAACTGCTGCCGGGTAGGTTCCGTAAGAGGCACCTGTCGAGACAGAGGGAACAGCGACTGCACCACAAGCACTTTCAGTAGCAGCAGTCGGTGCTGCACCATTGTCACTAAATGCCGGTAGACCAGTAGTTGGAATCGAGCCTTGTGCCGTTACATTGTCTGTGCCATTGCCGCAAATTGCATAGCGAGCTGAACCTGTATTGGTGCCTTGTGAGCTACCACCATCGCCAGCGATGATAGTTTGCGACGAGGAACCCAACATGGATTCATTAGCACCCGTTACAATGGCAGCCGCCGCACGGGGGATGTGACGGACGAAGTTGCGGTTATACCAGTAATCGGTATAGCCTGCATCTGTCGACAGGTCTGCACCTTCAGCCGCGTCGCTGGGGCACTGGTAGACCTGCGTGTTCTTGATGTAGGGCTGCAAAGAATCGGCCCAGCCATAAGGCGGTGTGCCGCTGCCGCCGGTGCCAACGGTGGAAGCAACGAGCGGGTAACGCTCGTCGAAGTCGTTGATGTATTGCTTGAAGCCGAGAGCCAACTGCTTCAGGTTGTTCTGGCAGCTGGACTTGCGAGCGTTTTCGCGAGCACGGGCGAAAACGGGGAACAGAATGGCCGCGAGGATCGCGATGATAGCGATTACGACCAAGAGTTCGATCAGGGTGAAGCCACGCTTCACATTGTTACGGCGGATGAACATTTTGTCCTCCAAAAGGAAAATAAGAATTGCGCCCCATTGTCCGGCCAACTGGGGTGTGAACTAATTATACCCAAATATGATTATTGTTAAACACATTGTGAACTTTTTTTCGAATTCTTTTTTGAACCATTCAAAAGACTTGGTTTTCTGGTTCTCTGAGCCGTATTAGAAATTTAATGATGATAAAAAGGGAAAATAACGCGGAATCAACACAAATCACCGATTTTTGGTTCAAATTTAATGTTTTGATTGTAAGACAATCAGACGGTTTGGACTTTTGTTGGAAAATGAAATTTTATGAAGCGTAGAATTTTTTTGAGTGCCCTGAGCGCGTTGAGCCTTGGTATTGGGAATATCGCTTGTTCGCCGGTGACGGGACAAAATTCTGTAGCCGAAAGCGCAATCAAACCGATTGTTGTCGAATCGCCTGTTGTGCGTGCAAAGCACGTTTTTATTGTGAGCTTTGATGGCGGCAAGCCCGCTGTAATGAAGCAAAGCAAAATGCCGCTGACGATGATGATGGCCGACAAAGGCGCGTCCACATGGGAAGCGCAGACTACATTTCCCAGTATCACGCTGACTTCGCACACTTCAATGCTTTGTGGCATCGGCCCAGACAAGCACAAAGTTTTGTGGAACGATTGGCGCCCCGCAGTTGGCCCGTTCAAATTTGCGACGAGTTTCCAACTCGCTAAGAATGCCGGTTATAAAACGGCTTTATTTGCGGGCAAGGAAAAGTTCAAGCATTTCAACATTCCTGGCACCTTAGATAAGTGCGAAGTGCCCGAATATGCGGCCAAAGTGGTGGCCGAGACAGCGGCGAAATACATCGAAAGCGACAAACCGAATTTGTGTTTCGTTCACTTCGCCGATAGCGACGGCGCCGGTCATAAATATGGTTGGGGCACGCCAGAGCAAATTAATGCCTTTGAAGATGAAGATGCCGCGCTTAAAACCGTGCATAACGCGATTCTTAAAGCGGGCATTGCCAACGAGAGCGTGATTATTTTGAGCGCCGATCATGGCGGGCACGATAAAACCCACGGCACCAGAGCGCCCGAAGATATGACGATTCCGTGGATTGCTTTTGGCAAAGGCGTGAAAGCCGGCCTAAAAATTACGGCTCCTGTAACCACTTATGACACCGCCGCAACAGCATTATGGCTGCTTGGTGTGCCCATTCCCGCCGATTGGGACGGAAAACCGGTCAAAAGCGCGTTTGAATAATTGACTGCCGGTTCAGCACACCAAGAAATCATCGCCGGATGCACAGAAATTGATGCCGGATGCGCTGAAATTGTGTCTGGATGCGTTGAAATTGTGTCTGGATGTCGAGAAAACGATGCTGGACGCCGAGAAAACGATGTCGGAGGTTGCGAAATCGCGTCTCGATGCTACTCTTCTATTGCTGGATTTAGTGCAGTGGCAATCGTGATTTGACCGCCTTCGGGCGTCACATCGACAGTTTCGGCGCCGTGAAAAGGGATGCGCGCCTCGACTTCATAGACGCTGATACGCCAGAGGCCGGCCCAAAACGGATAAAGTGTTATTTTACCTGCGGCATCGGTGGTGCCCCGGCGCATACTGGAAAAAGGCACGCGGCGCGCGGCAGCTTCTTCAAATTGCAAATTCATCTGTGTCGTTTCGCTGATGGGTTGACAAAATAAACGCACTTCTCGATTTGCCAGTGGCACTTGATGCTCGTCTTTTATCGTAACTTGCAAAGTCGGCGTATTGGTGGAGCAGGGCGGAATGCGAAATGCGACTTCCTTTTCTTCGTCCGGCACGACATCAATAGCTTGCACCACTTCGGCAAACTTTGCCAGATTGCAATTAAAAGGCGTGGTGACGCGAATTTGATAGCGTCCCGGCAATAAACCAATCAATCGAACAATGCCTGTGCCATCAGTGGATGTCAGGTCATTTTGCCGAAACAGCCAGAGCGCCAAGGTCTTATCGCTGATTTGTAGCGGTTGCACCGATTGCGGATAAATCTGCGCGGCGCCAAGCGAACGCCCCGCTTCTTTTGGGTTGGGCGATTCCTCGACGATCTTCACTTGCAAAGCAGCCGTTGCCTTTTGTAGTTGCAAGTCAAAATGCTGGGTGCCGCCTTCGAGAATTTCGACTTTGCCCATCCAGCGCATATGGCCCACGCCACGCACGGCCACATATAACTCATGATAAACGCCTTCGCTGCCGTTAGGTAAAGTGCATTGTCCGCTGGAAGATGTGAGCGAAGTTGTGCCCAAAGCCACGCCCGGCTGATTTCCCAATTGCCAGATTCCAGCTTTGGTGACGTAACCGAAAACTGCCGCTGTTTTTCCTTGCACAGGCTGCCCGTTGGGATCAAGAATGGTAAAAGTCAGCGAGACTTTGCGTTGCAGCGTAATACGCAGCGATGGCTCGTATTCTCTCAAGGTGTAAGGCGCACTCCATGTTTCGTAGCCGGGCGCGGTCACGGTGATAACGTAATCGCCATCTTCGGCGTCTGGCACGCGCCAATCGCCGGCGACATTGGAAAGCACAGCTACGCCCCAGAAAACAGCGCTGGCCTTGGTTTCTTTGCGCCTGATTTGAATTTGCGCGCCGCCAACAGGCACACTTTTTGTGGATGCAACGCGCCCGCTCAATTCGCGCCGGTCGGGTAGCGGCTGCGCATTGCCACGCAAAGCCAGCGCCAGCAAGAACAGAAACAGCAATGGTGCGCGAAACATGAGAAAATTATGCACTATACTGGAAATTCGAGCCTGACATCAACTTTAAACGCCCATGATCTTCGACAAAAAAATTGTTGTCGTGATGCCTGCCTACAATGCCGCTGGAACTCTGGAGCAAACCTATCGCGAAATTCCCTTTGAATTTATTGACGAAGTGATTTTAGTGGACGACGCCAGCGGCGATAACACCGCGCAAGTGGCGCAGAGTCTCGGCATCGCAACCATTGTCCATCCCGAAAATCGCGGCTACGGCGGCAACCAAAAAACCTGCTACAAAGCTGCCCTGCGACGCGGCGCCGATGTGGTGATTATGCTGCATCCCGATTATCAATACACGCCCAAACTCTTGGTGGCGATGGCTTCGCTGATTGCCAACGGCCAATACGATATCGTGCTGGGTTCGCGCATTTTGTGCAACGGCGCCCTCAAAGGCGGAATGCCGTTTTACAAATACGCCTTTAATCGCTGGCTGACGGCCACGCAAAACTTATTAATCGGCATGAAACTCTCGGAATATCACACCGGCTACCGCGCGTTTTCGCGCGAGGTTTTGCTCAATTTGCCGCTCGAAGAAAACTCCGACGATTTTGTTTTCGATAATCAAATGCTAACGCAAGCCGTGTTTTTCGGTTATTCCATCGGCGAAATCGCGTGTCCGGCCAAGTATTTTGAAGAAGCGTCCTCCATTAATTTCCGCCGCAGCGTTATTTACGGCTTCGGCGTGCTGGCAACCTCCTTCGCGTGCTTTTTCCAACGTCGTGGCGCCTATAAAACCCCAATCTTCGCCGCCGATGGCAAGAAAATTAGTTTGGATCTGGACTTTATCCATCAGGAAGCGTAGCAAAGCAAGTCGGTCATGTTGAAAGTGGGACACGCAAAAAGGCAACTGAGCGTGCGGAGATTCTTTATGGGCTTATCGTTCACAACTTTGCTTTCAAAATTGACGAAGGATTGTCTTGAAATCAACAATGACATCCTACGCGGTTAGATCACTATGGTGGCAAGGCGTCTGTTTCGCGTGATTTGGTTCGAGTTTTGAGGGAGAGTTGTTTCTTAATACGCCATGAAAAAGTTTACGCCGCTCTTGTTTCTGTTTTTGTTTTTCGGCTGCCACCGCGAGGCGCCCGAACCACAACTGCCGCTTTTTGATGTGCCGTCGCTGATGGGCAAAACGCAAAGCGATATCGAAAAAATTTTGGGCGCCCCAACAAACAAAAGTTGGCGAAAAGACGGCACAAAACTCACGGCGCAATGGTCGCAAAGTGGCTTCTTGACCGGCTTTTTAATGGAAACCGATGAGCTTCTCAAAGATGAGAAGCGCGCGGCCTTTTTAAAGCGCGGCAATTTAAAAGAAGACAACCCGAAATATCAACTTTCCTTTGTCGAAGCGCCCGATAAAGTGTTTTGTTTTACGGGTGTTCAAGTGCAATTGCCGTCAACGCACGAAGTCGAATTGCGCGTTGATGGGCCGGAAGTTTTAGTGAATATTGCGGCGAACGGCGAGGAATTTACCACGATTCCACCGTGGGACAATGCCGACAAGAAATTGCAGGCCAGCATCGGCCAAACAATTACAGTGTCAGCCCGTTTATTTCCCACCAAACAAACGCCGCCCTCTCAACCCTTAAAAGTGCAAATTATCGTGGATGACCGCGTTTTGAAAGAAGAAAGCAACTCCTATGAGGCGCGTTGTGAGATAGTTTTATAGCTTGCTCTTTGACCGTTTTATGAACGCGAGACGCTTGCTCAATCAACTGGCGCGGCGCAACAGAGTTATTTTATTTTTAATTGTTGCCAGCACTTTGCGCCTTGACAAAAAGGTCGCCATGGGCAATGCTTTAGGCAGGCTTTAACGAGCCTGTTTATCAATTGTCGGTCAGTCAGAGCGTCCATCAGCAAAATCACGGTCACATCCTTCGGTCACACCTTTCTGGAAATTCCTTTCGGCAATCCCTTTTTGGTTAGTTCCCTCGGTCACACCCTTGTTAAATCTGCCAGCGCCAGCGTCACGACAAAAAAAGGATTTGGTTACTATGGTCAAAGGAACTGTCAAATGGTTCAACGACTCGAAGGGCTTCGGCTTTATCGAGCAGGAAAACGGTGGCGAGGATGTTTTCGTTCATCATCAGGCGATTCAAACGGAAGGCTATCGCTCTTTGCAAGAAGGGCAGAAAGTCGAATTTGACGTGCAAAAAGAGGCCAAAGGCCTGCGCGCGTCCAATGTCCGCATTGCCTAAGTTGGAATCAATTCAACGGAAAAACGCCCCATCAGACTTTTGTCTGGTGGGGCGTTTTTAGTTTGCTGCGCTAACCTGAAAAGAAATGGCAAACCAAAAATAAGAAATCGTCTGGAAAGAATTTGTCAAAGCCTGTTGGATGGGAGAAACGATGAAAACCACATTGTCGGATGTCGAAAAGAAATTGGGTCAAGTGGGCCGCGAAGCCAACGCGATGGGACAGCGTTTTTTGCATCCTGTCCACAGCCGCTATCATGGCGAGGAAGCGCCATTGGGCATCCGTTTAGCGAACTCAATCACAGGTTACATGGGATCGTGGCCGTTTCTCATTCTACAGACGATTGCGGTTTCCATCTGGATAGCGATCAATATCGTAGCGTGGATCAAACATTTCGATCCGTATCCGTTTATTTTGCTGAATCTGGCGTTCAGCACACAGGCCGCTTACGCCGCACCGCTCATTTTGATGGCCGGTAATGTCGCCGCTGCCAAAGACCGCGAACTGTGGGAAAACGATTACCAAACCAATTGCAAAGCCTATGAGAAAATCGAAGACCTTGAGCGACAAATCAAAGCCATTGCCGAACAGAATCATGAACTGCTGAAGTTGATTATCGCGCAAAATGAGCAGTATGCGGCAAGAGGCGAGTAACGAATCTCGCAAGATTGACGTATGAAGAGTCAATTATAACCTCATGTGTGACTCTTTTAGAATCAGTTTGAAAAGTCTCAAAA
>JANMKN010000147.1:0-9952 GCA_031372065.1 Abditibacteriaceae bacterium | reverse complement strand
CCGGCTTTGAAAGGCGAAAGCGAAGTGATGGTGCTGGCCGAAATCACCATGAAAAACCTGCTTTCCACCGGCGGCGAGAAGGGCGAAGTGGACTACGCCGATTTCATTGCCCGCGCCGAGCTTTTGGCAGCCACCGGACACACCGTTTTGATTTCGGACTACTTTGAATACTACCGTTTGGCCGCGTATTTAGCGCGCTTTTCCAAAAAGCCGATTGGCATCACAATGGGCGTGCCGAGCGTGCGCGATTTATTCGACGAAAAATATTACGAGCATCTCGAAGGCGGCATTCTTGAATCGTTCGGGCGCCTTTTCAAGAACGACTTAAAATTATTCGTTTATCCGTTGAAAGACCCGCAAACCGGCCAGCTTGTCAACGTGCAAAAACTCAAAGTCGCGCCGCATTTGCAGCGCCTTTACGGGCATTTGGTGGAAAACGACTACGTTCAATCGCTCGACTATTTCAATCGCGACTATTTGCACATTTTCTCGCGCGATGTGTTGGATAAAATCCGCAACGGCGACGAAAGTTGGGAAAGCATGGTGCCGCCCGAAGTCGCCGACCTCATCAAAGAACGCAGCTACTTCGGCTACCACGCGCCCGTTCCGGCGCTGGTGTAACGCGCAAGAAAGCCAAAAACGCCGCCAAAAGGCGCAAAACACACGAAAAACCCCAAAAATCGCCCCGTCGAAGCCTGCAATTGACTGGTAACTCTCCGCAAACGCCCGGTCGGACTCTGCAAACGCCCGGTAACTGCTTGCAACGCGTCGGTAACCGTCTGCAAACGACCGGTAACCGATTGCAAACGACCGGTAACTGCTTGCAATGCGTTGGTCGAACCCTGCAACGCGTCGGTAACTGCTTGCAATGCGTTGGTCGGAGCCTGCAAATGACCGGCAACGCCGTGCAAACGACTGGTCGGAGCCTGCAAACGCCCGGTAAGTGCCCGCAAACGACCGGTCGGAACGTGCAAATGGTTGATAACGGTCATCACAATTTATAGGATTGTCAACATCTCAGATGCATGGCCAGATCAATAATAATGTCATTGTTTTCAAAGTCCTATTGACGAGGTGTTCTAAAATAGAATGTAGAGGTGATGAAATAAGCGTTTTGAGTGTAACTATCACTCAGGGGCAGGTGCCGCCACAATGCGTCATTTAAACCAACGCACCTGTTTCATACGAATTGGCGATGAATAATTTTTTTCAACCACAGCCGCCGCCGCCTGAACACAAATTGTGGTTATATCACATCACCTCGTGGCGTAATTTACCGCAGATTTTGTCCGAAGGTGGGTTATGGTGCCCACGCGAGTTGGAAAATCGTAATCTTCGACCTATCAATAGTGCGCATGATCACATTCAAGCGCGCCGCGCGAAAAAGAAAGTTACGGTAAGCCATTTCGGGACTTTGCATGATTACGTGCCGTGGGGCTTCGCTCCTCACTCCCCTATGTTATGCGCCATTGCACGTAATCGACTCGAAAATCAGCAGGTGGAACAATCAGAGATGGTGCATTTGGTATCCAGCTTGGCATTCGTTGAGGGATTGGGTCTGTCTTGGGCCTTTACTGATGGTCACGCAGCAGTGGCGTTTTCCGAATTCTTTGATTCAAAAATGAATCTGGAATCTGTAGATTGGGCTTTGATGAAGGAGGAATTTTGGAACAATACTCCAGACGATGGTGACCGCACACGCCGCCGCCAAGCTGAGTTTTTGATTCACTCCTTTGCGCCTTGGGGACTAATGCAGGGTATAGGAGTGATGAACTCACAAACAGTTGAAAAAGTGCAAGAAATTCTGGCGCAAGCTGCTGTGCAAATTCGCGTGGAAGTTAAGCAAAATTGGTATTTTTAGGAGCGACCTCTTAGGCTCTTTGTTAGGTCAAAATAAACAACCATGATCGAATTTCAAGAAGGCGACATTTTAAAAGCGCAAGCCGAGGCTCTTGTTAACACTGTTAATTGTGAGGGAGTGTTAGGTAAAGGCATCGCGCTGCAATTTCGCAAGACCTTTCCCGAAAACACAGCCATTTATGTCAAGGCTTGTAAGACAGGTCAATTAGTGCCGGGTCGCGTTTTGGTGGTGCCAATTCAACATGAGTTGGAGCGCCCATTGCCGATTTACATCATCAATTTTCCGACTAAGGACAAATGGCGCCGGCCCTCGCAATTGGAATGGATTCGCACAGGCTTAGTAGATTTGGTTGACCAAGTGCGGGCACAGGGCATTCGCTCGATTGCTATCCCACCTCTGGGTTGCGGCAATGGTGGCTTGCAGTGGCCCGCAGTAAAGCAGTTGATTGAGCAGGCGTTTGAAGTCCTGCCAGACGTTCAAGTGCTGCTGTTCTCACCCGAAGGCGCACCTGCGCCAGAAACGATGGCACATAAAGAGCCGCCACCCAAAATGCAAGGGGCTAATCCACTTTATGTTCGACTGGTTGAAATATACCGAGAGGTCGAACGGGCCTTTTCACAACTGGAAATCCAAAAACTTAGTTATTTTCTTCAAGAAGCTGGGGAATCACAAACATTAAAGCTCAATTTTGAAGCGGGCAAATATGGCCCTTATGCTCGTGAACTCAGCCATGTCTTGGATCGCTGGGAGGGACACTGGATGTTTGGTTACGGCGATGGCACCAGCGGTGTTCGCGCCACTATGACTCTGGAACCCGACGTTATCAAGCAAGCGCGTGAGTTCTTGGCAACAAAGGCCACGCCGGAACAATTAGAACGCATTCAGCGTGTGAAGGAGTTGATCGAAGGCTTCGATACTCCCTTTGGTCTTGAATTGTTAGGAACGGTGCACTGGGTCGCTACTCATGTCGAACCGGGGACCGCGAGCGATGTCGCTCAAGTTATTCATGGGGTTCAGGAGTGGAGCGCACAGAAAAAGGCGAAATTTCCTCCTCAATACATTGAGATCGCTTGGGAACGCCTGAACCAACTGAAATGGCTAAATTCTCCTCATCCCAGTAGCGACCCCAGACAGGTGACAACATGGGAGCAAAGGTTTCTCATTGATGACCTTGAATCGGTGCGTTCTTTTGTTATCGAAAGCCCTTATATTCTTTCGCTTCTGGAAGACGCTTCCCGGCGTCTGCGCGAATTTTTCCCTCTTTGTCCGCAAGTTTTGCATTTAGCGCCAGAGCATTCGTCTACTGCAAACTGTGATCTGGTGTTAGCGGTGCAAACGAGCATGGATTCGCCTTCGGCTCTGGCGATCCTGCATGAATTTGAGGAGGCTTGGTGGGCTGCCAACGCCTACCGAGCGGGCGGCTCCTTAACTGTCACTCTTGATTTCGTGGTGTAATCAAAAAGAGAAGCACGCTACAAAACAAAACACTCTTGCCACACCTCCCCGTTCTAATTTAAAATCGAAATAATTCCCCATTGGAGGCGATAGGTATGAAAGACGAATTCATCAACCGGTTAGGAATGTTCACGGCGGCGGCCAACACGCTGAATGAACCAGCGCATAAAGAGATTTGGTTCGGGCACGAGCCGGAGATTTTTGCTCTCAAAGTGGCAGCGGCGACGCAGGCCGTGCAGGATTTGAAAACGTTCTGCCAAAAACAGGAACGCTCACTGCATGGCGTCACGCTGAACAAAGAGCGCGAAGGCGAAGAAGCGGTCGCTGTTGCCTTCCGCATATCTGGCTTCCTCGTGGAGTATTTCCGCGACGCCGAAAACGAAACCGATGCCGAGGCGGTCAATCTGGCGCTCAGCGATTTTCGCCGTCTGCGCGATCAGCAAGCTGTCGGCAAACTGCGCGAAGTGCGCGATCTTGCCAAAGGTCTCGTCGAAAACACCGACCCGCTCATCGTCACGACCGCCGCGCAATACGGCATCACTGCCGCTGCGCTGGCTTCTTTGCACAAAGAAGTCGAAGAATACGCCGCTGCGGTTGAGGCGCCGCAGACCAGCATTGGACAGCGCGCCCAACTCAGTAAACAAATGCGTGACCGTTTCAATGCCGTCGAAGCCAAACTCGCCTCACTGGACAGATTGATTCTCGCTTTCGAGGGCACGCCCGAAGGTCGCGCCTTCATCTCCAACTATCAAGCCGCACGCATCGTGCGCGATGCCGGTGCTGGCCCACACACCGCAACGACGCCCACGCCCTAAACACGAAATAGCCGTTAATCTTCGATAGCTAACCAAGAAGGGCTACCCGACTTCGTTTCGCCAAAACGACGCGATTTAATCGAAACATAGCGTCGTTTTGGCGATTGTTTTGGCGCCATCGGCGGCGTAGCGGCTATTCTCAGCCGGTTTCTTATTTTTTACGGCGCGCACCCTTGCCAAAGGTATATTAAAACGGCATCCTTGATTGGAAATCCCAATTACTTTTCAAGGAGCCACTTCGTGAAATCTCTGTTTCATCCCGTTGTGAAATCGGCCCTCTGCGGCGCGTTGGCGTTGACCATCGTGCTGCCAGCACAGGCTAAAAGCAGCATTAGCAAAGCCGAATTCGGCAAAATGGCCGATGGCCGCACGGCGGACATTTACACGCTGACCAATGCGCGCGGCATGACAGCGCGCATCACCAATTACGGCGGCATCGTCGTTTCGTTGACCGCGCCTGACCGCTGGGGCAAAAAGGGCGATGTGGTTTTGGGGTATAACAACCTCGCCGATTATATCAAAGCCACGCCGTATTTCGGCGCCATCGCCGGACGCTATGCCAACCGCATCGCCCAAGGTCAGTTCAAACTGGATGGCGTCACTTACAATTTAGCCAAAAACAACGGCCCCAATGCCTTGCACGGCGGCAAAGTGGGCTTCGATAAGCGATTATGGAAAGCGACGCCCAAATTAAGCGGACGCGGCCCGGTTTTGGACTTATATTATGTGAGCCAAAACACCGAAGAAGGCTATCCCGGCAACCTTTCGACGCGTGTTGTTTACACGCTCACCAACGATAACGAACTGCGCATTGATTATTCGGCGATGACCGACAAGAAAACGGTTCTCAACCTCACGCATCACTCGTATTTCAACCTCAAAGGCGAAGGCAACGGCGACATTTTGGGGCATCGCTTGATGCTCAATGCCAATCGTTTCACGCCGGTTGATGCCACGTTAATTCCCACCGGCAAACTGCAAAGCGTGCGTGGCACGCCGTTTGATTTCCGTAAATTCTTCACCATTGGCCGCCGCATTGGTGCCAACAACCTGCAATTGCAGCGCGGCAAAGGCTACGACCACAATTTCGTGCTAAACGGCAAAGGTTTTCGCACCGCCGCGCGCGTTTATGAGCCGACAACGGGCCGCATGATGACGGTTTCAACAACCGAGCCGGGCATTCAACTTTATACCGGCAATTTCCTCGACGGCACCAACATCGGCAAGCGCGGCATTGCTTATAAATTCCGCAACGGCTTCTGTCTCGAAACGCAGCACTTCCCTGATTCGCCCAATCATCCGAAGTTTCCCACCACCACGTTGCGCCCCGGCAAGGTTTATCGCCAAACCACGATTTATCGCTTCAGCGCACGGTAGCCAGAAGGCAGGAAGCAGACGGCAGGTAGCAGTAACAAGACTAAAACGCGATGGGAGAATTATTTTCTCCCATCGCGTTTTCGTTTCAATCACTGCCACCTGCCTACCGCCGCCCGCCTCCTGCTTTCACTCTTTGCCGCTGGAAAATTTGGCGCCTTCGACGATGTAGCGCTGCATTAATAGGAAAACTAAAACCAAAGGCAGCACACCGACAAAAGCGGCGGCGAATAATTGCGAGATGTTGATGGTTTGCGCGGTCAGAAACGTCGACAGCACCACTTGCACTGTCCATGTGTCGGAATTTTGTCCGATAACCAAGGGCCACACGAACGAGTTCCAACTGCCGATAAAAGTTAAAACGCCCAGCGCCATGAAAATCGAAGTGGAATTGGGCAACAGCAGCTTCCAATAAACGCCCGCATAGCCCAGCCCATCAAGCCGTCCGGCTTCTTCGACTTCGGTTGGAAAGCGCAAATAAAACTGGCGAAACAGGAAAATCGAAAACGCGCTGAACAAACCCGGCGCGATAATGCCCCACCGCGTATTCACGCCGCCCAGCCATGCCATCACCGCAAACGACGGCACAAACGTCACAGCGCCGGGAATCATCAAAGTCGCCACGATAACACCAAAGACAATGTTGCGCCCGCGCGCCGGAATGCGCGCCAACGCGAAACCCGCCATGCTGGAAAACAGCATTTGCAACACCAAAGTCGTTACCGCGATGAAAGTAGAATTCAAAAGCCCGCCGAGCATCGGCACTTCGGGATTGGTGAACAGTTTTTGAAAACTCTCGAAATTCGCGGGCGCGGGCAGCCATTTCCAATTTGGCGAGGTGATTTCGGCGTCCGTCATCAAAGCGTTGCGCGCGATAATGTAAAACGGCAGCAAAAACGACAGCGCCAGCACCATTAAAACGGCGTAACGCAGGATATTCGATAGCAAATTTTGCGAGGCTTGCGATTTCATCAGTCTTTCTCTCCGAAGCCCAAAACGCGGCCTTGAATCAGCGTTACCGTGAGAATAATCGCCGTTAAAATAAAGGCGCCTGCGGTGCCGCGTCCGAAATCTTGATCGGCTAAGGCAATCGAATACAAATAAACCAGCGGAGGCCGCGCCAAACTTGCATTGGCGCCCGCCGCGCCGAGGATATTATAAAACTCGTCGAAGGCTTGAAAGGCCGCGATGAAATTGAGCAGCAACACCGAAATGGACGTAGCGCGCATTTGCGGCATGGTGATAAATCGCAGCGTTTGCCAGCCCGGTCTGGCGCCGTCCACTTCGGCGGCTTCATACATCGAACGCGGAATTTCCTGCAATCCGGCCAAGAAAATAATCATGTAAAAGCCGACTTGCAGCCACAAACGCGCCGAAACCAAAACAATCCAATGCCACGGCGGGCTGGCGGTGCCAATCCACACAATCGGCTCGACATGAAATTGCCCGATGGCGTAGTTGGCAAAGCCCGAATCCAAACTGCTAAACAAGCTCATTTTCCACACCAGCGAGGCGATAACATAGGAAACCGCCGAGGGAATAAAAAACACGGTGCGAAAAAAAGCGCGTCCGAAACCGGCCTGATGCACGAGCAGCGCCAAGCCCAGCGAAACGGCATAAGTAAACGGCACAATGAACGCCGCGAAGACCACAATCGTCCACAGCGCGTGCAAAAAGGCTTCGTCGGTTAAAAGGTCTTGGTAGTTGGCAAGACCGACGAAATGCACCGGCTTAATGGTGTTTTGCGCCTGCGAAAAACTCAGCGCGAGGCCCCAGAAAATCGGCACAATGGTAAACAGCGTCAGGCCAATTAAAGAAGGCGCCATGAAGCCCCAAAACGCTAAATTCGCCGCGCGATCATTCGACGAATTTTTGGCGCGCGGCGCGGGCACTTTGGGCCTATCAACCGGCATTTGGGGCGCTACGGTTGGCGATTTCATGGTATTTAGAATTTACAATAGATTCAGTTGAAAAGCGTAATACAGTAGCGGAATAAGCGTATAGCGTAACTCGATTTATTAAACCAGTGGAACGATTTACTGAACCTATGGAACGATTCGTTGAACACATGGAACGATTTGCTGAACCATACGCACGATTGACTGAACCACACGAACGATTGACTGAACCACACGAACGATTTGCTGAAGCAGTGGAACGATTTATTAAACCAAACGCACGATTTATCGAACCAATGGAACGATTCGTTGAACCATACGCACGATTGGTTGAACCACACGAACGATTGGTTGAACCACACGAACGATTTACTAAAGTGCAGGTCGTAAGGTGGCCCATAGGTAACGGATGGCGCGGCTTTTACCAACTAACGGCATCAAAAGCGCTCCTTTTGTAAAATAAGCGCGTCCGTCGTGAGGCGGTAACGAAAATTAAGGAATTATTATTCCATGCCTGTTTATTTATCATCTGCCGTTGTCGGCAACGAAGAAACGCTGGTCACACTGGGAGAATCCGGCGAGATTATGGCGTGGTTTTATCCACACAAAGACCATGCCCAAAATATCCATGAATGCCTGCCTTGCATTTATGATGGCGAAGTTGGACAAGGACAACTGATTTGGTCGTATGACGAACAGTTAAGCCGTCATCAGGCATATCTGGGCGATTCCAACGCTGTTGTCACCACGCTGAGTTCTCAAGAATTGGAACTCAAAATTGAGTTCACCGATTTAGTGCCCGATGGCTCGCCGGTTTTACTGCGTCAAATCAAAGTTTCGCACACCGGCAAAAAGCAGCGCTCTGTCGGTTTGTTTCTTTATGGCGATTGGAACATGGGCGGCATTCGCACGGGCAACACGCTCACTTTTAGTCGGGGCAGTCACCTGTTAATTCAAGGCCATCATGATGTCGCCGCTGTTATTGGCGGCGATGCTTTGGAACAATGGCAATGCGGCAAAGCCGGCCTCGAATGGGGCCATAATGCGCATCATGCCTTAGCAAATGGTCAACTGTGGTGCCAAGATTTGGAACTGGGCGATGTCAGTTGGGCTGTCGGTTTTCGCGCCACCTTGAAACCGGGCCAAACCGTCACGCGCCACTTGATTTTCGCGCTCGGCCAAAACCAACAAGAAGCCATTGAAAATTGGAATGACGCGAACGATAAAACCTTCGCCGAGCATTTGCGAGCGCGTCGCCGCACCGATGAAGCGTTCCTCAAGCCCGGCCTCAAAGCCTTGCCAAACGCCTCGGCGCTTCCCACCGAATTATTAGGCGCTTACAAGCGCTGCTTGCTTTGCTTGCCGTTGCTCACCGGCGTGGAAGGCGTGGCTTTGGCCGCGCCCGAATTCGATTTTGAATTTATTTCCTGCGGCGGCTACGGCTATTTCTGGCCGCGCGATGGCGCCGAGTATTTAAGCGGCCTTTTGGATGCCGGTTATCCTGAATTTGCCGAAAAGATTTTCGATTGGTGCGCCTTGCATCAAGACCCGACCGGCCTGTGGCATCAGCGTTACTTTTTGAACGGCGAACCCGGCCCGAACTGGTGTTTGCCGCCTGATATGTTGCAGATTGATCAAGTCGGCGCGGTTTTGTGGGGCTACGGCAAATGGTTCGCCGCGCAAGGCAAAAAATACACGCCGAAACCTGTTCACGCCGAAATGGTGCGACTGGCCGCCGATTATTTGCTTTCGCGCCTGACTAACAAAGGTGTGCATAGCAACGCCTTCGATACATGGGAAACCTTTGTCGGCTCGTTTACTTACTCCAACGCGGCCATTTACGCCGCTTTTATCACCGCGCACCAAGTTTTGGGCGAGGAAAAATATGCCGAAGGTGCCGCGCGCGTTAAAGAAGGTGTGCTGAAGCATTTTGTGCGCAACGGCGATAAAAACTGCGAGTATTTGGTGCGCGGCTTCAACGCCGCCGGCGAACCCGATAACATTGTAGATTCGGCTTCTCTGGGCGCCATCGAACCATTTGGCTTACTGGATTTGAATAGTCCCGCCGATTTGAAATTAGCGGTCGGAACCTTGCGCGAAATCTCCAATCGCCTCGAATGCGATTGGGAAGGCGGACGCGCCATTCGTCGCTTCGAATGGGACGCTTATGTCGGCGGCGTGCCCGCTTGCGTCAACACGTTATGGATGGCGCGTTGCTCCTTGACAGTCGCGGCGCGCTTGCGCGAACTGGGTCATACCGAAGATGCCGACGCGCTGATGCGCAAAGCACAAACTTATTTGCTCACCGTTTTGCGCCGCGCCACGCCGACTGGCCTGTTGCCCGAACTCATGCAAGGCCCAACAGGACAACGTTTTTGGGCCGCACCGCATGGCTGGGCCATGTCATCGTTTGTCTCCGGCGTGCTGATGTTAGCCGCGCAAAAGCAAAAGTGATCTTCGTCTTCGATGTCGTAACTATAAGCGGGGCTGGCGCACCTTTCCAAACGGTTGATTCTGCAAAGACAAGGTTTGGAAGGGTGCGCCAGCCC
>JANMKN010000146.1:0-22776 GCA_031372065.1 Abditibacteriaceae bacterium | reverse complement strand
GGCGACATCGTGCCCGGAGGCGAAATTTTGCCCGGCTTCGAGTTACCTGTCCAAGAAATTTTCGAGTAACTAATTCACAGCAGGGACGCAGAAGGGGGAGATTTGAATTTGTGATATGAAACTTCGCAAAGCGAAAAACGGCGATGTGCCGCAAATTCGGGCTTTAATCAACGAAATGGCGGCGCGCACCGATGAAGATTACAAACACGGCCATATGCTGCCGCGCAGCCTGACCGAACTTTACGAGCAAATTCGCGATTACACCGTTTTAGTGGACGAAGAAGATCGCGTTTTAGGTTGTTGCGCCTTGCATTCGGCGTGGGATGGCTTGGCTGAACTCAAAGCGTTGGCCGTCCACGATGCCGTGCAAAGTCACGGATGGGGCCGCCAATTAGTTGAAACTGTTTTGGCCGAAGCCGAGCCTCTGGGCATCGAATGTGTTTTCACGTTGACGAACAAGATGTCATTTTTTGAAAAACTGGAATTTGTGCCGATTGATATGCGCAAATTGCCGCAGCGCGTGTGGAGCGAATGCACCAACTGCCCGAAGTTTATGGTCGCCTGTGATGAAGTGGCGATGACTTTTCGCGGCAAGCAACCACGGCAAACATTTTTGCCCGCTGTCGGCCCGCACGCGCCGCGCGCTGCTCACGAAGCGTTGGGTTTTGCTGGCCCAATGAATACCGATGGCACCACGCCACCGTTTCGACCTCACGGCGCGCCCGAAGATAATGAAACAACCAAGCAATAATAAAATGTGTTTTAATTTGGTTGTATTGTCAAAAGTTTGCGAAAGCATTTCATGGTCATCTCTACTCACGATTCCGTCGAACTCATCGCGCAGGCCCTCTTAACCGCCGCTGAAGCCAAAGATTTCCGCATCCGCCCGCACTCGGAACGTGTGGCGCGCTACGCCGTAGAAATCGCTGAAAAATTAGGCGTGGACGAAGCAACGCTCCATAATTTGCGTTTGGGAGCGCTATTACATGACATCGGCAACATCGGCATTCCCGATTCAATCCTGCTGAAACCAACCGGCCTTGCCGACTGGGAATTCGAGGAAATGAAAATGCACCCGCTACTTGGCGTGCAAATTTGCAAGTCGCTGTCCTCGTTGGTCGGCGCCCTGCCTCTGATTCGCAGCCATCACGAAAAACTAAATGGCTCCGGTTATCCCGACAGGCTCCAAGGCGACGCCATTCCGCTTTCGGTGCGGATTCTCTCTGTGATTGATGTTTACGATACGCTGCGTTCTGACCGCGCTTATCGTAGCGCCTTTGCCCACGACGACGCCATGGGAATCTTGCGCAAGGAAATCGAAAAAGGCTGGTGGCAAGCCGATATTGTCGAAATGCTCGGCGAACTTTCCATCTCCGAATCCGATTTCGGGCCGTTGTAGAGATATTCGATGAGCAAATGGAGAATTGAGCAAACTCAATTCTCCATTTTTGATTTGCGTGCTGCCAAACCGGACTTTGGGTGCCCGAACCTGCACTTCGGGCGCGCAAAAGCAAAGGCCGGGTGCGCTCACCCAAGATTCGGGTGCGCTCACCGCCGCTTTAGGTAGGCGCACCTGAAGTCTGGTTACGCACAAGTAAGCTTTACTTTTGCATAACTAAAGGCCGGTTACGCAAAACCGAGCTTTACTTTCACGAAAGTAAGCTTTATATTTCCAAAAGTAAAGACCAATTATGCAAAAGGAAGCTTTACTTTTGCATAATTGAAGGCCAATTTTGTCTTTTGGGCATCATAAACTGCGAAAAACGGCTGTTTTCATGAAAAATCTCCTGCAAAAGCGACTTTTATTCGGGGTAATTTCGCTTCTTCTGCCGCTATTGCTGTTTTTGGTCATCCGTGAGCGAATGTCTTGGCGCCCGCGCATTTTAGGACACCATCAAGGCACGATTTCCGAAATAGTCTGGTCGACGGACAGCAAGCAATTAGTTTCGTGCGATAGAGGTGTCAACAACATTGGCGGCACCTTGTATTTATGGTCAGTAGAAAATCGCACCTATCAAGTTTTGCCGCGCGACGGAAACCGAAACATCCAATTTTCAACCAACAACAAAATTACCGCTCTTGATGAAAAGAATCTTCTGCGCATTTACGATGCAAGTCAGCCAACAAAACAACCGCGAACTTTAAAAGTGGCTGGAGGTTGGGTTATGTCGCCAGACGGCCAAACAGCAGGCGGCGATAAAATGCAGATTTCAGACGACCTCAACAAATGGATTCCCGACACACTGACATTACTGCGCGCCTCCGATGAAAAACAAACCATTTTAAAAACCCCCGATATGCGCAGCACAGCGCTTAACCACATGGCCTTTTCGAGTGACAATCAGAAATTCGCGGCAGTGACGGCCAATGCGCCGGGCCATTCGGGGCCAACGCTGTGGGTTTGGAATGTGCGCGCGCCAAATACACCTCAAACTATCAAAGTCAAAAACTGGGCCGGAAGTGAAATATTCTTTTGGCCCGATAATTCTTCTATCGCCGCCATTTCCGGCTCTAATTTGGCGATTTACGACATCAAAAACGGTCGCCAAAAATTCAGTCATTTGTTTGTTGAAAACATCGCTCTTTCGCCAACCGGCGATATGATAGCGCACGGCGGCAACGGCCACATGGAAATTTTGGCTTATCCATCATTAAAAATATTGCGCGAATTGCCTTCTGCTTCCTTAAATTCCTTTAACCATCCAGTCGCTTTTTCACCAGATGGTCGCACTTTGGCGGTTGGTGAGACTAACGGCGTTATCACGCTCTGGCGTGTGAAATAATCACATCGCTCCGTCGGAGGCCGCTACAGCAGCAAAAATCAAAGCGACCCAACCGCGCTTCTGCGTCTGCGCGAGCAAATCGGCGACGCGATTGAGATATTGCATTAAAACAGTATTCAACACAAAGGACACAGAGGTTTCACAAAAAAACACCAAATTTTCTAATTCGCTTCGTGGTCTTTGTGCCGCCTTTGTGTTCTTTGTGTTGAATTTTCACTTTTTCGCAAACGCCATCACGCTTTGAAAGTGTGGCGCTTCGGTTTCGCGGTCGGTGATGGCAACTTCGGCGTTTTTGAAGCGCGCTTTGCGCAGTAAATCCAGCAATTCGACTTGCGAAAAACCGAGCCACACATCGGCGTAAAGATCGCGCGCAGCTTCGAATTCGTGCTTGACTAAATCTAAAATCACAATGCTGCCGCCGGGTTTTAAAATGCGATGCGCTTCTTGAATCGCTTGCTGCGGATGCAAGGCGTGATGCAAGGTTTGATGCATCAAAACCAAATCTACTTCGGCGTTTTGCAGCGGCAATTCTTCCAAGTCGCCCTGCCGATATTCGAGGTTTTTCACTTTGTTGCGTTTGGCTAATGCGCGCCCGTATTCGACCATATTTTGCGAATTATCAACCGCAATAACGCGCTCGGCGCGTTGCGCCAACAGCAACGAAAGTGTCGCTTCACCGGCGCCTAAATCGGCGATGACCAGCGGCGGCAAAAGGCGCAGCAGCATTTCGGAAAGCGCTTTCCAACTGCGGCCCGGCACATAATCGCGGCCAAAACGTCCCGCTAATTCATCGAAATGAGTGCGCAAATGGTCTTTGCGCCGCCCTAAAATCAGTTCCAAACCTTCGTCGTCGTGTGCCGCTTCTTTAATTTCCGCCGCGCTGCGTTGCAGCACTTCGCCCAGCACAATTTCCGCGCCGGGTGGCGCCGTCACGCGATACAAACTTTTTTGCCCAACGCGACGCGCCTCGACAAAACCGGCTTGTTTCAATTGCGAAAGCTGCATCGAAATGCGGCTTTGGCCCATGCCGAGAATTTCTTGCAATTCCGCCACGCTGAGTTCTTCCCGATTTAGCAAACGCAAAACGCGCACGCGGTTTTCGTCGCCAAGCAAGCGCAAAACTTTCAACAGTTCCATAAAAATCTATATATCAACTTATCATGATTCATTGATATTGCGCTACTAAGTTCGGTATAATGTTTCCCGGAGGAAGAATTACATGACCACAGAAACATTGGAAGCGCCGGGCAAATTGGACGAACTCGGCAAAAATCACGACGGCAATCTTGCCAACAAACACGAAGCGAAGATGGAATTTTCGCTGCACGACTTTAAAGTCGCCGACATTTCCTTAGCCGATTGGGGCCGCAAGGAAATCAACGTCGCCGAGCATGAAATGCCCGGTTTGATGTCCATTCGTCGCAAATATGCCGCAGAAAAGCCGCTAAACGGCGTGCGCATTACCGGTTCGCTGCACATGACCATTCAAACAGCGGTGCTGATTGAAACGTTGGCCGATTTGGGCGCCGACGTGCGTTGGGCCAGTTGTAACATTTTTTCGACGCAAGACCACGCCGCCGCTGCGATTGCCGCGACGGGTGTGCCGGTTTTCGCGTGGAAAGGCGAAACGCTCGAAGAATATTGGTGGTGCACCTTTCAGGCACTCAGTTTTCCGGGCGGCAAAGGCCCGGAATTGGTCGTGGACGACGGCGGCGATGTGACGCTGCTCATTCATAAAGGCTACGAACTCGAAAATGGCAGCGATTGGGTCAATTCTCCCTCCGACAGCCATGAAGAAAGCGTTATCAAGGACTTGCTGAAAAAAGTCCACGCCGACACGCCCAATCATTGGCACGAAGTAGTCAGCGCATGGCGCGGCGTCTCGGAAGAAACCACAACCGGCGTGCATCGCCTCTACAAAATGCAGCAGGAAGGCACGCTTTTGGTGCCGTCCATCAACGTCAACGATTCGGTGACCAAATCGAAATTCGATAACTTGTATGGCTGCCGCGAAAGTTTGGCCGATGGCATCAAGCGCGCCACGGATGTTATGATGGGCGGCAAAGTCGCGGTTGTTTGCGGCTACGGCGATGTCGGCAAAGGCTCGGCGCAATCGCTGCGCGGCATGGGTGCGCGCGTGGTCATCACGGAAATTGACCCGATTAACGCGCTGCAAGCGGCGATGGAAGGCTATCAAGTCACCACGCTCGAAGACACGCTCGGTTGGGGCGATATTTATGTCACGACAACCGGCAATGTGGACATTATCACGCTCGAACAAATGGCGAAGATGAAAGATCAAGCCATTGTGTGCAACATCGGCCACTTCGACAACGAAATTCAGATTGACCGTTTGAACAACGCGCCCGGCGTGACACGTTTGAACATCAAGCCGCAGGTTGACCAATATACTTTCCCCAACGGCCATGCCATTTTCATGTTGGCCGAAGGTCGTTTGGTGAACTTGGGCTGCGCAACCGGCCATCCCAGCTTTGTGATGTCGAATTCGTTCTCGAACCAAACGCTCGCGCAAATTGATTTGTGGCGCAACAAAGACGAGTATGCGGTGGGCGTTTATACCTTGCCCAAGCATCTTGATGAAGAAGTCGCGCGCTTGCACTTGGAAAAAATCGGCGCCAAATTGACGACGCTGACAAACCGCCAAGCCGATTACATCGGTGTGCCGGTGAACGGCCCGTATAAGCCCGACTCGTATCGTTATTAAATAACTATGGTGCGGGTTTGGCTTTCACGCCGGTTGAAACCAGCGTCTGCAAGAGCCAAGGCCACCTTCGTGGCCTTGCAGCCTTGATTTCGAGCCTGCAAAGGCAGGCTTTGCTCCTCCAGACGCTGGTTTCAACCGGCGTGAAAGCCAAACCTAAGGGCATTCTGTCCGCAGAGTAGATTTTGCGGGCAGGATGCCCGCGCTCCATAAAAAAACCGCGTGGAAAGCGATTTCCACGCGGTTTTTTGGTAAAAAGGCTCTCGAAAAGGGGAAAACCGCCCTCGGAAAGGGAAAAACCGGACTCGGAAATGGGAAAACCGGACTCGGATTTCGCATTTCCCCACTCGGATTTCCCATTTCCGAGTGGGTTTTTCCCATTTCCGAGGCCGGATTTCGCATTTCCGAGTGGGTTTTTCCCATTTCCGAGGCCGGTTTTGGCATTTCCGAGTCCGGTTTTGAGGAATCCGAGGCTGTATTATCGTATATATAATCTACGCTATCCAACTTTTCAATCGCGTCGTGTTATAGTTTGTAGGGACAATCCGCAGGCACGATGGAAATCAAAGCCTGTGAGCTTCAATCGAGAATGATCGCCATCCTTGTTTTTGTTATTGCGGCCTTAATTATGACAGTCGGGACGCGGCTGACGAATATTTCGTCGTCTGAGCGCACCGGCGTTTTTTGCCCTTTATTCGTGGTGGCGGTTTTGGTGGCAGCCACTGGCGGCTGGGCCGCAAACACGTTGCAACGAGTAAACGAACCGCTCAATCAAACGCGCATAATGGCCTCTATTGCAACCAGTGACACACCGATTGACACCGGGACGGCTCCCGCCAGCAATGCGCATCTTACGTTTCGGCGTGGTATTCCCATAGATGGCTATCTTTTTCTGTTGATCGCCCTGCTCTGCACCGCCTCGGCAATTCGGATGCGACTGAACAAGCCGGCTTGGTTAGCCGATATTTTCGTGCTTGTAGCATCGCTGTTTGCTATTGCGATATTGGGCACGATGCGCTCCGCTTACAGCGAAAATCCCATTGACGGCTCATTTTTCGGTTTTAGCGCGCTCAATTTTTTTCTGACGATCTTTTTAATGTGGGCCATCACGCGCCTGACAGCTGCACTCAACCGCGTGCCACAGGCAAGCGGCGGCTATTTCGGCGTAGTAGCGCTGCTCATTTTGCTGTTTTTACAAAAATCCGGCTCAAATCTGTCATATTTTCCCTTCGCTGCCGGAGCCGCTATCGCCGGCGCGGGTTTGGCTGCGGTGCCGCTGGCTTTTAAAAATCCCGAATTCAATCTTGGCTGGCCTGCCGCGTTGGCGACCAGCTTCACCTTGGCGCAGATTGTTGTATTCGGCTTGCCGCATCTTACGCCACAAACAGCATTGGCGTTGTGCTTTTTGATTTTAGCCTTGCCGCTGGTGGATGTTTTGTTTTACCGCGTGCGACCACGCCTTGATGGTAAAAAGCCACGTTTGCACGAAGGTTTGCAAGTGCGCGGCATTTCGCCGACCAAAATTGCGCTGCTTTATAGCGCAATCGGCGTTTGGCTGGCGATTTTAGGCTATTTATTGTTGCAACTCTCGGCGGGCGGCGAAATAATGCGAAATTTTGCCCATATTATAGCCTTTCTCTTTATCGGCGCCAGTGGATTTTTGCTGTTTTATTCCGTCGCACGCATCCTGATGCGCCGCGCGCCGGACGAAGAAATTCCCAGCGAAATCGAAGCCTTTGGCGTGAAAGTTTCGGCTGTCACGATGCAAGAAGCGCTGCAAAAAATGGAGGAATTCATCGCCTCGCGGCAGCCGCATCACGTTGTCACTTGCGACGCCAACGCCATTTTGCAAGCCAAACAAGACCCCGAATATGCGGCCATCATTCAGCGCGCGGCATTGGCCACGCCCGATGGTTACGGCGTGATTTGGGGAATGCGCCTCTTGAATTTGCCGATTTACGAACGCGTCACCGGCGTGGACATGGTGACGGGCATTTGCGAGTTTGCGGCGCCCAAAGGTTATTCGATTTACATTCTCGGCAGCGAACCGGGCGAAAACGGAGCGCCGGGCGTGGCGGAAATCGCGGCCAAGAATTTGGCCGAAAAATATCCCGGTTTGCGCATTGCGGGCACCCATCACGGTTTTTGGCGCCGCGACGCCAAAGCCGAAGGAGTTTCAATTGAAGAAGCCGACGCGCGCATGGCCGACCAAGTGCGTGAAGCGGCGCCAGACGTGCTCTTTGTGGCGATGGGCATCCCGGTGCAGGAAAAATTTATCGCGGCGCAAAGGGAGCGCATGAATGTGCCGGTTAGCCTCGGTGTGGGCGGCTCCTTCGATGTCTATGCGGGCAAATTCGAGCGCGCCCCGCAATGGGTGCAACGCATCGGGTTAGAATGGCTTTATCGCGTTTTCATTGACCCATCGCGTTGGAAGCGCATGGGTTATGTGCCGCGTTTCATGCTGCTGGCGATAAGAGTGTGGCTGAGTGGCAAAAAATCCTATTAACCCAAGTTGCTACCTATAACCCACCCGTAAACGAGTGGGCTGAAAGGAATCAAAAGCCTCGTGAACGAGGCTGGACTTGCCATCTTTAGCCTCGTTTACGAGGCTTTTGAAAGTTCAGCCCATTGCTTTAGCAGTGGGCTGCAATAGGTGGCAAAAAATCCTATTAATAAAACGAACCACTTTTCGCTGTTTTAGGGTGGATTTTCTTTGACTACTTAGCAGGTCACTGTTAAACTGCGCCATAATCGAAATTCCGGTTTTATTCCGCTGGTTTGTGCACACAAAACCCGGCCCGCACGGTGTAAAATGCTGCGCGCGGCTGGGTTTTTGACGTGTCGGCAAAGTTGAAAAGTTTTAAAAGCCGGACATCGGACGGAGAATTATCATGACTCAGGCCGAGTTACAAGAGACTGCAACTCAAAACGGCGCCATACCAACCAATAAGTCAAACGGCGCGCCGCATATTTACGAAGAACCACTGCATCATATCATCAATGATGTGATTGTCCGCTTTGCCGGAGACGGCGGCGAAGGTGTCATTACCACCGGCGAGTTTTTCTCGCTGACAATGGCAAAATGTGGCCTTAATATTTTCAAAACCACCAGTTTGCCCGCCGAAATCAAAGGCGGCCCAGCGATGATTCAGGTGCGCGTCGGCGAAACGCAACCGCGTTCGCAAGGTTCGCATCTCGACATTTTGGTGTGCTTCAACAACGAGGTTTATCAAATCAACAAGGCCGATTTGAAACCCAATGGCGTGCTGATTTACGATTCGTCTTGCGAGGTTGACAATACCAACGCCGACGCGCAGAAATATGAATTGCCCTTTGGCGAAATCGCCAAAAAGCAGGCCGGCGGCGCCTTAGCTAAGAATATGGTGGTTCTTGGCGCGATTTGCCAATTGCTTGGCGTTGATCCGGCGCTGATTGAAGATTTGATTCACAAAAAGTTTGATCGCAAGGGCGAAAAAGTGGTTTCCAACAACCTGCACGGCTTGCAGTTGGGCCGCACTGCCGCCAGCGGATTAGACAACAGAATCCCATTTCGCATCCAGCCGGGCGAACCCAAAGAAATTCTTATCATGCCGGGCAACGACGCTATCGCACTGGGCGCCATCGCTTCGGGTTTGAAAGTGTTCGCCGGTTATCCGATTACGCCCGCTTCGACGATTCTCGAAAAACTCGCTGTCATGCTGCCTAAATTCGGCGGGCGCGTTATTCAGGCCGAAGACGAAATCGCCAGTTTGGGCATGGTTTTGGGCGCCAGTTACGCCGGTTACAAAGCGGCGACTTCGACCAGCGGCCCCGGCGTTTCGCTGATGATCGAAGAAATCGGCCTTGCTTCGATGGCCGAAATTCCCTGCGTGATTTTCGACGCCCAGCGCGGCGGCCCTTCGACAGGTTTGCCGACCAAACAAGAGCAAAGCGATTTAAATATCGCCATCTACGGCGGCCACGGTGATGCACCGCGCATCGTTTTGGCGCCGGCCAACGTCGAAGATTGCTTCACCATGACCGTAGAGGCTTTCAACCTCGCCGAAATGTGCCAGATGCCGACGCTTTTCCTGACCGACTTTTATTTGGCGCAAGCGGCGGCGACGATGGAAGAGCCGGACGTGAACGATTTTGAAATTATTAGTCGTGCCCGCCCGACAGCCGAGCAATTGGAAAATTACAAGCGTTTTCAACTGACCGAAAACGGCATTTCGCCAATGGCAAAGCCTTACGATGACGCAACGTATTACATCGCCACCGGCTTGGAACACAACGAAATCGGCAATCCCGACATTTCACCGGCGGCGCATAAAAAGATGAGTGACAAGCGCCATCAAAAGTTGCAAGTCGCGGTGGATTACGCCGTTAAAAAAGGCACGTTCACTCGCGAATTCGGCGACCCGAACGCGGAAATTGGTTTCATCACTTGGGGTTCCACCGAAGGCGCCATGCAGGAAGCGATTAACCTCGCCAGCGAATACGGTTTGCCCGCCGCGCAACTGCATATTTTGCTGCTGAATCCGCTGCCCGGCGATGTCATTTTGGATTTCATGGAAAAGCATCCGCGCGTTATAGTGGCCGAACTGAATTACACCGGCCAACTCGCGCAGCGTTTGCGCGCCGCGCTGAATGTGCAAGTCGAGAGTTTCACCAAATGCACCGGCCAGCCGTTTACGCCTTATGAGTTGCTGCGACACATCATGTCACTGAGCGATTGGGACGATGACCGCAGCGAGCCGGTGCTTTCGCAAGTGGCGCGCGTGCAAAAACAGCGTCAAGTCCCGGCGCCTCAACCCGGCCACGATGGACAAGATGCCAATATGGGCGGCGCGGTAGCCGTCAGCAGGATATAGTTAGGAGTTTTGTGTTCAGAGATTTGAGTTAATAAAGATTGAATCCGTTTTAACTCTCAACTCAAAATTCCTAACTCAAAACTGCGACAAAGGAGCAAAATGCCTTTTCAACCCAAAGATTACAAAACCGACGCGAAACCGATTTGGTGCCCCGGCTGTGGCGATTTCGCCGTGTTGGCCGGCCTTTATCAAGCGTTCGCGGCGATGCAAATAGACCCCACCAAAACCGTGATTGTGTCCGGCATCGGCTGCTCCAGCCGCTTGCCGGTTTTCGTCAAGAGCTACGGTTTTCACACTGTTCATGGCCGCACTTTGCCGGTGGCAACTGGCATTAAGCTGGCGAATCCCGACCTCACTGTCATGGCTTTTGGCGGCGACGGCGATGCTTTTGCCATCGGTGGCGGCCATATTCCGCACGCCGCACGGCGCAATGTGGACATCACTTATGTGGTGATGGACAACTTCATTTATGGCCTGACTAAGGGCCAAACATCGCCCACGACTGGCAGCGGAGACATTGGTCACGGCTTCAAGCTAACAACAACCAGCCCGCACGGTCAGTATGAAGAACCGCTCAATCCTTTGGCGATGCTGCTCATTTACGGCGCCAGTTTTGTGGCGCGCGGCTATTCGTCGAAACCCAAACAATTGGCGGCGCTTTATCAGGAAGCGATGAATCACAAGGGTTTTTCGTTCATTCAAATCTTGTCGCCGTGCGTGGTTTTCAACAAAACCTACGACGAATTGGACGCCGCGATTATTCCGCTGGAAGGCCAGCATGATCCGACAGATTTTCAAGCCGCGATGAGTTTGGCCCTCGACACGCAAACCGAGCATTTGGGCGTGATTTACAAAAAAGAGCGCCCGACTTTGACTGACCGCTTTGCCGATGTGCTTGAAAAAAGCAATCCCAGTGGCAAGCCGCAGGATTTGCAAAAATTGTTTCATTCGTATCAAGTCAAGTAAGTTCATCTCCATAAAAATCCCGCCACGAATTCTCGTGGCGGGATTTTTGTCTTTTTCTAAAGGCGGAATGGCGCGTAATTTGCGTTTTTAGCGGGCAAGAGGCGATTGTTATGTCATTAGGTGAATTTGTCGTGCTGTTTATCGTGTCCGCCATCATTGGCGGCATCGGCGAATCTTTGGCCGGTTATTCGTTGGGCGGCTGCGCTGTCAGCGCCGTGGTGGGGTTTGTCGGCGCCTTCATCGGCCATTGGTTGCAGGGTGTCTTGAAAATGGGCAGCCTATTGCCGGTTCATGTCGGCGGACGCACCATTGATATTGTGTGGGCCGTTCTCGGCAGCGTGCTTTTGGTGTTTTTGTTGAGCCTGATTCGTCGCCGCCGCGCTGTGCGATACAATTAAGCACACTACGAAAAAAACAAAAAGCCGCGCTCGATACAGAATCGAACGCGGCTTTTTGCTCACTGACCACTGCTTATGGCGTGACAGGCGGCGTTTGGGGAGCCGTCGCCGAACCGCTGCCCAAATCGCGCACGATGCGTGAGGCTTCGTAGGCGGCAATTAAAGCGCGGCCTTCGGGCGTGTTATTGAAGCCTAAAATTAGATTATCCAAGCTGACGAATTTCGCTTCGACTTCGTTGAAACGAGCACGGAGTTGTATGGTAAGTGCGGCGCGTTGCGAAATGCTGGAACTGGGCGCATTAAGCACAACGGCGAATTCTTCGATTTCCTTATCGGCGGCTTGCACGACGAGGGCAGTGATGCCATATTCAGCGGCGGCGGTGACAGTTTGCGGATCGTCATCATCAAGGATTGCTTGCGCTAAATCGCGCACGTTGCGCATTTTACCGAGGGCAGTTTCGTCGCGTTCGTTGTATAAATCGCGCCGCGTGAAATCAACTTGGGCGGCGTTGGTGAGGTCTTTGGCATCTTTGAACCACTCTATTAAAAGACCGGCCAAAGTATAGGTTGCTTCGACGGCTTCGTGTTCTTCGCGCTTTTTATCCTGCGTCACGCCGGTGAGATTAATGCCCTGCTGACGGCAGAATTTGCCCAAATCGTCCACCGCTTGCACCGCCTGCGCTACTTTGACGGTGAAGATTTTCGGGTCTTTGTTAAACCAAGTCGCCGTATGCTGCGCGCTGTTCAACGTGTCCAGCGCCGTCTTAAACATCCCCATCCGGTTCACAAATTTGTCGTTCATACTCATTGCCTCCCTTGGAAATTGATTGAATTTTTATCACGAATGCGGATTATTGGCAAGCTTTTCATATAGTTTTCCTTCTATTGGGAATCAAGGCGCCGCTTAGATACAATTGAATGAAGGAATTGAATCGCATGGCTCACAATTACGACCTCGCAGAATTTAAAGAGAAATTTGAAAAAGTTAAAGAAATGGGCTTTGTAAAGGCACGACGCAGCGGCCCAACTGGTGTTGGTCATACCTTGGAACAACTGCTCGGCATGACTGAAAACAACATTGCGCTTCCTGACTTGGGTGAGGTTGAATTGAAGGGAAAACGTCTTAATTCCAGTTCCATGATCACTCTTTTTACGTTCAATCGCAAAGCGTGGAAAATGAAGCCTCTGGACGCTGTAAAGACTTATGGCTCACTTGATAAAAATGGGCGATTGGGCCTTTATTACACCATGTCTCCGACACCGAATGGAGCGGGATTATTTTTACACGTTGAATCAGAAACGATTTCTGTGCGCCATATTTCGGGTCAGATCTTGGCTGAGTGGAAAATGGAAGATTTAACGAAAAGATTTTTACAGAAAATTCCAGCCTTCGTCTTGGTAACAGCTAAATCAGAAGAGCGAGATGGTGTAGAATGGTTTAGCTATACGAGAGCGCAAATCGTGCATGGAACTACTCCTAACATTCTTCAAGAGCAAATTGCAGCAGGAAATATCTTGGTTGATTTAAGATTGCATGACCAAGTCACACGCGCTCGTAATCATGGCACAGCTTTTCGTGTCAAAGAAAAAAATCTGTCTCAAATCTTTGGATTCGTGGAGGAGATATAAATATGCCCACTAATTTATTTGCCTCAACCGAAGAAATCCAACACGTTCCAAAAGATATAGGCGTGTTGAGTGACTGGACATTTAACGGTGCAGCAACGCGTGACTTGACCCATTGCTATCATGATTATCCTGCTCGGATGATTCCGCAAATTGCCCGTCGTTTAACTGAGTTGTTTGGTAATGGAGTGGGGACACTATTTGATCCTTACTGCGGCACAGGCACATCTTTGGTGGAAGGTCGAATCCGGGGATTTGATGTCGTTGGAACTGATTTAAACCCACTTGCACGCTTAATTGCTGCTGGAAAATTAAGCGTCGTTAATCTCGAAAAATTGGACATTCACCTTGAAAAATGGAATCTGTTCGCCCGCAAAGCGCCAACTTCGTCTGAAATTCCAAAAATAGAAGGGATTGACCGACTTGATTTTTGGTTCAAACCAAACGTAATTGAAAATTTAGCAGCAATCCGCGAGTTCGTAGAGCGAATTGATTCCGTGTCAGTGCGCCGTTTCTTTCAGATCGCTTTTAGCGAAACTGTGCGGGAATGCTCTAACACGCGAAATAATGAATTTAAGCTATACCGCTATAATGAGGCGCAACTTGACTCATTTAACCCTCACGTTTTTAGCATCATGACAAGTAAATTAGCGCGTAATCGGGTAGGATTGCTTTCTTTTCTAAACCGCCTCAAGGCTTTGCCTCACCTACCCACTGCCCATGTTTTTGAATTTGATACCGTCGAAGGGATTCCCTCGAAAACTTTATCACCTCAATCAATTGACATCGTAATCACATCTCCTCCATACGGCGATTCGCAGACGACTGTTGCTTATGGACAATACTCAAGGCTGTCTGCTGCATGGCTCGGTTTATCTGAACCTCAGAAAGTAGATCGGCGCTTAATGGGAGGAAAAACTACGAAAAACATCCAACCAACTCACAGCGTGGCTATTGATATTGCTATTGAAAAAATTAGGTCAATAGATGACAAACGCGCCCACGAAGTCGCCGCATTCCATCAAGATTTGGAAGCCTCAATGTTCCATGTGGCTGACGTTATTCGGCATAGAGGTTACGCTTGCTATGTCGTTGGCAATCGGAAAGTCAAAGGTGTGGTTCTGCCAACAGATAACGCTGTGCGGTGTGCTTTCGAGTCTCGTGGTTTTGCTCATGTAAACACCTTTGTGCGCTCAATTCCTAATAAGCGTATGCCTTTAAAAAACAGTCCGTCGAACGCTGCGGGCGTGGTTGATGTAACCATGAGCAACGAATATATTGTTGTTATGCAAAAGCAATAGCGCACTTCAAAACGCACTGAATACATCCGAAAAACAACTGGCGCGATTCAAAAAACAGCTTGTCAGCATCCAAAAACGGTTGGTGAGATAGCAAAAACAGGTCGGCAGATTGCGAAAACAGACGGAGAGATACGAAAAACAGACGGTCAGCATCTAAAAACGGCTTGTCACATTCTAAAAACAAGGTGACAGATAGCGAAAACAAGCGGTCACTATTCAAAAACAGGCAGTTAGATACGAAAAACAGGGTGCGCGCCTCGAAAAACAACCGGTGAGATAGCGATAACGGCTTGTCTCACACCAAAAACAGACAATCTGCGGCTTTTACGCGGTTTTAGCGGGCGGTGGCGCGCAGGTTTTGGTTGGCCATGCGGCGCAGGCGTTCGGGTTCAAAGGGTTTGGCTAAGACGGGGCGTCCGGTTTTTTCGAGAAACGAGCGCGTGGAAGATGAAACGGTGTCGCCGGTCACGAAAATGACGCGTTCGAGCAGGTCGGGGCGCGTGGTTTGGAGAATCTCGAAGAAGGTCGGGCCACCGACGGCGGGCATTCGCACGTCGCTGATGATGAGGTCAAATTCTTCTTTGAGCAGCCAATCGAGCGCCTGCGCGCCGTTGTAGGCTTGCGTCACGCGATGGCCGTCTTCGGCTAAAATTTCGGTGATGAGCAGCACAATCGGTTCTTCGTCGTCAATCACCAAAACATGAGCCGACGGCGCGGCGGAATGTTGCACATCGGCGGTGTTGGCCGTCAAAATTCCGCTTCCGGCAGCGGGCATTTCCACAATAAAAGTCGCGCCCTGCCCCAGTCGGCTTTCGGCGCGGATGGTGCCACCATGATGCGAAATGGTGCGATGCGCCAAGCTCATGCCCAACCCGGTGCCCTGCCCCGCCGCTTTGGTGGTAAAAAACGGATCGAAAATGCGTCGCAGATATTCTGGCGCAATGCCCGGCCCATCATCGCGCACGCTGAGGCGCACTAATTTTTGCCCCGCGACTTGAATGCTTTCGGTGCGAATCAAGATCTCGCTGCCCTGCCCCGACTGCGTGATCGCCTGAATCGCGTTGTTGACGATGTTCAGCAAAACCTGCTGCAAACCGGCCATTTCGCCCCATATGAGCGGTAATTCATCGGCACATTCGGCGCGTAGTGTCACGCTGTCGCTTTTCAATTGAAACGCGCGCATTTCGAGAACCGAATGCACGACTTCGTTGAGGTCAAGACTGGTTTTTTCGGGTGTCGAACGGCGCGAGAAACTCAGCAAACTTTGCACAATCTGCGAGGCGCGCTGTCCTTCGTGATGCACGGCGTGAACTTGACGCTTCAAATGTGAGGGCAACGCGTCGTCGGTTTCCAAAAGCTGCGCATAGCCAACGACTGTCGCCAACGGATTGTTTAATTCATGTGCCACGCCCGACAGCATTTCACCAAGTGCGGCCAATTTTTCGGTTTGAATAATTTGCTCTTGCAAAAGGCGCTGATCGGTCACGTCCTGCAAAATACAAACGCGCCGCGTTTCGCCATCCGACAAATCACCGCCAAGCAGCGCAAAATTCGATTCCACAAAAATGCGCTCCGGCACGCAACAGCGAAATTCACGCGTGCGCCTGTCCAGTTCCGGCGCGCCGTCTTCGATGCGCTTTTCGATTTGCAATTCCAAATATTCCGGCAGCGATTGCATCACTTCGCGGCGCTTGCGACCCACAATCTGCCGCAGCGGCAAACCCAGCAAATTCTGCACAGACAAGTTCGCGCGCAAAATGACGCCGCGCTCATCGTAAATGTAAACGCCGTCCGTCATGCCATCGAAAGTCGTTTCCCACTCACGTTTGGCGTTTTCCAACAAATCGAAAAGATGCGCCTTTTCGAGCGCGGCGCCAGCCTGCTCCCATAAATGAGAAAGTAGCAGCGAGGTTGCTTCGGCGCCCTGACTTGCGGTATCAGCACGCACAGCACCCACACGACGGCTTCGCAAAAAAAGAGGAGCAATCAGAGCGGTATTTTCAGGCACTTCGCCGATAAAAAGCCAATCGTCGCTGCTGGCGGGCCAACCGGCGTCGGGCCACGGCGAAGCGGGTTTAATTTCATTCAGAAGAGCAGCGGCAAAGCCTTCGCGATGCAAAACCAGTTGCACGCGATGGGCACCACACAAGCGCGCGGCATGACTTACAAAAACTTCGAGAAGTTCATCCAACTCGCGGGCACAATGCAGCGCTAATGCGGCCTCGTGGAACAAAGACAACAGCGCAAAAGAAGACGAAGACGACAGATTCATGCAGTAATCCGCTTAGTCACGTTGCAACCATTCGGTAATTAATTGATTGAAACGTGCCGGATGTTCAACGTGCGGCAGCAGCATGGCTTGATTTATCACTTCGAGATGAGCATCAGGTTTCACCGCGAGCCATTCCGGTGCGGTGTCTACCGGCGGATGCAGCGCATTACGCCCCCAAATCAACAAGGCAGGCATCTCTAATTGTTCCCACTCAGCCAAAGGATTGCAGGCCGATTCGCCTGTCCAACTGGCGCGCGCCGCGTGTTGCGCGCCGGGCTGATGTGTAGCGATGTGTTGAACATTAACAAAGGCATCATCTACGCGATTCTTATCGAAAAACAAATGACGCTGCGCCCATTCGCTCAAGGCGCGCCGCGAAACCAACACGTTGTAAGCCGTGGTTCCGGCCACAGGCAGTTGCATTGTTTTCCCGACAGCCAGTCCCGCGCCGGGCACCGGAATTTCTGGTTGGTCGGGCAAGGGCGGACAAATCAAAACTAAATTATTGATGAGATCAGGGCGCCGCGCCGCTGCCAAGATGGCAGAATTGCCACTCTGTCCCGAACCAACCACAGCACAAGGCGCATTTATCACGTCTTCGATGAAAAATTCGATCTGTTCGGCGTATTCTTGTGCGTTGTAATCGGCTTCGGGCTTGTCGGAAGCGCCCCAACCGACGAAATCCAACGCATAAACCGTGAAATGCTCGGCTAAAGCGGCAAAATTATTTTCCCATTCAGCCATCGAAGCGCCGGGATGCAGCGAGTGCAACAGCAAAACCGCAGGCCCATCGCCGCTGACACTATAGGCCAAATCGCCCAATCGTCCGGGGTAGCGGTCAAATAAGCCGCCTAAACGGTCATCGGGCGGCGGCGTGCGCAAGGCAATCAGTTTGTTAGTGACTATCGCCGCGCCGGTTGTCGCTGCGGCCAACAAAACAAGACCTTTTAAGAGCCGAATACCAAGGCTGCATTGGCCGTTATTGCCGTTTCCTGCCATGTTTTCGTCGGTTACAATCTCCTGCTGCATGAATCAATCTCTTTCTCGGAAAAACCACAAATTTGCTTGCCAATCATTTTAACAAACAGCGCGACAGTCATTTTTACGCAAATCAAAAGCGCGCAGAGCGTGAACTCTGCGCGCTTTTGATGGGGAATCGCAAATGTCTACTTTGTCGCCCGCACCAAATTTAACGTGACCATCGCCTGACGGTGCAAATCAGTGGCGCGATTAAACATCGTGGTGTCCGCCGTTTCCAGAAACATGATGTAATTGCCAAAGGCTTGCGACATCAAATCAATGGCGAAAATACGCGAGTTGTGATTCAAGCGCTGCGTCGCCGTGGGCGGCACCATGATTTTTATAGTCTCCTGTGCGACGTTTAGGTCATCGCGCAAACGCATCATTTGCAGCAAAGCCTGTTCGCGTGGAACTCCTGCTTGCGCCACACCGCTTGCCAATCGCGACGCTTCTTTGCCAATTGAGGCGACATTGCGGTCAAAACCTTCAATGATAAAGGCATATTGCGCCGGGTCAAGCGTGACCTGCGCGGTGTTCTGCGTCTTCCACACCTTGGCCCATGCCCCAAAAGCGCCTTCTTCCTGATTGGGAATGTTCAACAACGATTGAGCCAGCAGAATCTGTATTTCTTTATCGGTGGGATAAAGTTTCGTCATCTTTTCCAACACGCTGACGCCCTCTTTGTAGCGTCCCTGCGCGACCAACTGCGAGGCGATGTCACGCATCACACCGGGATCATCCTGCGGCGCCAGCAAAAGGGCGCGATCCAGATGAGTTCTGGCATCGGTTTCAGCGGCGACAGCACGGTCTTCGGCATTATAGCGGCGAAAAATCGCAGCTCGTCCCCATTGGGTGACGGCGTAAGCCAAGTGCAAATCAGCGGCTTCATAACCAAGAGCCAAAGCACGCTTGGCAGCTTCTAAAGCGTGCGGCCAATCGGGAGTGCCGCCCTTTGTATAAGCAATGGCGACTTTCGTCCAAACTTTGCCATCGGTAGGTTTCAATTGGGCCGCGCGATTATACTCGCTGGCAGCGCCAGAAGCATCTTTTACGGCCAATAAATCGCCGAGCATGACGTAGGATTCAATTTGATTAACGTCCATAGCCAGCGATTGATTCAGCGTGTCAACCGCTTCATTTTGCAAACGTGTGGCTTCTGCCGGATTAGCCTGCATCACCGCAGTCTGCGCTAATAAATCACGCGCCTGATTGAGATAATTCAGCGATGCTTGACGCTTTTCATCCGCTGTCACTGGCGTCCAGTCCACGGCAATTTTTTCAATAATCGCACGTTCGGTGAGCGCCGCCGATTCATGCATGGCGCCATCATCAACGCCCTTTTCGTCGAATACCAGCGGCTCGCCTTTTTCGCGCATGGCATCGGCAATCACAACGCCATAAGTCGCTTCCACCGTTGGCGTGGCAACGCCATTGGAATTAGCCGCTGCACGGGGCAACAAGGCCACCACAATAACGCCACGATACCCTAAAGCCTGACCGACACGCGAAGCGGAGCGAATCAGGCTGCGAACATTTTCATCATTCGTCGTCGTTTTTCCAGCCACCATCAATTGGCCCATACCATCTTGCAATATCTGAATGGTGCGCAAAGACAAGCGGTGGCTATTCAGCACGCGCAGAATCGGAGCACCGTCCGCGCCTGTTGTCATTACATCTACGCATCCCGCTTTCAAAAGCGCCCGACGCAACGGCACAGCGGCACCTTGGGCACGGCTAATCCGCGTAGTCGGAGCCAACGAACTGAAATTATCGCCTTCAGCAGAGCTTGCAGTGGGACTACCCGTGACGGCAGGTGCGGGCACATTGCCCGCAGGTAGCGGTTGCCCAAAGGGCACCAACGGCGCTTTTTCGGCAGCGGGCGAACGTGGCTCTGGCCCCGGTTTAAGGATGGGTTCGCGCGGCGTCGCAATAAATTGAAATCCATAACGCGCCGCACCACGCCACCAAGCGCTGCCAAGCGCTACGCCCTGCGAATCGCCTTTCAACCTGCGAATACTGGCAGGCGGGTGGCCTGTATCTGGCGCGGGAGCCGGTTGCTCTTCGGTAGGTGGAATCGGCGGAGCTGCGGATTTGCGCGGCACAATCGAGACAGTGGGAACACTGGGCGGCGCTACTCGCGAGGTAAAACCATCCGTTGGCACCAAAGGCAAAGTCGGCCCACTGGTAGCTGGCGCGGCAGGACGGGTTATCTGTGTCGGATCAATATCATCCAACGCCAAAATAAGAAAGTTCAAGCCCGCCAACGGCGCCGTTGTAGGCGTTGCTGGTGCCTGAACCTGCACAATATTGGCAGTAGACGCAGAGGATACATTTGTGACAGGCGCTTTTCGTTTCGCCGCGATTGCACTCGAACTAAATGCCACTGAAATGATCGCAGTGGCACTTAACACTTTCAAAGGTAAAGAAAAAGAATTCATGCGACAAAAAGTTCCGATTGAGACTGTCCTTGAAGCTGTCATTAACGCCCCATTCTCGATAAGGCCAAATTTAAACCACTCTTGCAGGTTTGAATGCCATTGCGGGCATCCTCCACGTTTTGGTTTTGGCGAATTTGATCTTGATAAGCAGCAATAGCCGACTGAAAATCGTCAGCCGCCCGCGAGTAATCCCCATTCCCCATAAAGGCCATCGCACGACGCTGATAGGTATAGCCTGTGGCTTGTCGCTCAATGGCGCGATTCAAGCTGGGCACCACTTCGTTGGTTCGCCCCGACGCTGCGGCACGGGAGGCGGCATTTTCTGCGGCGCGTGCTTCGTTGCTGGGACGCGCCGCCGGAGTCACCGGATTAACAGGACGCACCGGGTCAATGCGTATGTAGCCTCGTGGCGAGGTTGACGGGTTAAACATTCCCCCTTGGCTGGAGTTGCCGCCGCTGTTTCCACCGCCCGTATCCGTTGCCGGGGCCGCCGGTGCGGTGCCTTGCACCACGGTTGATGTGCTGGGACGCACCGTTTCTGTAACCGGAACACGAGGCCGCATAACGGGAAGTGTCTCTAATGTGTTCGAGCCACCGGTAGAACCGCTGCCAACTGATCCTGTCGAGCCGCCAACGGCTCCATTGGGTTGAGGAATAGCGGGCGGCAAGGCTTGCACGCCGGTTGCTGCGCGCGAAACCGGTGCTGTGGCGTTTGAACCACCGTTCGAGCCACCGTTAGCACTCACACGCGGCGCAGGCGCTCCGGGAGAAACCACCGATGTTGTGGGAGATGAGCCGGGATTGCCCTGCCCAAAAATTCCACCCCCATTCGCATTGACTGCCTGCTGCGGTGACTGCACCGGCCCTTGCATTGGATCACCCTGAGTTTCCCCGTCGGCGCCGACATTAGAGGTCTTGATCACCATGCTGCGGGAAGGGGCGCCGGGTAGGGTTTCTTGCAAATATTTGTTTTGCGAAACACCTTCGGCCCACGCCATGAAAAGCAATCCCACGGTCGTGGCAGCCACGATAGGAGCACCTTTGAAATAAAAGGACGGTTTACGCATTAACAACTGCAAAGTAGGTTGCTGCGCTCTGGACAACGAAGGATAAGGAGTCAGGCCCGAACGCCCACTCGCGACTTTTGCAGGCATTGCCAGCGGTTTAATGTCAGGAAGCGCAGTCTGCACGCTGGGAGCAGAATTTAAAACGGGTTGCGGGATCGGTTTTGCTGTAACACTGGCGGTTTCTGCAACTTGAGCCGGAGCTTCCACAGCGGCGACAACTGGAGATGCGATGGCTGCGGGTTCTTCAAAAAGCTCATTGTCGTCGAAGTGGAATAAAACTGAGGAATTTTCTGATTCCAAAGTGGATTTCAGGCGATCAAGACTGTCGCGCTCCAGCGTGCTTTGAGGCGCCAGTTGCAACACTTTTTCATAGGAGTTGATCGCTTTTTCCAAGTCGCCAGCACGTTCGTGCAATAAACCCAGCAAAGAATAGCCCGATGGCTCGCTGGGCGTCAAAGCAACAGCTTGTCGAGAGGCCAAAATCGCACCGGCCAAATCGCCGCGTTCGGACAATAGTAGGGCGCGATCCAACAATTGCTTCGCCCGCCGATGATCAATTTCCAGCGTCGCATCGTGATCTTCACCAGACTCCGCCGCAACTGCTTCAGCGGCATCCCGTTCGGGGTTTGCGGTTTCATCTAACAAAGCGACAAAACTTGATTCATCACTTGATTCGTCAGCGGCGTCACCATTTTCTTTGGTTATGGCACTATTTGATAGCGCCTCTTGGGAGTCCGGTTGGGAGTCCGGCGTTGTTGCGATTGGTGTGGCAATCAAACTCTCTGCTACAGGAACCTCTGTTACGCGAGAGTCATTTTGCACGGGGCTATCGAGAGTTGTGTGTTGAGAACTGTCGTGGATGTCGTTTTCTGGCATGATGCCTCCTCTACTCCACAAAGGAGGGAAACAAGAACTGCATTTTCATTTCCCAATCTTATGGCAACTTAGACACTTGATAAAGCAATTATACTTCACCTGAGTGCCGTTTTGTCGGAGGACAGTCGTGGCGACCATCGTTTTCGCGCAAACCGCCTCAAAAACACCGCAATTTCGCTTGTTTTCTGCTAAACATAGCTTGTATCACCTGCCGATGGCCCACCTGCCGATGGCCCTCTTCCTCTATGACTGACACCAATTTCAACTTTTCCATTGAGCATTTCCCTGTTGGCCCAATGGATAACAATCTTTATTTATTGATTGACCACGAAGCCGCTGAATTCGTGGTCATTGATCCTTCAATGGAAAGTGAGGCCGCCCTCAATCGCGCCCGCGAGTTGTGGGTGGACATTCGATCCAGCGATTCCAACACCCGCACGCGTTCGAGCGGGTC
>JANMKN010000145.1:0-2367 GCA_031372065.1 Abditibacteriaceae bacterium | reverse complement strand
CACTGTTCCGTTGCGCCCCAAACCCCAAACTCAGCTTAATCAAAGAATAATTCGTTCAATCTCATCCAAACTTATCTCATCGCTGCGCCGGTCATAGAGTTTGGTGGTGCGCGGTGATTCATGCGCCGCAATCACTTGGGCATTTTCAATGGTGCCGCCGTTCTGCAAGTAATTCGTGATGCCCGTGGCGCGAAAAGTGTGATTGCAAATCCCCTCCGGCAATTGCCCGGCAACCAAAGCCCGCCTTTTAATCATACGCAAGGCATCGGTGGCGCTCATCGCGTTGCCGGTGAAACCTTTCGTGCGCCCGCGCACCGAACGGAAGAGAGGCGTCTTCTTCTGGTCTTCAATGCCCGCCGCCTCTAAATACGCGTGCAGATACTCCTCAGCGCTGTGATGCACCGGCACCTCATGGAACTTGCCGCCTTTTTCATGCAAACGCAGCCACATCCGCCGCCCGTTGCGGTAATAATCGCCGACATTCATCTTGACCACCGCGCCGACGCGCGCAAAGGAATAAACCATCAAGGCAATCAACGCCCGGTCGCGCAAACCCATCAAATCGAGTTCACGCGTGCCTTCATTTGCGTTTTCATTTGTGTCTTCATTTTCCTCTGTCTTCGCGCCTTTCTTATCCTTATATATAGGGATGCTTTCTAAGAGGCGTTTCGTCTCGCTGCCAGAGAGCACCGGCGTCTTGCCTTTCTTGATCGAATAGCGAGGGCCGCGCACCGAAGAAGCCGGGTTAAAAGGCAGCACTTGCGTCACCACCAAATAATCAAAGAGCATCCGAATCGCCGCCAATTCCTGCTTGACGGTTTGCGCTTGTTGTGCTTTGGTTTCGCCTTCGATAAACGCCGCTACCAGCATCGGCTCGATCTGCTTCAAGTCCATGATGCCGCGCTTTTCGCAGTAGTCCAGAAACTTGCCCGCCGCCCGCGCATAAGCGCGCCGCGTGTTTTGGTTGCGAATGGTGACGGTGAAGAATTCCAAAAATCTTCTGGCGGTGTGCGGATCGCTTTGCGCGATGATGACCGGCAAGAGTGCGCCGTCGTTTGGCCCGCCCGCCGCGTTGCTCACTGCGACAAGCGAAGTTTCGTTCGGCAGAAAAGATTCCGTGGGAGTCAGCGATTCTTTGGTCATGGTGGCATTCCTTTCAACAATCAACAAAGTTTGGGGCGACGCGTAGCATCATCGGCGTATCAAGAAGTGCTTCACTCCGGCGGCGATTTGCTCGCGGAGGGCGAATAATTCACAAAGTCACAACTTTCTTAATTATTGTAGCACTGCCTCAATGAATGATAAAGGAGGTTATCATTCTTAAAAGAGACAAAAGAAAAACCGCGTTTTGCGCGGAATCTTCGGAAATTATTTGGCACCCTCGGTTTAGCTAACCGCTGCCGGGCATGGCGATTCTTTGTCGTTTTATCAATTGGACACGCCAGCAGTCGCAACGTCTTGTCGGCGCGTCGAACCTTGGGCGCATTCGTCGGCAATTCGCAAATCTCTCAAACGAATGTTAGGCCATACAAATTAGGCACGGCGTTGGCGTGCCGCTCGCCCCAATCGCACCCGGCCAGCGATCTCAATGCCCAAAGCTGTGGCGACGCGCTGCAACCGTTCCAAGTTGGCCCGTGCATAACCGCCGCTCTCATCCTTCTGCACCTGCTGCTCAGTGGTGCCCAGCGCTTGTGCCAAATCCTTGTGTGTCCAGCCGCGCGCGATGCGCGCCCGCACTAAAGCACTCGGCAAATCACTCAACACCGATTCCAACGGCAAGGCCCGCACCCGGCCCGTTTTCAATTTTTCGTATTCGTCCAACTCCGATTGCAAGTCACTAATGAGCGCTATAATGCCATTCTGATGGCCGCGCCAGACCATCTCCGGCACCCTGTCGGGCCGGGTCTGGGCGCGCTTTTCCTCCAGAGAACGCTGCAAATCGCCTAACTTATTCTTCGTTATTTCATATTGTCGCTCATTCTGAATCATGGTCGTCCCTTTTATAACCGCTTTTATAACCGATCAAGATTAAGGCGCACGACGCCTCTGCGCTCGCCATTGCGTCCCACCTGAAAAAACTCCGCGAACGGTTGACCGCTGCCCGCTTCGATCATGTCCGCGATGAAAAAGTCCGTGCCGTAGCGCGCTTTTTGACGGGCCCGATCTCCGGCGTCCAGCAAAAGAAAAATGCGATCCAACTTAGTCAAGTCCACACCCTGCTGCCACTCCCAGCACCCATCCACATCGGCAGGTGCGAGCTTCGTTGTCGTGAAACTTCCATCGAGTAACACAAAAGGACAACCGGCATCTCGGAGTATCTCCAACCCAACCCGCAAACGCCGTAACAACAACCGGCGCGTTGCCGTG
>JANMKN010000060.1:0-4840 GCA_031372065.1 Abditibacteriaceae bacterium | reverse complement strand
TGCCGAAACGCTCCAGCTTCTGGATTCGGTGGGCGAAACGGTTCTTAATATGGAGCCGCGCGACGCGGACGACCCGAAGCGCGAAAAAGACCCGTGGAATTATCTGCGCGCTTTAGATAAAGCCAGCGGCAAAACCATGTGGGTGGCCGACGATGCGCTCACGCATTACAACACGCCGATGATGGGCACTTTGGCCGATGGCACGCCGGTGGTTTTGCAGGGACGCGGTGGCCATCATGATGTGCCCGAACGTCCCGAAGGCTTGAGCCTGACTTCCCTTGGGCATGGCAACGCGGGCAAAACTTTGTGGCGCTACGAAACACCCGCGCACGCGCTTTATGTGATGCATTTTGATCAAAAACAGGCGTATTGGCTGGGCGAAACGGAAGGCGAACATCGCGTTTTGGATCTAAAAACCGGCCAGCTTTTGCGCACGCAATCGCTGACGGAAAAAGCGGATTTGCGCACTTACGATGAAGAGGCAAAAAAATACATTGTGCAAACCGATGTCAACTTGAAAAACCTGACGCCGCCGATTAATGTCATGACCGCGTTGTTTTCCAACATCGTCGTTGGGTCGTATCATTATTTCACTTGTTTTACAGATGCGGGCGCCAAGCGCGGTCCGGCCTATAGCATTGGGCGCGTCAACGTTGAAAGCGGCAAAGTCGAATATCTTGAGGTGCCGGTTCAAGTGTTGCGCGAAAACGGCAAACCAGACGAAATGATCTGGCACAAAGCGCAAAGTTCTTCAACACTCAATTCGCGCGGCGTGGATGTGGCAGGCGATGCGCGCAGCAAGCGCGACGGCTGGTATTGGAATTTCAACGGCACACCGACAGCGGTTGGCGGTAAAATCTTCTTTACCACCATGCTCGGCGTGACATATGTAATTGATGGCAACGCTCCCGTTTTTGATGAAAAAGCGCTGCTTGCTGTCAACGATCTCGGCCCGGCAGGGCAAACGTGGAGTTTGAATTCAATTTCGTATTCCGATGGCAAATTGTTCCATCGCAGCATGAAAGAAGTCGTTTGCATCGGAGCGAAATAATGCAATAGAACGCGAATTCACGCAAATCTCTTTTGAAAATTTGCGTAAATTCCCGGAAATTTGCGTAATTCGCGTTCTATTTAAATTTTGAAAACATGAAAAAACTGCTTGTTTTTCTCGCGCTTATGAACTTTCCGCTTTCCGCTTTTGCGCACGAATCCGTCAAAGACATGGCGACTGCCGCCAACAATTTTTTAGCATCGCTTTCGACTGAACAGAAAACCAAAGCGACGTTTAAAATGGATGATGCCGAGCGCAAAAATTGGCATTACATCCCGCGTGACCGCAAAGGCATCACATTTAAGGAACTCTCGCCGTCGCAGCGCCTTTTGGCGCACGCGCTGCTTTCCAGCGGGTTAAGTGCGCAAGGTTACGGCAAAACTGTTTCGATTATGAGTTTGGATGAGATTCTTAAAGAACTCGAAGCGGGCAAAGGCCCGACGCGCGACTCCGAACTGTATTACATTTCGATTTTCGGCATGCCCGGCAGCAAGGACATTTGGGGTTGGCGCGTCGAAGGCCACCATGTTTCGCTCAATTTCACCACTGCCGACGGCTTGATTACTTCCACCACGCCGTCATTTTTGGGCAGCAATCCGGGTGAAGTCAAAAGCGGCCCGCGTAGCGGAATGCGCGTTTTATCGCGCGAAGAAGACCTCGGTTTTGAACTGGTCAATGCGCTTTCTGCCGAGCAGCAAAAAATCGCCGTTGTCATGAAAACAGCGCCGTCCGACATTCTCAACGTGCCGGGTCGCAATGATTGGACGAAGCCCGAAGGCTTGGCGCAAAATCGCATGAACAAAGCGCAAAAAGCGATTTTGTTGAAGCTGATTCACGAATACATTGACCGCGTGCGCCCCGAATTGGCCGCTGAAGATTGGACAAAAATCGAAAAAGCCGGACTGGACAAAATTTATTTCGCATGGGCCGGTGCTTTGAAGCCGGGCATCGGCCACTATTATCGCGTGCAAGGCCCCACTTTCGTTTTGGAACTGGATAACACGCAAAACGGCGCCAATCATGTCCATGCCGTCTGGCGCGATTTCGACCACGATTTCGGCGAAGATTTGCTGAAAGAACACTACGAAACTGGCCACCATGCCACGCAAAAATAAATCGCTAATCTTCGATGCGCCAAAACGGCGCGAAAACGACGCGACTTTCTAAAAATGGCGTCGTTTTCGCGCTGTTTTTTCGTATCAAAGATTAGCGGCTGATAAAAACACCATGAAAAAACTTCTTTTCGCTTCGTTGTTGTTTGCTGGAATGGCCCACGCGGCGCCGGATGCTTTGGAAAGCGGATTTCAAACGCCGCCGGATTCGGCCAAGCCGCACACTTGGTGGCATTGGATGATGGGCAATGTCACCAAGGAAGGCATCACTGCCGATTTGGAAGCGATGAAACGCGTAGGAGTTGGTGGCGCACAGATTTTCAACGTGTCCGAAGCGATTCCTGCCGGGCCGGTGAAATTCATGTCACCCGAATGGCGCGGCATGATTAAGCACGCCGTGACCGAAGCGAATCGCCTCGGCCTTGAATTGTGCATTCATAATTGCGCTGGTTGGAGCAGTAGCGGTGGGCCGTGGAACACGCCCGAACACGCTATGCAATTCGTTACGACGAGCGAAAAGCAAATCACGGGCGGACGCAAAATCGAAGAAGCCTTGCCACAGCCCGATACCAAGCTGAATTTCTACGAAGATATTGCGATTTTGGCGTTTCCCACGCCGGAAAAAGAGTTTCGCATTAGCAATTTAGGCGGCAAAGCGGCTTACGAGCGCGGCGAAAACATCGAACCGGCAACAGGGCCGGAAGCGCCTGCCGGAAGTGCCATTGTGCGCGATAAAATCGTGGATTTGACGGCTAATTTCAAAGGCGGCAAGTTGTCGTGGGATGCGCCAACGGGCAATTGGACGATTCTGCGCATTGGTCATACGCCGACGGGCAAAACCAATCATCCGGCGCCGCCCGAAGGCACCGGGCCGGAAGTGGACAAACTTTCGAAAACCGCCTTAGATGCGCATTGGAAAAGCGCTTTGCAGCCAGTTTTGGACGACATCGGGCCGCTGGCGGGCAAGACGCTCAACAATTCGCTGGTGGATTCTTACGAAGTCCACAATCAAAACTGGACGCCGCTATTTCGCCAAGAATTTGCGAAGCGGCGCGGCTATGACCTCTTAAAATACCTGCCGGTTTTCACCGGACGCGTGGTTGATAACACGGCTGTGACCGAGCGCGTTTTGTGGGATATTCGCCGCACCATCGCCGATTTGATGGCCGAAAATTATTTCGGGCACTTCGCCGAATTGTGTCATAAAAACGGCATGAAAATGTCGGTTGAACCATACGGCGACGGGCCGTTTGAAGACCTCACGGCGGGCGGCGCGGGCGATATTCCGATGGGCGAATTTTGGGTCGGCGGCGGTGCAGAGGGGTCAACCAAAGTGGCTTCGTCGGTGGCGCACGTTTATGGGCGGCAAGTCGTCGGCGCCGAATCGTTTACGGCTGCGCCGGAGCGGGGCAAGTGGACGAACGATCCGTATTCGCTAAAATCGCTGGGCGATCAAGTGTTTTGCATGGGCATCAATCGCTACATTTTTCACCGCTATGCCATGCAGCCTTGGCTCCATCGCTTTCCCGGCATGACGATGGGGCAGTGGGGAATGCACTTCGAGCGCACCAACACTTTGTGGGAGCCGCAAAGCGAGTGGCTGAAATATGTGGCGCGCTGCCAATTTTTGTTGCAGCAAGGCAATTTCGTCGGCGATGTGTTGTATTCGTCGGGCGAAAATGCGCCGAATAGCCTGCGCGCGGGCAATCCGGCCATGCCCAAAGGCTACGATTACGACGGCATCGGCGCCGATGCGATTTTGCGCTTGCTGACGGTGAAAAATAATCGCTTGATGTTGCCGCACGGCGCCAGTTATCGCGTTTTGGTTTTGCCGCCCGATAATACCATGACGCCGCAAATGCTGCGCAAAATTCGCGCGCTGATTATGGCGGGGGCGACAGTGGTCGGCCCCAAGCCGCAGCGTTCACCGAGCATGGAAAAATATCCGCAATGCGACGCCGAGGTGCAGCAACTCGCCGATGAAATTTGGGCCAACACCGACGGCAAAAATATCGTGGAACATAATCTCGGCAAGGGCAAAATCGTTTGGGGTCGCAGTTTGGAAAAGGTTCTTTTCAACTTGCAAGCGCCGCCCGATTTTGAAGCGGGCAAAAAAGGCGCGCGGGTCAATTATATTCATCGCGTGGCGGCGGGCAGCGATATTTATTTTGTCGCCAACGCCCGCAATATCGCCGTGGAAACCGAATGCACCTTTCGCGTCAGCGACAAAATGCCGGAACTATGGCACGCCGATTCGGGTGCGAGGGAAGCCGCGCCGGTTTATCGCATCGAAAACGGGCGCACCACAATTCCGCTGCGTTTCGACCCGTCCGGTTCGGTTTTTGTCGTCTTTCGCAAACCGGCGCCGCGCGAACACTTTGTTAGCGTGACTGTCCCGCCCTCGGCGAACGCGGCAACCGCCGCCGCGCCGAAATTGGAAATCTTTAAAGCGATGTTTGAAGCGACGGATGGCGCAGGCGGCGCTGATGTCACCGACAAAGTGCGCGAAGCGGTGGACGGCGTTCATTTGAAGATTGATGCCACCAACGATAACTTCGGCGACCCGACTTCGGGACACGCCAAACGTTTGCGCGTGCAATATGAGTTGAACGGCGAACCCGGCGAATTATCGGTGGATGAAAACGCTACGCTCGAAATTGGCGCGGAAGGCGTCGGC
>JANMKN010000036.1:0-2842 GCA_031372065.1 Abditibacteriaceae bacterium | reverse complement strand
ATCACGGCCACTAATAAAGCCGTCGTTTTGATATTCTTTGGGCAAATCGGTAATCAAGCGGCCTTGTTTGTCCATCAAACCGCGCTCAAAGGCATCGGTATTGGTGCCATCGAACAAAACTATCGCGCCTTCGGGCACTTTTTGGCCTTCGGTCGGGCTGCGACGCACGACTTTTTTCAACGAAAACGTTTCCTGCGGCGGATGCGCGCCGGTGAGCGTGTCGCCTTTGATCTCGGCGGAGAAATCTTTGCCCGTAAACACGGTTTTATCGCCTTCGTTTTTGCCGTCTATTTGAATGAGATTCTTCTTGTCCCATCCGGCGCCCGGCAAACCGCCGCTTAGAAAGACGGCGTGGAACTTTCCTTCACCCAAAGCCGCGATTTGCGCCGCATATTTCTCGGCTTTGCCCTCGCGCACGACTTCGCCTTCGTATTCGCCCTGCACCGCGAAGTCCGGTCCGGCCTTTTCTGCATCCAAGGCCACAATTTCATTCGGTTTCGGTGCTTCTTCTGCCGCCAAAAGCGGCGCGGCCAACAATAACGACAGTAAAAGAGATGACAATTTCATAGCGGCACCTTTTGAGATTGAACAAGCGACGAAGTTGCAACTATTTTGCATTTAAACAGCCTCTGAATCTTCAAAAGTTGGCGCCACATCAAGTTGCAACTCTTTGAATTTATCACGCACATAGGGCGATAATTGGTCGGCGAACGACGCCGGCAGGCGTTTTATGCGAATCAGTTCCTGCACATCGGCTAAGTCTTTTAAGCGTCCGGCGCCGGTTAAGCCCGAAGCGATCTTGAGTTCGATTAAAGTTTCCAAAGGCAACGTTTTTACGCCGTCAATGAGGATAAACGCGTCCTGCGGCTGCGGAAATTGCACGTCTTTGGGCTTGCCATCGCCGGGATATTCGCCTGAAACCACAATTTCCAGCGGCACATTGGCGTTTGTCGCGCGAAATTTGCGCCGCGCGCCCTCAAAAGCCGGACGATAGCCGCGTCCCACGCACTTTTCGTGGAATTTTTCCAAACCGGCAGGCGAAAGCAGAATATCTATGTCTTCTGTGAAGCGCCGAAAGCCATGACGATTCAGCGCGATGGCTCCAATGACGGTGTAATCTATGCCCGCCGCCTCTAAGTCGGCAGCAAGACGCTTAATTGTCTCGTTCATCAAACCCTTTCCGCGAAAAAAGCGCAAACCTTCTTCGTAAGTTTCATCGGGCGAAGCTAAAATTTCCGGCCAAGTTGCTTGTAACATAGCTTTTCAACCCCTACGCCAGCAATTCTTTCACGACATTGCCCGACACATCAGTCAAGCGGTAGCGACGGCCTTGGAATTTGTAGGTGAGGCGTTCGTGATCTACGCCCAAAAGATGCAAAAGGGTGGCGTGGAAATCGTGAACGGGGACGGGATTGTTCGCTACGTTGTAACCCAAGTCGTCTGTTTCGCCGTAAACACTCCCCGGTTTGATGCCGCCGCCAGCCATCCACAGGCTGAAGCATCTTGGATGGTGGTCGCGGCCAAAATTCGATTGAATCTTGCCCTGACAATAGTTGGTGCGGCCAAATTCGCCGCCCCAAATGACTAATGTGTCGTCCAGCAAGCCTCTTTGCTTCAAGTCGGCAACGAGCGCTGCTGCCGGTTGGTCGGTTTCGCGGCAAATGCCCGGCAATGCGCCCGGCAAACCGCCGTGATGATCCCAATCTTGATGATAAAGTTGAATAAAACGCACGCCCTTTTCGGCCAGACGCCGCGCCAGCAGACAATTCGCGGCGAAAGTGCCGGGTTTTTGCACATCTGGCCCGTAAGATTCCAAAGTCGCGGCGCTTTCGTCCGATAAATCGGTCACTTCGGGAATCGAAAACTGCATTTTGAACGCCATTTCGTAGTTGTCAATGCGTCCTTGAATCTCAGCGTCCGGCGTGCCCGCCAATTGATGCTGGTGCAACTCCTTTAAGCGCTCCAAAAGCAAGCGGCGCGATTGTTCTGACACACCATCGGGGTTATTTAAATACAAAACCGCGTCCTGCGCGGCGCGAAATAAGACGCCTTGATGCTTGGACGGCAGAAATCCGCTGCCCCACAGGTGTGCGCCCAAGGGTTGACCGCCTTTGTCTTTGGTAATCAGCACCACAAAGGCCGGAAGATTGGCATTTTCCTGCCCCAAACCGTAAGAAAGCCACGAACCAAAGCTCGGACGCCCGGCGATTTGCGATCCTGTTTGCAAAAACGTCACTCCCGGCCCATGATTAATCGCTTCGGTCTGCATCGAACGCACAATACACAAGTCGTCGGCGATTTTTGCGGTGTGCGGCAGCAATTCGCTGATCCACGCGCCCGATTTTCCCGCCTGCGCGAATTTAAATGGCGTGCCGACCATCGGAATGGACGACTGATTGCCCGACATTCCGGTCAAACGCTGCCCGCCGCGCACCGAATCGGGCAATTGTTCGCCGTTGTGCTTGATTAATTCCGGCTTGTAATCCAATAAATCAAGCTGCGACGGCCCGCCCGACATGAACAAATAGATAATTCTCTTGGCCTTGGGCGCAAAATGCGGCAGCGCTGCCAAAATTTCGTCGCCATTAGGCGCGGCGGGCGTGGCCGAGGCCGCCCCTGCTTCCTTGCCGAGCAATTCCGCCAAGGCGATGCCGCCCAAACCCATGCCGAATTGCTTCAAGAACTCTCTGCGATTGGAAAAATTGATGTTCATGATGTTTTAAGTCCCCTCACTCCGTCCCACAGCCCCTCACCCCCGTCCCCTCTCCCCCGAACGCTTCGCTGGGGAGAGGGGTGTCTGGCGTATTACGTTGTTGCCCGTTTATAATTTTTCGGGGCGTCC
>JANMKN010000034.1:0-11875 GCA_031372065.1 Abditibacteriaceae bacterium | reverse complement strand
CAAAAAAATTCATTTACACACAGCGCCCGCCCCCCTCCCCCCCCAATTTACTCCTCCCACCACCCCCTGCCGCCGGCCGCGCCACGACTTTTCCCCTCTTCTAAAGTGCTTCCGACGGTGTCGGAGGCATTTTTTCCCTCTTCTAAAGTGCTTCCGACGGCGTCGGAGGCATTTTTCAATCGCCGTGTCTGCTTTTATCCGTCTACATGAATCATCGGACGACGCGCGACATCGGGTTCGGCTTTGCGCAAAACTTCGCGGGTAACGGGCGCGGTGTCGCCTTCGCCGAAAAGCAAATAGCGCAGCATGAAAACGACGGGATTGCCTTCGCTCCAGTTAAAATAGGCGTGCGAACGCTTGTCTGTTGTATCACGCAGGTAGAGCAAAAACGCGGCGATGGCGTTGGGCACAGAAGCGCTTTGTGCGCGCAAAACGCGATAGCCTTCTACATCCACGCCTTCGATGTGCAATATGCTGGAAAATTCCGAGGCATCCATTACTTCGACTTCTAAAAATAAGATCGGAAAGGCAGCGGGAATGTGACTGTCTTCGCGCTGGCGGTCTTCTTTGAGCGCATATTCGCGCGGGTCACCGGCTTGACGCTTATTAGCGATGATGCGCACTTCGCGGTGCGCGACTTCATCAATGAACATCTGCGCCGTTTTATCTAAAACAATGCGGTCAACGCGCAATTCCGTGGTGCGCATGAAGCGCGACAGAAACGACACAAAAACGATAACGCTAATAAAAAAGCTGGCGATTATCAAACCATCGGGCCGTTCGATGACGTTGACAACAGTGGTATAAAGAAAAACCAGCGTAATGATCGAAAACATGATCGTTGCGCCCTTATTTTTCTGGGTGCGCGCTGCCAAAGCCACGGCGATGGCCGCCGAAGTCATCAACACCAAAACGCCCGTCGCATAGGCGCCGCCCTGTTTATCCACGTCGGCATTGAAATGTATCGTGACAAAAAACGCAATCGCCGTGAAAATCAGCACCAAAGGCCGGTTGGCGCGTGCCCATTCGGGCGCCATCCCATAGCGCGGCAAATAGCGCGGCACCACATTCAAAAGGCCCGCCATCGCCGATGCGCCCGCGAACCATAAAATCAACACTGTGCTAACGTCATACGCTGTGCCAAACCCGTCGCCCAAATAACGGTGCGCCAGATAAGCCAAAGCGCGCCCGTTGGCGGCTCCGGCGGGCGCGGATTCTGTGGCGGCTTGAAACTCGTGCGCGGGAATCAGAACGGTAGTGCAAAAGCTACTGAGCATCAGGAAAACGCTCATGATTAAAGCCGCGACGGTCAGCAGCTTTTGCGTATTGCGAATGCGTCCGGTGGGTTTTTCTGGTGTGTCGTCGGGGGCACCTTGCACCAGCGGCATTACCACAACGCCCGTTTCAAACCCCGACATTCCCAGCGCTAATTTGGGAAATAGCAGCAGCGAGGCCGCTAACATCGCCAAGGGATTGCCGTGACTTTTGAATAGTGCTTCTTTCCAATCGGGAATGTGTTGGGGTTCAGTTAAAACGTGATACACGCTGACACCCAACACAATAGTATTCAGCAGCAAATAAATCACAACTAAAAAGACGGCAATGCCCATCGCTTCCTTGAATCCCTTGAGAAAAACCGCGCTGAGAAGAATGACCAAAAACAGCGTGATGCCTACGTTATGACCATGCATAAAATGGGGCGTGAACGGGTTTTCAACAATGTGGGCCGTCGCATCGGCTGCCGAAAGCGTGATGGTAATAATGAAATCGGTTGCCACGAAACCAAGCAAGCACAAAACAAACAATTTGCTGTTCCAGTGCGACATCAAGCGCTCCAGCATGGCAATCGAGCCTTCGCCATGCGGACTTTCTGCGGCAACGCGTTTATACATCGGCAGCGCGCCGAAAAGCGTCAGCAAAACCAAGATAAAAGTGGCAATCGGCGAAAGCGCACCGGCTGCCAAAGCCGCAATGCCGGGTTGATAGCCAAGCGTCGAAAAATAATCCACGCCGGTCAGACACATAACCTTGTGCCACGGCTGTGTATGATGGACCGGATGCGCAGAGACGGCTCGGTGTGAGCTTTCACCCTGCGGCGCGTGGCCTTCTAAAAGCCAGCGCAAAAATGGTCCTTGCGGGCGCGCCGGTTTTTGCAAGTAAGACAAGTCAATGCCATATTCTTTGACCGGCGGCTTTGATTCGTTCGATGAATTCATAGAAGTGGCGTGCCTAAATTTGCGCACGCTTTATCTCAAATAACATACCACAAGCGGCATCGCCAGAAAGCCCTACATCCCTATTTTTCCGGCTTTAAATCGCCGTTTTTAACCATGCTGCGCAGCGGATTGTCTTCGATGTCGAGCGGCAAATCAACGCGGCCCCGAAGCTGATGGCAAAGCAGGCAAAACGAATTAGGCCACATAGTCGCTGAAATCGTTGTGGCTGCGTGTCAGCAAACGAAGAAATTTGGGATGCAGAAACAATTTCTCTTTGCCGAACTGCTTTTCTTCCACGACGCCAATTTCGACCAGTTTTTTCAAGTAGCGTGAAGCAGCCTGCCTTTTGGCGATGCCCGCCGCTTCCAAATCGCTGATGCGGCAGTAAGGTCGCTCGAAAATCAAATTTACCAACTCATGACTATAAATTCCCGGTGCTGCATCACGCACATAATTTGTGGTGTGAGATGCTAAGGCGCGAATAGCAGCGATTTTATCTGTTGTCCAACGCGCGGTGTCCTCTACGCCGTGAATCAAGAAAATCACCCACTCTTCCCATTGTTGCGCCGCAGTCACGCCCAAAAGCAAGCGGTAATAATCATTTTTGTGACGAATGATAAAGCGGCTCAGGTAAAGAATCGGCAAGGTCAGCAGATTTTCTTGAATTAAAAACAGGCTGTTCAATACCCGACCTGTGCGCCCATTGCCGTCGGTGAAGGGATGAATCGCCTCAAATTGATAATGCGCCGCCGCCATACGAATCAGCGGGTCTAATTGCGCTTCGTTTAAAAATTTCTCCCAGTTCGCCAGCAAATCTCTCAAAAGCGATTCGCCTTCGGGTGGCGTATAAATTACCTCGCCACTGGACTCGTTTTCTAAACGTGTGCCGGGCACACGACGCACGCGCATATCAACGCCCCGAATACGGCTGCAAACGCTTTCTGCTATCCCCGTATGAATCGGCAAGTCGCGCAAAGTGCGAAAGCCTTCCAAAAGCGCTTGGCTGTAACGCAACGCTTCTTTGGTCGCCGGGTCGCTTTGTTCCTGATGTCCCAAATGGCGAAATAAACGATCCGTTGTCGTCACGATGTTTTCGATTTCCGAACTGGCCTGCGCTTCCAACAAAGGCAAGGTGTTGATCAAAATCGCCTGATTGGGAATCAGTTCCGCTGCTTGTTTCAACTCGCCCAAAGCAGCGCGCGCTGTGATGCAAGCCCGCAAAACTGCTTTGGTTTCGAGGTCTTGCGCTGGCGGCAAACTCGGCAACGAATTATAAGGTCGTTGCGCTTGCCATTGGAAAGCGCTCATGTTTTCATTTTGCGTTTTTAGCGACACGTTTTGATTTTATGTCGTTGGCGGCGACATATCAACAAAACGTGTCGCCAAAAACAGATTTTAGCGACACATCACTCTTTTTCGGGCTTCAAATCGCCGCTTTCAACCATGCTGCGCAGCGGATTGTCTTCGATGTCAAGTGGAAAATCAACGCGGCCCCGGCGACGGCTGCTTTCATAGGCGCCGAAGATGATTTCGGTGGCGATTAAAGCATTTTGCGCGTCCAACTGGCACTTTTTGCCGCTTTGCAGGCAATTTACCACGTCCGCAATGGCGCGTTGGATGAAGCCGGGGCCGTGAATGCTTTCGCCGTTCGTATCAATATCCGTCCAATCGGTTTCGCCGTTGCGACGAATGCACAGCGGCGCGCCGCCATGCACGCCGATGAGCATTAAACCCTTGGTGCCGATGATTTTGTTGAACGCGCCGACAATTTTCTTGTCCACGCCGGTCATAATCAGTGCCGGAACGCCGTTTTCGTATTCGGTGAGAACCACTTGCTGATTTTCGCAATGCGCGCCGAAAACCAAACTTTCCTTGCGATAATCAATTTGGCCCAGCACCCATTTGGCGGGCACTTCGCCGTTGAAAAACGACAGCATATCTATCCAGTGCGTGCCCGAATCGTAGATATTGCCGCATTCGACTTCGTGGCGCATCACCTCGCCGATCTCGCCGGCCTCAAGCATTTGTTTCGCCATCACATAAGGCGCGCCGTAGCGTCGTTGATGGTTAAAAGTCAGTTGCACACCGGCGTCTTTGGCCGCTTGAGCCATGCGCTTGGCGCCGCCCCACGAATCGGCCATCGGCTTTTCGCAGTGAATGGCTTTGACGCCCGCTCCAATCGCGTCCAAAACCATCGGCTCGTGCAAATGCATCCAAGTGCAAATCGAAACCATATCGGGCGCGGCTTCGGCTAACATCGTTTTGTAATCGGTAAACACCGCGCCGCCGTATTTGTCGGCGAAGTTCTGGGCGTTTTCCTCGACGATGTCGGCGCAAGCGACGATTTTGCAACTTTCCAACGCTTGATACGCGTCGGCGTGTTCGTAGGCCATTGCGTAGCCCATCGCGTCTTTCTTTTCTTTGCGGCGTCCGGTGCCGATGACGGCAACTTTTAATTGACTCATTGGTTTGCTCCTGTGGGGTTTCGTAGGACAATATAACGCGCGCGGACAAAAAGTGCCTTAGCAATGGCATACTGCAAGGCGGAATTAACGGCAAAAGGGTAAATAATGAGCGTCTTGGGGCCTCGTAACTGGGGATTGAAAATTTTGGGCGGCAACGGCAATCCGCAACTGGCACAAGAGATTTGCGATTATTTGGGCGAGCCTTTGGCCTCGGTGGAAATCAATCGCTTTTCCAATGAAAACATCTTCGTGCAGATTCAAGATAACGTGCGCGAAAGCGATTGTTATGTGATTCAGCCGTTCGGCTCGCCGGTGCATGAAAACATCATGGAACTCTTGATTCTGATTGATGCGTTGCGCAGTGCCTCGGCGCGGCGCATTACGGCGGTGATTCCCTATTATTCGTATGCGCGCAGCGACAAAAAAGACGCGCCGCGCATTTCCATCGCGGGCCGTTTGATGGCCGATTTACTGGTCACAGCAGGTGCCAATCGCGTTCTGACGATGACTTTGCACGCGCCGCAAGTGCATGGTTTTTTCAGCGTGCCCACCGATCATTTGGTCGCCACGCCGATTCTTTCGCGGCATTTTCAGAAAATCGGAGTGGAAAACTTGGTCGTCGTCGCGCCGGATGCCGGACACGCCAAACGCGCCGGTGATTTCGCGCAAAATTTGCGGGCGCCGCTGGCTTTTGTAGATAAGCGCCGCATCAGCGACACCGAAACCGAAGCGACTGCCGTGGTGGGTGATGTGCGCGGCAAGAACTGTTTGATTGTGGACGACGAAATCGCCGCCGCGTCCACTACCGTCAACACCGCTAAAGTGCTGCTCGAATACGGCGCCAATGAGGTCTACGCCGCCGCCACGCATGGCGTTTTATGCGGCCCGGCCATCGAACGCCTCGAAAAAAGTCCGATTAGGCAGGTGACCGTTACTAATACAGTCGCGGTGCCTGCCGAAAAGCGCATCGAAAAATTAAATGTCCTCTCCGTCGCGCCGCTTTTCGGCGAAGCGATTAAACGCATCCACACCGGCGACAGTTTGAGCGCGCTATTTGAGTGACGGAGATAACTCCTTGCTGCCGTAACTTTGCCCTATCCTAACGACCATATGGTCGTCATATGAGGCTCATATGGTCGTCATATGAGGTTCATATGGTCGTCATATGAGGCTCGTATGGTCGTCATATGAGGCTCATATGGTCGTCATATGAGGCTCATATGGTCGTCATATGAGGCTCATATGGTCGTCATATGAGGTTCATATGGTCGTCATATGAGGCTCATATGACGACCATGACATCCATACGCAGGACAAAGTGAGCTAATTATTTGTCGTCGAAATCAGCTTCGCCGGGGTTGTAGGCTAAGGGTGAAAGGGTGCCCATCATTTTTAATTCCTGCACCAAACGTGAGGCTTCGGAGAGCAGCACACGCGCCAGTTCGTTGCTATGGTCGCGTTTGTGGAGTTGGTGGGCGATGGCGCAAATGGAGGCAATGGGAGCCAAAATTGTTTCGTCGTTGGCCGCTGCTGGCTGGACGCGCAAAACGTGATACGGTAGCGGGGCGCCTTGGCGATTTTCATCAAGCCCTTCGCGCGCGGCGATTTCGGCTAAAGCGATAGATTCCCAGTTATCTTCCAGATGCGACGCTTTTTCTTCGCGTGGCAGGCTCAGACCCGCTAAATGGCGCAGTTCGATGTTGACAGCGCGATAAAGCGGCGTGTTTTCCATGTTTCTATCGGCGCTGACCCCATAATCGTCTTTGTGCGTGCCATAGAAAACCGCATCCGTGGCTGAATAGGCCACAAAGAGCATAGCGATGAATTGCTGAAAAATATGCTTGTCGAAGGCGTAGCGGTTGGCGTAATTGTCGTCTTCGAGAACGCTATCCAGCACATCGGCAAACAAAGCCACTAAAAAATCGCGGCCTTCGAGACTCGCAATGCGCTCGGCGCTTTCGCTGTTGTGGAATTCGTAGCGATAACGCGGTGAGGTAGCGATGCCTTGGGCTTGTTCCGCCAAAGCAACGGAGGAGAAAACATTGACTTTCATTGCCGTGTCAATGTCGTAGCGCGAAACGCCTTGCTCAATGAGTTTGATCGTCCAGCCTTTGAATTGCTCTAAGTCGGTGCCGAGAAAGTGCGCCTTGCGTGCGATAATGCGTTCGAGCAGTTCCATCAAGCGCCGCATGAGCGTGCGGCGCGCATCGTCAATCATTTCGCGCAGTTCGGCGCGGGTTTCTTTATCTTCAGGAAATAAATCCAACGTTTCAAACGCAGTGCGAATGACGCAAAAATCGTTGAGGCCATCTTCAAGACAAGGATAAGCGATGCCCAGCAGCAGGTCGTGCGGGATGTCTTCCACTGTGCCGGCATTAAGGATGCCCGAATCGAGCGGCGCCAGTGTATAAAAGCGATTATTCGTAGACAGGCTTTTGATAAGCGCTACGCAAGCGTTATCAAGCGAGCCAAAGGGCGTGCCTGAAGCAATTGAATTAGAAGGGATAGAATCGTTCACGCTATGCTTCTTTCTGGGTAACCAATTGCAGTATGCCTTAAACACTCTGCCAAGTGGTGTCCGTTTTCGTTTACCATTGCGAATCGCTTTGAATCAAATTATAGGCATCTGCACCCGTCAAGGGCCGTGAGAAAAAGTAACCCTGACCCAGATGACAGCCTTGCTCACGCAACAAGCGCAATTGGTCAGCGGTTTCCACGCCTTCGCCTACAATCGTCATACCAAAATTCTTGCCCAGCGTGATGATGGCGCGCACAATTTCGACTTCGCCGCGATCACTCATGGCTTTCACGAAGGCTCGGTCAATTTTAAGGGTATCCATCGGAAAACGGTGCAAATAAGAGAGCGACGAATAACCGGTGCCGAAATCGTCAATTGCCAACTGGAAGCCCAGTTCGCGCAAGCGCAACAGCATGGCGGCGGCTGATTCTGTGTTGTCCATGATGGCACTTTCGGTGACTTCCAATTTCATGCGATTTGGCTCGAAGTTGGCGGTTTCCACCGATTGCGCAATTTGCTCGACAAGATCGCTCTGCGAAAATTGTTTGCTCGACAGGTTGACGCTCATAAAAAGCGACAGGCGACGGCCTGCTTGCGCTTCCCATTCATTAAATTGGCGACAACTTTCACGCATGACCCATTGATCCATCGGGATAATCAGGCCAGTGTCTTCGGCAATCGGAATGAATTCGCCGGGAGAAACCATGCCCCGCGCCGGATGCGGCCAGCGCGCCAGAGCTTCAAACCCCGCGAGTTTTCCGGTTTCAAGATTGACCAATGCTTGATAATAAACCTCAAATGCTTGTTTTTCCAAAGCGCGGCGCAGTTCGCTTTCGATACGCAATAGCGCGACGGCGCGCTCATGCATTCGTGTATCGAAAACCTCGCGTCTTCCTGAACCACCAGCTTTGGCGCGAGCCACAGCAATATCGGCGTCGCGCAAGACATCTTGGGCGTTTTGGTAGCCCGTTGTCGAAAGCGCAATGCCCACACTGATCGATGGATTAATATCATGGTCGTCAATGGTGACAGGCAGCGATAATTCCTGTTGAAATCTTTCGGCCACGCGAGTGGCATGGTTCACATCTTCGATGTCGTCCAACAGAATGGTAAATTCATCGCCACCCAAACGAGCCGGCGTGTCACCCAAACGCAAGCACAGCGCGATACGTTTAGCCATTTCGCGAATTAAGGTGTCGCCTGCGCTGTGGCCCAAGCTGTCGTTAATGTTTTTAAAACGATCCAAATCCAAAAACAGCACGGCAAATTTATAATCGGCGCGGCGCTGGGCGCGGCCTACAGCCTGTTCCAAGCGGTTAATAAACAAGGCGCGATTGGGAAGGCCGGTTAAGCCGTCATAAAAAGCATTATGGTGCAGTTGCCGTTCGGCGCGTTTGCGATTCGTGATGTCGGTGTGTGACCCTGCCATACGCGTAGTGCGACTTTCCGCACTTTTGACGCGCAAGCCGCGTGTCAAAACTTCACGGTAAGTGCCGCTTTTATGCAGCATTCTGTATTCGAATTCAAAATTTTCGGTTTCCTCGGCGATGTGCCGCTTTAATTCTGTGCGCAACGGGCCAATATCTTCGGGATGCACGCGCCGAAACCATTCATCGGGGCTGTTAGAGACTTCATCATCGGTGCAGCCCATCATTTCTTTCCAGCGCGGTGAAAAATACATCACGTTGCTGATTAAATTCCAATCCCATAAGCCATCATTGGCGCCACGCACTGCTACAGAATAGCGCTCTTCGGCAATGCGCAATTGGGTGGCGTCGTTTATCTGGCGATAGCCTATAGCCGCCGTGCAGGTTAGCGCGACACCCAAAAGCGTGGTGCCAACTGGCACATACAAATTAGCCCATGTGAGCAGCATTCCGCTCAGGGTATAAATCCCAAAGCACATAACGCTTAAGATAAGGGCGTTAATTTTGGCATTTTGCCCGCCTACAATGGCCCCGGCCAACAGGGGAAACAAGAGCAGTAAAATAATTTGCCACCAACCGGGAGCTTCACGCATAACGCGATTTTCGAGAAGGTCGTCCAGTGCATTCGCTTGAAAAAGCACCGCCGGAAAGTTGGGGGTAAAGGGTGTAGGATATTTTTCGTAGGCGCCCGGTGCCGTGATGCCCACCAGCACCACGCTGTCTTTCAATTCCTCATCTAAGAGGTTGTCGGCGCCTCCCGCATCGCTCAAAACACGATCAAAGGTTATCTGTTGAAAATTTTCGTTCGTGCCGACCCAGTTGATCATAGTTTCGCCATCTTGATTCATCGGTATGCGGTGCAACTTTCCCGTGGAATCGGAGAATCGAATTTCGCTGCCCCCAGAAATACCAGAAGGCGACACCTTTACTTTTTGCAAAGGCACATTCCAATAATGCAGTGCTGCGGCTAAAGCCAAGGACGGATAAAGTCCGATGTGTTCACCTTCGCCTGATGGCGAAGGCTGTGAATAGCTAATGAGATGGTCAATGCGCCGCAGGGCGCCATCCCATTCCGGAAAGACGGTAACATGACCCATACCGGCGGCAGTGGACAGCAGCGGAGCGCGCGCCGCCGAGCCACGAACGCTGGCCTGACAGTTGATAGGCGTGTAGGGCAAGCTGAATTGGGTAGGCAGACGGCGGTAAGGAGACCCGGCAGGAAAGTCGGTGCCTACCCGCGTTGGCACAAACGGCAGAGAACTGACTCGTGATGACAATCGAAACGTCGAGGCCTGAATGACATTTCCTGCTCGCTTGCAAGCGTCCGTGAACAAAATGTCATCATCGGCTCTGGGCGCATCCTGCAAAAACAAAATGTCGAATACAATGGTTTTGACTCCCGCTTTTTGAAAGCGGTCAATCAACTTAGCATAGGTGCGACGCGGAAAAGGCCATCCCTTTAGTTTTTCTACGTCTGCTTCATCAGCAGCCACCACCACAATTTTGTTGAAAGGAGCACGAATGCCGCGCAACTCGAACATGGTATCCATTACGGCGCGATCTAATGGCTCCAGCCTACCAATAGGCCGGATTAGAAGCAAAAATAACCCGCACAGCAAGCCAATAATCAAACCTTGGCGCAAGCGCGGTGTATTGAATAAGTTGCGCAGTGAATCCATTTTGTGTGATGCGAAGTAACAGTGATTTTACAACAGCGGCCTATAATCGCTATATTTGCCTTTACAAACCGGCAATAGAAAGGCCCGACTCCTGAGGAGTCGGGCCTTTCTGCCAAAATGCTGCACAACAGCCACCTGTATTGAAGTTGGTTTAGCAGCTACCGTTACCGTGGTCATTACCGGGGCCGGAGTTATTTCCATTTCCGGGACGGCAGGGAGTGGGTGTCGGTCTCGGCGTTGCCGTTGGTCTCGGCGTGGCTGTAGGACGCGCTGTTGGTGTTGCTGTTGGTCTCGGCGTGGCTGTGGGAACTGGCGTTGGCGTTGGTCTTGGCGCGTTGTCGTTGGGATTAAGTGCTGGTGTCGCTTTTGAGTCATCGCCCCCGGTTAAAGGAACTCGTTCTCCTTCGGGAATGATAACATGAGAACGCAGTGTGCTGACATAAACCTTGCTTTCAATCACATAAAGCATTCCGGTGCCATTGGGATTAATAGTAATCTGAAAGACGGTTCCCAAGGCCCCTGCTGTAGCCGTTGGAGTCGCTACGTCAAACTTGGAGCCATGATTTACACGATGGATTACGGTGCCCAGCGATTGACGCACCAACGTATACAAGGTTGAGCCGTTAGTGCCGAAAGCGAAAGATTGCAGCACTGTAAGATCGGCGTTGCCTGACAATTCAGAGGCCGAGTTATCCGCAAATCGAATTGTTGCTGTGCCGCTGGCTGTGGTGCGAATGCGGTCACCGCCATGCAAAACGAGGCCCGCAACAGCAGTCATCGGATTTTGTCCAGCTCGCTCCACTGTGGCGCCGGTGGCTTGTTCCAGTTTTGCCGGACGCGTTAAAAATTGCCTTGTATAGCGGTCTTTGAAGACTTGCTCACCCGCATTGCCCTTACTTTCATGAAATGGGCAAACCAAGGTCGGGAAATCTCCAGGGTCGCGAGGGGAACGAATGACGTAAAAGTCACCATAAGTGCCGTCTTCGCGCAAATCCATCGGGCAGTGCAAGGCACCTTCGTCATGCAAGTAATGCTTATCTTTTAATTCTTGCAAGCTCGCAGGATACCTACGCCATTCCTGACGATACGCGTCCAATGCCAGCGCAATGGTCTTCAATTGCACATCGCATTGAGTGTGCCGTGCTGTGGCCCGTCCATCACTGAAAACATTGAACAGCATCGTTGCCAACATGGACAGCACACCCAATGACACAACCAATTGGATAAGCGTAAAACCACGGCGCCACACTGTTTTGGGCGTGGTTTTGTATTTTTGGCGTTCTGTGCACTGATTCAACAGTTTCTTGCGCACTAAGGGCGCGCTGTGCTTGAGTTTTCTGACCACATTCATCATGTTTTCTCCATCATAAGACAATTCCCTGTTGGATCATAGGGAATAATGTGCCTTATTACATCGCGTTATTGAGCAGCCAAACCGACATTTTTCTTTGACTCATCAATATGCCAAAAGCGATATCAGATTTTTGCACCCATGTTGCCAAATTAGGGTGCTTCGATGTCATCGCTACGCAAAATCTCTGCCGAAACTGATAAGCTGTGAGTGAAAAGT
>JANMKN010000394.1:0-14032 GCA_031372065.1 Abditibacteriaceae bacterium | reverse complement strand
GCCTCCGGCAAAGCCAACGCCGTAACAGAGCATCGAAACGCGCCACGGTCGGCGGCGCCACGCGACTCATTTGGCGGCTCGTCCGAACGGCGGGCGATAGATGCGGATGGCCGCCAGCGGGGTTTGCGGGCCGCCGGAGATTTCTAAAACGTGCGCGCCGTTTTTCAAGCCTTGCGCTAAAGTCACGACATTTTCAATTGCCGGATTTGCCTTGGCTTGCGGCGCGAAATCATCGGAAAAATGCGGAACGGTTTGCCACTTGACGGTGAAATTTTCGGGCACTGTATTGATGCCGGGCAGGGCAAGGGCGTATTTGACGCTCCAATCGGCGGATTCGATAACCACGCGTCCCGATGGCGAAACGAATCGCTCTGCCGAGGTGCCCGCGCCGTCATCGCCGGTTTGGGAGCCGTTCAGGGTAAAACGAAAAAGGTCGTCTTTGGCCGCGTCTTTGGTGACGTTTAACGTCCATTCTTCCAATTGGGGCAAGGTTTGCGAGCCGACTTTTAAAATCACCGGCCATTTGCCGCCGGGCGTGGATAAAGCGCGTGTGAAACCGTAAAGTTCGGCGTGCTGCGAGGGTTTTTTGCCGTCAATTGTCAGCGGCGCGGCGGTAACGGGCGCCACAATGCCGTCTTTGGCAATGGCGTCAATGCGGTTGCCCGCGAAGGGCACGCGCAATTTATCGCCCTCCCAAAAAATGTCTTTGCCGACCACCAAAGTTTTCACCGTATCGCTGTTGTAAGGATCAATCTGCTCATTGACGCGCGGCACTAAATAAGCGTTGACCAGTTGCGACATCAGAAAATTGCCGTGCGCGTTGGGATGCACGTTGTCCTTGACCAAATCGCCCGGCGTGAGATTGTTTTCCTTCAAATAGCTTTTCCACAAAGCGCGCTGATCTACCAAACCGGTGCTGTATTTTTGCGCGATGCCGGGCAGAAAAACAAAATTGAAAAAGGCATCCCACGGCCTGAAATTCTTCACTTGTGCCGGGTTTGTGTCTTCGTCGGGATTACTCTCGCGGTTCAAGTGATCGTTTTGAATCAGTATGTCGGCTGTGGTGCGTTCGCGCGTGCGTTGGATGATTTTTTCGTAATCGGTATGTGAACCGTAAACATGAAAAATGAGTAAGTCGGGATAAAACGAATACAAATCCGCTTCGGCTGTATGCACTAAAAGTTGCGAGGAAAAACCGCCCAGCGCGCGGTTTTCGATAACCAAGTCGGCGTCGGGAAAGCGCTGTTTTAAATCGGCATCCACAGCTTTCCACCAATCGCCTTCAGTAATGGACTGGCCATAAAACAGAATTCTGACGGTGCGACGTTTTTGCGGCGTGCTGGAAGCCAGCAGCGACATCGCACGCTGAATGTTTTGTCCCGCCTGCGCCGCCTCGCCCCTGTTTTTCGGAGCGGGAAATGAAGAGGTGTTTTGAGCCTGCAAAGTGTTCATGGAAGTGGCTGAAATTAAGGCCACAAGTGTGGCTTGCGTCCAGTGTTTTCGTGAAGTCATAATGAAATTCTCTCAAAATCCGGCGAAAGATGCCGCTTGTTTCTTGGAAACCGCTGAAAGAAGCTGGTGCCAGTGGTTATAGTTAGTAAGAGAAAAATTTCCATTTATGTCCAAACGTTTGAAAGTCATGCGCCTGATTGCCCGATTGAATATCGGTGGTCCGGCCATTCATACCACGCTGCTCACCGAGCGATTGAATCCGGCGCGTTTTGAGTCGCAGCTTGTGACGGGCGTCGAAGGCGAGGGCGAAGGCAATATGCTGGAACTGATGGGCGAACGTGGCCTGAGCGGGCCACTGAAACCGATTATCATTCCCAGTTTGGGCCGCGAAATTTCGCCCAAAAGCGATTTGCAAACGCTGCGCGAAGTTGTGCGCCTGATGCGCCGCGAAAAACCCGATATCGTTCACACACACACCGCCAAAGCGGGCTTTGTCGGGCGCCTCGCGGCGCGTTTGGCGCGCGTGCCGGTTGTGGTTCACACGTTTCATGGCAACGTTTTTACAGGCTATTTTTCGCCGCACAAAACCAATCTTTTTATCTCCATCGAAAAGAATTTGGCGCGCTCGACAGATGCGATTATTGTCCTCAGCGAGCAGCAGCGCGCGGAAATTTTAGGCTTGGGCATCGGCAGCGCCGCGCAGTATCGCGTGATTCCACTGGGCCTCGATTTAACGCCGTTTTTGGAGGCGGAAAAGTTGCGCGGGCAACTGCGCCGCGAATTGCAAATTGCGGAAAACACGCCGCTTATCGGCATCGTGGCGCGTCTTGTGCCGATAAAAGCCATTCATTTGCTGCTCGAAGCGGCTTCTCAGGTATTAAAAACGCATCCGAACGCGGTTTTTCTTATTGTCGGCGATGGTGAATTGCGCGGCGCTTTGGAACAACAAGCGCAAACTTTGCATCTCACTCAAAACGTGCGTTTTTTGGGTTTTCGCTCCGATTTACCGCGTTTGTATGCCGATTTTGATGTCAGCGTGCTATGTTCGCTGAACGAAGGTTTGCCCGTTGCAGTTATCGAATCGCTCGCTTCGGCGCGGCCCGTGGTGGCAACGGAAGTAGGGGGCGTGGGCGATTTAATTTCGCATCAAAAAACCGGTTGGTTATGCCCGACGCAAGATGTAAACGCCTTAGCGGAAGGCATTAGTTATGCGTTGGATAATGTCGCTGAGACCGCTAATTGGGGCCGCGCCGGACGCGAAAAAGTGTATCCAGCGCTTGACATTGTGCGGCTTTGCGATGATCTGGAACAGTTGTATTTAGAACTCTGGCACGATAAAAGCGCTAAGGCAAAACGGTTTTGAGTTGTCAGAAGCGAGTTCCCTTCTTTTGTGTTAAGTGGCCTTTGTGCTAAACCATAGGGGCAATTCAACTGAATTTGTTGGTAAAAACCGGTGAAACCTGCGGACATCGGCTACGCAGACTGTCGTGAGAGATGGAATTGTCTTTGAAAGCAGGTTTAATGCGGACGCTTTATGGAATCTGTCGAGCAGTGGTTGGCTTCTCACGTTTATGAGGCTTTGGGCGCTTTGTTATGTGCCTTTGTTGCCTCCCTCGTTTTCACCCCGATAGTTATTAAATTTGCCCGGCACAAAGGTTTGGTTGCCAAACCTTCGGCTGACCGCTGGCACAGCAAACCGACTGCCTTATTTGGTGGCGTGGCGATTTTTGCGGCGGCAGCATTGTCCTCACTTTTCTTTTTAAATTCCAACTCGCAGTTTTTTGGCGTGTCGTGCGGCGCGCTTATCATTTTTGTGGCGGGCGTTTACGATGACCGTCATCCGTTGAAGCCTTCGGCCAAATTTGTGATTCAATTGGTGGCGGCGTGCTTGTTTACCGCCATATTTTATCAAAGCAACCGGCCCGAATTGCCGTGGCTGGTGCCGTTTGCGATTTTGTGGATTGTCGGCATCACCAACGCTTTCAATTTGCTGGATAACATGGACGGCTTGTCGGCGGGCGTGGCGACAATTGTCGCGCTGATGATGGCGACCAACGCGGCGATGGTGGGCGATACGGGCGTGGCGATAGCGGCGCTTGTTATTACAGGGGCGGCGGGCGGTTTTCTGGTTTACAATTTCAACCCGGCTAAAATTTTCATGGGCGATGGCGGCTCGATGTTTTTGGGTTATACGTTAGCTTGCCTGAGTTTAATGGGTAGTAGCGGCCTTTTGTCGGGCAACCTTGCCACCGCGCTGATATTGCCGACGCTGGTTTTGGCAACGCCACTTTTCGATACAGTTTTTGTTTCGGTCAATCGCGTCCTGCATGGTCGCCCGATTTCGCAGGGCGGGCGCGATCATACTTCGCATCGCTTGGTTTTGCTGGGTTTCACCGAACGACGCGCGGTTTTGTATCTTTACGGCATCACATTTTGGTTTGGCTTTATCGCCTTGTGGGGCATTCAACGCCGCGATTTGTGGCTGACTTCCATTCTCACATTGCTTTCTTTTGCCGGGCTTTTAGTATTCGGACAGTTTTTGGCCGAAGTGCAAACCTATTCGGACGAAGAATATGAGCGTGCGCGCCTCAAAGCACGGGCGAAGGGTAATAAAACCGTGCTGTCGCGCGCGATTCTGCATAAGCGCCGCTTCGTGGAAGCGCTGCTTGATTTTGGTTTGATTTGCGCTTGTTATGCGGGCGCGTTTTTGCTCAAGTTCGATGGCCAATTGACAATCGAACAGGGGCGAGTTTTGGCCTTGACTTTTCCTTATGTGGCCGCTTGCCAGATGGTGGCTTTTGCGGTTTGCGGACTATATCGCGGCCTGTGGCGCTACGCGACGGTCAGCGATTTGGGCGCCTTAGCGCGTGGCGTGTTTTTCGGCACTGTGGCGTGGTGGCTGCTGATAGAAATTTTTCATCCCGTCACGGAGTTTTCACGTTCGATGCCGTTTATGTTTTCCACTTTGCTGCTTGTCGCCGCCGGTGGAATGCGTTTGGGCCTTAAAGCCTTGCGTTATCACTTCGCGCTGTGTAACGACCGCGCGCGACGCGTTTTAATTGTCGGCGCGGGCGATGCGGGCGAACTCGCTGTGCGCGAAATGCTCAACAACAAAGCCTTGCAATTGCTGCCGATTGGTTTTGTGGACGACGACCCGCGCAAGCACCGCGCTTCGATTCACGGCGTGCGCGTGCTGGGTTCGCGCGCGCAGCTCATTCCTTTAATGGAGCAGTTCAAAATCGAAGAAGTTATCATTGCCATGCCCTCAGTTGGCAACGGCGCCGTGCGCGATGTCGTCGAAAAATGCGAAAGCCTCGGCATCCAATACCGCGAAGTGCGCGGCGTGATTTTATAGTTTTAAGTAGAAAGAGTCTTATTCTACCGGCAGCAAGCGAATCGGCACCAGTTTATTGCGCTCAGTTTCGAGCCAGCCGTTTTTGAATTCCAGTTCGGTGACTTGAATCGAACTGCGGCGCTGTTCCGTGGTGTCTTTGTTGGCGTCGGGACCGCGTCGCCCCAGACGCGCAAAATAAAAGCGTTTATGTCTGTATTCATGTCTGCCTTGATGGTTAGCCCGCCAACAACGTTTGGCATTGCGGTTTATCCGGCGGGCGCGACGTTTGGCCCGCGCCATTTGCGTGACTGGGAATTGGTGTGGCTCATTGAAGGCGATGCGCAATATGAATGCAATGGTGTAGTTTGCGAGGCGTGCGAAGGTTCGATGGTTTTATGTCGCCTCGGCGCACGAGATTTCTTTCGTTGGGACACCAAACGGCGCACGCGGCATGGCTATTTTCATTTTTTGATTCAGCAAACGCCAAATTTGTGGCCCGCGCCGGAAAATTGGCCTTCAGTGCGTGCCACAGAAGAAAACGATATTTTGCGCCCGCTGTTTCGCCACTTGTTGCGCTGGGCCGCTTCCGGCGACCAAACGGCCTGCCAAATTGCCCTCGCGCATTTAATCGCCGCCTTTGTGACGGGCGAAAGTGCCATCGGCGAAGTGAACGGGCGCCAACTTTCCGACCCGGTGACACGCGCTTTGCAATTCATGCGCACGCGCCTTGAAAACGCGCCCGAACACAAAATTGACTTGCCCGAAATCGCCCGCGCCGCTTGTGTGACGCCCGAACATTTGTGCCGCTTGTTCAAAGCCGAAGGTCAAAAGTCGCCCGCCGAAACAGTTCGTCTTTTGCGCCTTGACCGCGCCATGACTTTGCTGGCGCGCAGCAATTATTCCATCGCTGAAATCGCCCGCTTGTGCGGTTTCGCCGATGCGTTTCACTTTTCGCGGCGCTTCAAAGAGGTTTATGGCCAATCTCCCTCGCAATTGCGCCGCGCTGTGCAAAACGGCGCTACGCCCCCGCTTTCTCCTCTAACACGCACGCTCAGAGCATCAATTTCAGACAGATAAAAACCAAATTCATCTATCGAATCAAAACGTTGCATCGCGCATAATTTCAAAGACAACACTGGAAAAAAATTATGTCCCAAACAACCGCATCAAAAACCGGCATTGAAACAGAAATCGCCCGCGCGGATCGGTATCGTGTGTCCGTCGAAGAATACTGCGCTTTTCGTGACCAAGGATTCCTTGTCGTGCGCGGTTTGGTATCGCCCGCAGAAATTGAAGAACTGCGCGGCCATACCGAAGATTTGATGCAGGGCAATTTGCCACAGCAAAAGTCGCAAATGAGCGAGCGCGACGTGAAAAAAGACACTGGCACTTCCGGTCAGGGCCTCGAAGCGCCGCCCGCGCATTTATCGCCTGTGGAAAAAGCGCAGTATTTTTTGCGCATTCATATGCTGCATCGCCAATTGGAATTGCACGAGCGTTATATGCTGCATCCGCGCGTTTTGGATGTGCTGGAATCGCTCATTGGGCCGGACGTTTTGGCGATGCAAACCATGCTTTTTCTCAAGCCGCCGGGCAAACCGGGCCAAGGTTGGCATCAGGATTCATATTACATTCCCACGCATCCCGATTCGCTGTGCGGCGCGTGGATCTCCATTGACGACTGCGACGAGCGCAACGGTGCCATGTGGTTCGCAACGGGCAGCCAAAATGAGCCGGTTTATCCGCCGAAAACCGGCTACGGCTACGGAAACCGCGATTTGCATGATATTTCTCACGTCAGCAACGTCAGCAACACCGATGACGAAGTCAACGAACTCGCGCCGATTGCCAATCGCTATCCGCATTTGCTGGTGGGCGCCAAGGCGGGCGATGTCGTCTTTTTTGGAGGCCACGTTTTGCATCGCTCGAAGGAAAATTGGACAACCGATTCTTTCCGCCGCGCTTTTGTCAGCCACTATTGCAACGCGCTCTCTTTCACGCAATGGGGCGCCGATGATCGGCCCGAAACAGCCTCGCAGGTCGCAACACGCGATGCCGCTACTGGCATGACGAACGGCAGCCACATTTTAGCGCGCGGCGACACGCACTTGCCTTTTGCGCGCCCGCGTTTCGGCACGCCCTGCGCCGCCACTTTGAGCGACGAAGAACGCCAGCGCGCCCGCGAATGGGCCACCGCGATGATGGGCGACATGGACAGCGGCCTTATGGGTGAAATGCCGGCTGACCCCAATCAAAAAGACGACCACGATAGCGGCGGCTATTGAGAAACACCAGCTAAAACATCGCCTTTTCTAATGTCATAAATCATTCATCTTTCATACATTAATTGCTCTGCTTGGCCGCCATACAGAGACATTGAACTATTTGAGAATTTCAAAGTGGCTCGTTGCTTGGCAGTTAGTAAGGGCGAAGGGCGCAGTCCAAAATCCAGCGTGCGATTTTGTCCTTTTTTTGTTTCGACTTCAATCCAGTCGGTCACGTCTGGTCGGATATTTTGCGCTACACCATCCAACAGACATCGAATAGGAGCAGGGGGATATTGGAAGGGAAATTTGCCCGGAATATTAGAATCAGGAGCAGGGCCTAATGCGTAAAGTGATTTATTTCCTTTGAGAAAAGTAATGAAGGTCGAGTAAGGCCTGCCATTCACCTTCAACATTATCGGATAGTCTGCCCGCTGTTCACCTCCAGAAATCCAAAACATACTTGTGCCGGGAGCCACACGCATTTTATAGCGACCTTTTTCGTCTGTGGTGACTGTTTTATCTCCTCCGTCGTAGATAGGTTTATGAGGGCCGTAACAACTGATATGCACGCCTGCGAGAGGCTGGTTTGTTTTTTGATCGAAGACACGACCTTGCACGATAGCTCCGCGCGTGAGAACAATGTCAGGTGCCCGCACCGGTGTTTTGTATTTGGTTTTGATTTCGACAACTTTTGTTGTCCAGCCGGAAACATCATCCCAAAGGGAAATGCAATAAGAGGTTTCGGCGAGATTTGTAAAACGATACTCACCCTTCGCTCCCGTATGAGCATGGCTGTAAGGGCCGCTCATCAAGAGGAGTTGTTCCGAATAATTTTTGCCTAATTTTGTTAGTCGTTTGCCTTCTTTTACGGCTGCCTCACGGCGCTCTGCGCGCCACGCTTCTACGAATGGATCACTGTAACAGGCCATGCGGGGACTTATGATAACGTAATAATCCGCAAGCGGCGTCCCCTCTTCAAAACGGACGCGGCCTATAATGCTGGTGTATTTTGAAGTTGGCGTGGGACGGGCTACAGCGACACGCTTTTTGACGGCAGATTGCTGCTGTAATGCCTCCTGCCGCCTGTCGCGGTCGGCAATATAAAAAAACGTAGAAACCAGTATTAAACCGGGAACTACTATTCCCCAAATCCATAAATTCTTCATAAATGCGCTCTTCAAAATGTGTTAGTTCAATTGGAATTATACGGCTGCTACGTGGCAGTGAACTGCCCGCCGACCCTAACCAAAAAGACGAAAATGCGGAATTAAGAATGCAGAGTGGAAAATCTGAAGTCGAAAGTGACAATTACCGGCAAACTATTGCTGCCGCATTCATCGCCGCGCCACGTTAGACAAGTATATGGCTTGTGGCGCAGGGCGAACATAAAATATAAGCATGAATTTTCCTGATTTCCCCGAACGCATTCACCATTTTCTCGGACAAAAACCAAATATTCATCCGAGCGCTTTTGTGGCGCCCGGCGCGGCGGTTATTGGCGCGGTGACGATGGGCGAAGAAGCAAGCCTGTGGTTCAACGCCGCGCTGCGCGGCGACATTAACGCGGTAATTGTCGGGCCGCGCTCCAATGTGCAAGATGGCGCCGTTTTGCACGTTGCTGATGATTATGCGGTGCGCCTTGGCGAATTGGTCACTGTCGGCCATCAGGCGACGGTTCATGCTTGCACGGTGGACGATGAAGTGTTGATTGGCATGGGCGCGATTATTTTGGACGGCTCGGAAATCGGCGCGCGTTCGATTATCGGAGCCAATGCTTTAGTGACCGGTGGCACAATTATTCCGCCCGGTTCGCTGGTTTTGGGTTCGCCCGCCAAAGTGGTGCGCACTTTATCGCTGGATGAACAAGCCGCTATTAAAATTTGGGCGCAGCGTTATGTGACGCTGTCGCGCGTTTATTTGGAACGAATGAGCGAAAAATCTTGAAAATCATGCGAAAAATGCTCTTTGTCGGCCTGTTTTTGTGTTTCATCGGCGCGTTTTCCGGCGTGCAGGCGGCAATTCCGCCCGAAAGCGCCGCGAAATTGCAAAGCGATTTGAGCGATTATTTTGCGGCGCCACTTGAAACTCGCGCGACGCGAAATTTCACGCCCGAAAGCGAAAAATGGCTGCTCGAAAACGAAAGCGATGCCCGCAAAATCGCATGGCGAGCCTACCAAAATTCACAGGCGAACAGCGAAGCGCGCAAGGATTACGAAGCGCGTCAGGTGCGCTTCGATAAATATCTCAGCGCTTACACGCTGAAAGCTGTCGGTTCGCGCCCGTTCAACGGTTGGCCACTTTTTATCGCCATGCACGGTGGCGGCGGAACGGCCAAAGAAGTCAATGATTCGCAGTGGAAAATCATGCAGATTTATTACAAAGATCATCCCGAAGCGGGTGGTTATTTGTATTTAGCTTTGCGCGCTCCCAACGACACTTGGAATGGTTTCTATGATGATTACGTTTATCCGCTGATTGACAATTTAATCCATCAGCACGTTTTGTTTGGCGATGTGGATGGGAGCAAAGTGTTTCTCATTGGCTACTCGCACGGCGGCTACGGCGCCTTTAATATCGGCCCGAAAATGCCCGATCATTTCGCGGCCATTCACGCCTCAGCTGCCGCGCCCACAGAGGGCGAAACTTCCGCGAAAACTTTGCGCAATACGCCCTTTTCGGTGATGGTTGGCGGCGAAGACACGGCTTATGACCGCCGCGCCCGCGACGAAAAATTCGCCGAGATTATCAAGCAACTAAAAGGCGAACGGACGGATATTTATCCGGTGACTGTGCAAGTGGTGGAAGGAGTTCAGCATTCCAATTTACAAGACCGCGATAAAATTCCCGACTTATATCCGCACACTCGCAACGCCGCGCCGCGTGAACTGACGTGGGAGCAAACCGATAGCGTGATTCACGATTTTTACTGGCTGCACTGCGAGGCGCCCGCTAAAAAACAAGAAATCTCCGCGACGTGCCGCGACAATCGCGTGATTATCCAAACCACGCTCAATGTGCCCGATTTAACAGTTCTTCTCGACCATCGCCTGATTGATTTTTCGCGGCCCGTCACCTTCGAAGTCAATGGCAAAACAGTGCAACAAACACTGCGCCCTTCGCTGCGCGTGTTGTGCGATACGCTCGCACAACACAGCGACCCCGATTTAGCCTTTACCGCGCAATGGAATGTGCCAACTGAGTTGCTGAAAACTGCGCTTTAAAGAGCAGAATTTAGTTGAGAGCAACTTGGCCCGCCAACGCCCACTTAAACTTCGTCGGCGATGATGGCTTGGGCTTCGATCTCAACTAAAATTTCCGGCGCGATGAGTTTGCTGACTTCCACCATCGCCGTAGCCGGGCGAATATCGCCAAAAACCTCGCCATGGGCGCGACCAATGGCTTCCCATTCGGCGATATTGGTGGTGAAAATGCGCGTGCGTGTCACATCTTTCAGTTCGGCGCCAACACCGTGCAAAGCGGCTTCAATGTTTTTCAAAATTTGCACGGTTTGGGCGTAAACATCGCCTTCGCCGACAAAAACGCCGCCCTCGCCGGAGGCCGTGGTGCCCGAAACTTGAACAAATGGCCCGACGCGCACCGCGCGCGAATAGCCGATAATCGGCTCCCATTTTGATCCTGTCGAATAATTCTGTCGCTTCATAATTTTCTCCCGATTAACTTTTAACCTCTGGCGAGTTTGCCCGCGTCATCGCCTTTTTTCAGCGGCACGATGGTGAAATTCAATTGATACTCGCCCGGCTCGATGCGATATTGCGGCAGCGTGTCCGGCCCGCAACTGGCCGTTCCCAAACCGCGCTGTGCCACATCCAAATTTACAATAGTTTCTTTGCGCGGCTTCAAATCTGTCGTGTGCTTGGCGGCGAATAAATCGTCCGGCGTGAAATGCGAAGCCGAGCCTTCGCACGGCTTGTCCGGCACGAAAAGCAAACCGGCGTTTTCGCTTTGCAAGGCCATCCAACGAAGGCCCGTTTTGTTGCCGTGTTCCTGCGGCAAAACGTAATCTACATATTCATCGGTCACAGTGCTTTGAAAACGCCCGATCCACGCGGCGCGGTTGCGATCAGAATAATTTTCACGCGGCCCATAGCCCAGCCATTCGAGAGTTTCAAAGCCCGGCGGCAGCGTCAGAGCCACGCCCAAACGCGGCAAGTCGGGCAGGGCAGCGGCGACGCGAAATAAGTTTTCGACAAGGACGGAACCATCGGCGCGCACGGTGTAAATGTGTTGATGCACAAGAACATTTTCGCCCGCTTTGCAATTGACACTTTGGCGAATCGAAACCGTGACCGAGCCTTTGCGATTCATCGTCGCCGAAATTTCGGGCGCGTTGAAAGTGAGATTGTTGAGTCCGGCATCCAGCCAGCGGCCCAATGGCTTGCCTTCTTGCCCGCTCCAGCCTTTGATGCCGTCGTTATCCGTCGCGCCGCGCCACACTTGCAATTTCGGGCCGTGCAGCAGCAAATTTTCGCCGCCGATTTGGTAGCTTGCCAAGGTGCCGTTTTCGCGCGAAAAAACAACTTCCCAATTGGCGCCGGAAATTAAAATGCGCCCGTTTTCTTCGCTCATTTGCAAAGGCGCGGCGGCTTGCGTTGTCGCTTTGGGCGCTTTGGCAACCGGCAATTTGACGGGCAGTTGCTGCCACGCGATTTCGTGTTCAGCGGGCACGCCCTGCGCTTCTTTTTTCGTAAAAAAGCGCACCATCAAAAATGCTTCCTGGCCGCGACTCATTTCGGGGCGCGGCAGTTTGATTCCAATTGTTTCGCTTTGGCCCGGCGCGGTTTTTAATGTTGGAATTTTGCCGCTTTTGATGGCTTTGCCGTCAATTTCCAGCGTCCACTCGCCGCGCAAATCAGATAAATCGCTGAAGTCGCGTTTGTTGGTGATTTCGAGCCGGTTTTTCTTTTCGCTTTGCCACTTGATTTGGAGCGGCTGCGCTAATTTTTTGAATTCGTAAAGCGCTGGATGCGGCTTGCGGTCTGTGGCAACAATGCCGTCGCAGCAGAAATTTAAATCGTTGGGTTGGTCGCCGAAATCGCCGCCGTAAGCGTAATATTCTTCGCCCTCCGGTTCGTGTTGCAAGAGGCCGTGATCGCACCATTCCCAGATGAAACCGCCTTGCAAACCGTGGTATTTTTCAAAAGCATCCCAATAATCGCCCAAGCTGCCATTGGAGTTGCCCATCGCGTGCGAATATTCGCATAGAATCAGCGGGCGGCGATCAAGGGCGTTATTTTCCTGCGCCCATTGGACGATGCTTTCTATGGACGAATACATGGGGCAAATGATGTCAGAAACTCGCGCTCCGGCATTTCCCTTGTCCCAACCCCAAACGGCACCTTCATAATGCAAGGGCCGCGACGAATCGTAGCCACGAATCCAGCCCGCCATCGCGTCGTGATTGGGGCCGTAGCCGCTTTCGTTGCCAAGGCTCCAAAGAATCACACTTGGATGATTTTTATCGCGCTCCACCATGCGCAAGGCACGGTCAACAAAAGCGGGCGCGTAACGTCCATCGCGGCACAAATTCGCCATAAAATCGTGCGATTCCAAATTGGTTTCATCAATCAAATACAATCCGTATTCATCGCACAGGTCATACCATTTTTCATCGTTGGGATAATGCGAAGTGCGAACCGCGTTGACGTTGAATTGCTTCATCAATTCGATGTCGCGAATCATGCTTTCGCGCGTAATGGCTTTGCCGCGCACGCCATCGTGTTCATGGCGATTCATGCCGCGCATCATGACCGGCTTGCCGTTAATCAGCAGTTCGCGGTCACCCATTTCGACACGACGAAAACCAACGCGGCAGGAAGTCGCTTCGATGGTTTCATCGCCGTGCAAAAGCGAAACAACAACGGTATAAAGATGGGGCGTTTCGCTTGACCAGATTTTGGGTTTTTCAATTTCCGTCTCGAAAATAGCATGGTTGAGCGGCGGCGTGGCGTAAGGATTGTGCGGGTAAATTTTGGCTTTCACCGCGCCGCGCAAAGGCGTTTTTAACAGCGCTTTGCCACGCGCATCGAAAAGCTGCGCTTCCACGTCAAAGCCGTCTTGCGGCTCTCCTGTAAAGCCAAGTTGCGTGACGATTTTTAATGTTCCATTTTGCAAATCATCGGTCAGCCCGGCGGTGCAAAAAACGTCCTGCAAATAGGTTTCATCCGTGGCGTATAAAAACACATCGCGGTAAATGCCACCCATCCACCATTGGTCTTGATCTTCGATATACGAAGCATCTGACCACTTCACTACAACGGCGCACAGCGTGTTAATTTTGCCGTAATTGATAAACGGCGTCAGGTCGAATTCCTGCGGCAATCGCGTGTCTTTGCCCATGCCGACGGGCTGGCCGTTTAGCCACACATAAAGCACGCTTTCTGCGCCGCCAACGTGCAAAACAACGCGGCGCTTGTTCCATTGTTTTGGAATTTTAAAAGTCGTGCGATAGCAGCCCGTCGGGTTTTCCTCCGGCACATTCGGTGGCGCCAATCGAAACGGCATTTGCACGTTGGTGTAATGCGGCTTGTCGTAGCCATGCATTGTCCAGTTGGAAGGAACGGGCAATTTGGCCCAACTTTTGGCGTCGAAATCGGGACTGACAAACTCTTCCTCAACCGCTTCAGGTTTTTCGGCCAGATGGAAATGCCAATCGCCGTTGAGCGATAAAAACCACGGCGAATTTTCGCGCTCGTAACTTTTGGCGCTTTCCCTGTCGGGAAACGGAAACAGCGTAGCGCGGGCCGGAAGACGATTGAGTGAAAGCGTTTCGGGATGAACCCAAGTGCGAATCGAGCCTTGATTGAGAAGTTGCATAATTGAAAAATGATAATGAAAATCGCCCGCAGTTTAACAAAACCCCATCCCCGGCCCTTCCCCTTGAACGACGAAGAGGAAGGGAGACCTAAGCGATTCTGTTTCGAAAGAATAAACATTCATTGGGCGCATATTAATTTCAGAC
>JANMKN010000374.1:0-19331 GCA_031372065.1 Abditibacteriaceae bacterium | reverse complement strand
TCGCGCAAAATGCCCTGCGAAGTCAGCATTTTCCACGCTTTTGAGTCGTGCAAAGCGCCGCGCACATCGAAATTTAAAAGTTGCGTTGCTCGCTCTAAAGCCAGTCCCTCGCGCAGTCGCAAGCCGAGCAAAACTAATTCGCTCAGACGTTCTTGCACCGAAAGAAATTCTTCGCCCTCATGCGCTGTGCCCGCCTTTTGCATTTTTTCGATATAACGCGCCGTGTTGCGTTCGTTCCAATAGCGATGGCCGGTGCGATGCCCGTGCGCGCCACAGCCCGCCGCCAAATAATCGCCGCCACGCCAGTAATTGAGATTGTGTTGGCTTTCGCTTCCCAAACGCGCGTAATTACTGACTTCGTAACGCAAAAGCCCGGCTTCGCCCAATATTCCCATCGCATCGTTCATAAAATCGGCCTGCAAATCGTTTTCGACGGGCACCAAACGCCCTTTTTCGACGCGGCGCGCGAACGGCGTGCCACTTTCGATGGTCAGCGAATAACACGAAATATGATCGAGTTTCAATTGGGTCGCGCGCCGCAAAGTTTGTTGCCACGCGGCGCGGCTTTGGCCGGGCACGGCATAAATTAAGTCAAGGCTGACCTGCGGCCAAGCGGCTTCGCGCGCTTGTGCAACGGTTCTTTCAATATCGCGCGGCGCGTGACGGCGTCCCAGCATTTTTAACGCGCTGTCGTCAAAACTTTGCGCGCCCAGCGACAAGCGGTTAAAACCCGCCGCGCGCAAGGCTTTTAGTTTTTCGAGCGTGAGATTTTCGGGATTAGCCTCAAGCGTGATTTCAGCCTGCGGCGCGACTGGGATATTTTCTAAAATAAGGCGCAGCAAAGCCGCTAAATCGGCCTCGTTTAATTCCGTTGGCGTGCCGCCGCCGAAATAAATCGAAGTGAGGGCGCTGTGCGGCTCGTGCGCTTTTTGTTCGCGCAAAGCGCTTTCCATTTCGCGCCGCAACACTTCGACATAAGCCGCGCGAAACGCTTCATCGGCGCCGATGTGAATCGCAAAATCACAATATGGGCAGCGCCGCGCGCAAAAAGGGATATGAATGTAAAAACCGGGCATTAAAACGAGCAATTAATCGTCAAGCGGCTTTTCGTCATACAAACCGCGCATATCGTTGAGGCGCACGGCGAAAAGCTCGCGCATCATGGAAAAAGGCGCGGTGAGCGGGCTAACACGACTGTCGTCGCGGTGTTCCCAGCGCACGGCGATTTCGCAGGTGCGATAGCCGAATTTTTGCGCCAAAAACAGAATTTCCGTGTCGAAACCGAAGCCGTCAATTTGCGCCAAGGAAAACAAGCGCCGCGCGATGTCGCCGCGAAACGCCTTGAAGCCGCATTGCGTGTCCACGATGCCCGGCACGGCGACTTTTTGCACGACTTTGTTGAAACTGCGGCCCATGATTTCACGATACCACGGCTGATGCACCGCCAAAACCGATTCGGGCATGGCACGCGAAGCAATCGCCACATCACATTGGCCGCGCGCAATCGGCGCCAGCAGTTTTTCCATTTCTTCGATGGGCGTGGATAAATCGGCGTCTGAAAACAAAACATCGCGGCCCGTAGCGTGCAAAACACCCTGTCGCACCGCGAAGCCTTTGCCGCGATTGGCCGCGTGATGGTTGAAATCGTAGCCCAAAAGCCGAACCCAATCGCGATTCTTGGCAAAATCGCGCACCAAAGCGCGCGTGCCGTCGCGCGAACCGTCGTCCACTACGATTAATTCACAAGAAAAATCGCGTAACGCCAGATATTCCGCCACGCGCGCTAATGTGGCGGGCAAGCGGTCTTCTTCGTTGTAGGCCGGGATAATCAGCGACAAATAAGGCGCGGCAAGCTGGGCCGGGGTAATGCTGATTTGCAAATCGCCTTGCTGCTCCAAAGAAGGAGTTTCGGCTGGGCTGCCAGAAGCGGGTGGCTCTTCAATTTCGTGGCGCGACATGATATTTCAAGTTTACCCACATCAGCGCGTTTGCTAACCAACGAAAAGTGAAGCAAGCACCAGAAAATGGGGGTTGACGTGAACACGGGCGCGGTTATTCTCGCGGGAATAGGGCCACATGGGAGTCCCTCTGCCTCCATTCTCACGGGAATAGGGCCAGCGGGGAAGCCCGCTGCCTTCATTCTCGCGAGAATAGGGCCAGCGGGGAGTCCCGGCGCGGCCATTCTCGTGGGAATGGGAGTGGCGGGGAAGCAATTTGAGGCTATTCTGACGGGAATGGAGACGGCTGGGAAGCAAAATGCCTCCATTCCAGTGAGAATGGAGGCATCAGGGAGGCAATCGGGGGCGATTCCCGCGAGAATCGTTGCTTCGGGGCGGCAAAAATCGGCGTTTTTTACAAAATGCCCATATACCGATCCAGTTCGTATTGATGAACTTGCATCCGGTAGTTTTCCCATTCAATGCGTTTGTTTGCCAAAAACTTATCAAGTAAGGCATCGCCCAGCACGCGGCGCGATAGTTCGCTGTTTTGCGCAGCGCTGATGGCCTCATTGAGATTGGCGGGCAGCACTTCGTAATTGTCATCGCCTTCGCCGGTTTGCGGTGGCAACTCATAATTTTGCTTGATGCCTTCCAAGCCTGCCGCTAACAAAAGTGCGAAAACCAAATACGGATTGCAAGTGGCGTCGGGTGAGCGATATTCCACGCGGCGGCTGTTTTCGCGGCCCGGTTTGTAACTGGGCACGCGAATCAGATCGGCGCGATTGCGCATAGCCCACGTCACGCGTGTCGGCGCCTCAAAGCCGGGCACCAAACACTTGTAAGAATTCACCCATTGGTTGGTAAAAAGCGTTAATTCGCGCGCGTGGCGCAAAAGTCCGGCGATGAATTGCCGCGCGACGGGGCTGAGATGTTCCGGGTCTTGGGCATCGTAAAAAGCGTTTTCGCCGCCGCGAAACAAACTCATGTTGATGTGCATTCCGCTGCCGTTGCAATGCGTCAGCGGTTTGGGCATGAACGTCGCGTAATAGCCGTTTTCGGCGGCGACTTCCTTGACGATTAACCGAAACGTCATCAGGCTGTCGGCCATCGTCAGCGCGTCGGTGTAGCGCAAATCAATTTCGTGCTGGCTGGGCGCGGCTTCGTGGTGCGACGATTCGACGCCGATGTCCATTTTTTCCAGCGTCAGCGCGGTTTTGCGGCGCAGCGGGCTGGCGATGTCCATCGGCGTCATGTCGAAGTAGCCGCCCTCGTCCAAACCTTCGAGTCGCGTTTGGCCTTGTGAGGGGGCGTTTTTGAAGTAGAAAAATTCGACTTCGGGGCCAACGTAAAACGTGAAGCCTTGTTGCGCGGCAGCGCGCAACTGACGCTGCAAAAGATAACGCCCGTCAATCTCCGAAGGCGTGCCGTCGGGATTATAAATGTCGCAAAACATCCGCGCCACAGTGCCTTCGACGCCCAAATCGCGCGATTGCGAGGGCAAAATCGTGAACGTATTCTGGTCGGGCCGCGCGATCATATCGCTTTCGTCCTGCCGCGCATAACCTTCGATGGCGCTGCCGTCGAAGGTTATACCTTCGTCTAAAGCCGCTTCCAGCTCATCGGCGACAATGGCGGTGCTTTTGAGCATTCCTAAAATGTCGGTGAACCACAATCGCACAAATTTCACATGGCGGTCTTGTGCGGCGTGCAAAATAAATTCGCGGCTGCTTTCGGCTTCGCTCATTTCGATTTCGGCCACAGTCGCCGAATTTTTCGAGGCAGTTTTTGCGGGTGCTTTTGAAGCTGGTTTTGAAGATGCTTTCGGACGGCGCTCTGGCATAATGAAAGTCGCTCCTTACAGGCGATGACTTAGAATTCTTGTGACAACCAAGTGGCAACGAAAACGGCGCGCAACAACTGCGCACAAAAATAAGGACGGGCAACCGTGCCCGTCCTTATTTTACAACTTTGTCGGGACGTATTCCCGTTTGCAGCCAAGGCCCTTGGTTTTTGGCGCGGACATTGATTACTAACCTAATCGTGCTGTGTTTCGTGTATGTTACAAAGCCCCATCAAGAAATGATAGCACTTGTCGTTGCAAGGCTTTGTTGGCGGGTAAATCAATCGGCGGTCTTTTTAAGGATCAGAAAAACCGAAAGCGGGCGCCCGCGCGATGGGAAACAGACGCCCGCTTCCGGCCTCTGCGATTGTAGCTTTTTTGAGTTTCAGGCTCATTTCGCAAACGTAAAATTTGGAATTTTCGCGCCGCTTGCTCTTTTGCCGAAGTGCTAAACTTCCGCCACAGTTCGCAGATTTTCTGATGGATTCCTTCATGCTTGCTTCTTTTTTGACGCCACCGCAAATTGCCACCTTGCGCGCCGCTTTTAATCGCCTCATTCCCACCGATGATTTTCCCAATGCGTGGGACAACGGCGCGGGCGATTATTTAGCTGCACAATTTTCCGGCGATTTGGCCGCGCAAATCGAACTTTATCGCGCCGGGTTGGATTTTTTAAATGCAGAAGCCCAAACGCGCCACGCGCAAGATTTCGTCGCCTTAAACGAAGCCGCGCAAGACGAAATTTTGGCCGACATTGAGCGCGGCGCCACGCAGACCAATTGGCCCGTCAACGCGCGCCACTTTTTTGATGCAATGCTCCACCACAGCGCCGAAGGCTATTACGCTGATCCCGGCAACGGCGGCAACACGGAGAAAAAATCATGGCAAATGATCGGATTTCTGGACAGGTAAAAGAAAAAGACTCGCTTGCAAAACTGACAAATTGGTTTTGTTTAACGACTAATGTTTTGTTCGCAGTCATGTGGGGCGTCCTCTTTTTCATGATGCCTTGGATTCATTCGATGGAAAATTTTGACACTATAGTGCAAAGCAGAACATTAAATGGGCGTCTGAACTTAGCTGGGTTAAGCCTGTTAAGTGCTTTTATCATGGCATTTATTCCCGCCAGTTTAAGCTATGGATTCTGTCGGCTGATGGGCCTGAATGGAAAAGGTGTTTTGAAAAATAATCAAGCGTTGCAAACAGCACTTACGGTTTACGTAGTGCTGATTCTTTTTGGGGTAATTGGCGCTATCAATTTCGTGAAAGAGCAATCGCCGCTGGAGATTTTGGGACTCTGAATATGCAACATTACGATGCGGTTATTTCTGGGGCGGGCGCGGCGGGCGGCACGGTAGCGGGCATTTTATGCGAGGCGGGCTTGCGCGTTTTGTTGCTCGAACGTGGCGCCGCGCTGCAATTTCAAGATGTGCCGCGCGATCATTTGCGCAATCAGCGTCTTTCACTTTACGGGCACAACGCCGGGCCAAATATCAGTGGCGACCCGCGCGTGATTGAACTGCAAGATGGCCAATCGCGCACCGTTAGACCGCACGAAGGCGGTTATCACAACAACGCGGCGTGCGTTGGTGGCGGCACGCGCGTTTATGGCGCGCAGGCGTGGCGTTTTATGGCGCAAGATTTTCGCATGGCGACAACTTACGGCGTGCCGGACGGCAGTTCACTCGCCGATTGGCCGATTTCCTATGACGATTTAGCCCCGCACTATGAAAAAGCCGAGTGGCAAATCGGCGTGGCTGGTCATGGAGAATTAAACAATCAGATCACGCCGCGCGCCAAAAACTATCCCTTGCCGCCGGTTGCCGATTCGCCCTCGCGCCGCGTCATGCGACGCGGCGCGCAAACTTTGAAATGGCACACTCAACCGGTGCCGCTGCTCATCAATACCGCGCCTTATAATAATCGCGCGGCGTGTGCGCAGTGTTCGTATTGCGTCGGTTTCGCCTGCCCGACAGACGCGAAAAACGGTTCGCAAAACACTATGCTGCCGCGCGCTTTGGCGACCGGACTTTGCGATTTGCAAACCGGCGCGCACGCCGCCAACATCGAAACCGATGCACAAGGCAAAGTGATTGGCCTCAGTTATTTCGTTGACGAAAATGGCATCAAAGAACGCCGTGAGGTGCGCGCGAAAATGGTGATTGTGTCCGGTGGCGCGGTTGAATCGGCGCGCTTGCTGCTCAATTCTAAAAGCGACAAACATCCGCAGGGTTTGGGTAACAATTCCGATCAAGTCGGACGCCATTTGCAAGGCCATTACTATCCCGGTGCTTTTGGCTTGTTTGAAGAAATCGTTCACGACGGCCTCGGCCCCGGCGTTTCCACGGCGAGTTGCCAGCATAATCACGGCAATTACCAAAAACACGGCATCATCGGCGGCGGAATGTTGGCCGATGAATTTATCAAATTGCCGCTGATTTTCTGGCGCGGCAGTTTTCCGCCGGGCATGAAAAAATGGGGCATTGAGGCCAAACATTTCATGCGCGATGGCTATAATCGCCTGCTGCATATCCAAGGCCCCGTTCAGGAAATTCCCTCGCCCGCAGGCCGCGTGCGCGTGGACGAAACCGTGCGCGACCAATGGGGCTTGCCCGTCGCGCATTTTTCGGGGGCGCAGCACGAAGAAACCGTGCGCACCGCTAACTTTATGCGCCACCGCGCCGAAGAGTGGCTGCGCGCGGGGGGCGCTGCCCAAGTGTGGAGTTATCCTGTCGGTTTAGGACTGAGCGGCGGGCAGCATCAAGCCGGAACCTGTCGCATGGGAAACGACCCGCAAACTTCCGTCTGCGATTCCTTCGGGCACGTGCATGGACATGACAACCTCTTCGTCATTGACGGCAGCCTGCACGTCACCAATGGCGGCTTCAACCCCGTTTTAACAATTTTCGCCTTAGCCTTCCGCTGCGCCGAAAATATAGCAGCGAGTTTTTGAACTATGGCCCTTATCAAAAGCATTTCCGAATTGGCGTTGTGGGTGGACGATATGAATCGCGCGATGGCGTTTTATGAAAAGCTCGGTTTTACTATCGAAAGCGTGGACGAAAATCGCAATGCGTTTTTGCGCAGCGGCGATTTTTTGCTGGTGCTGTTCAACCCGCGCGACCCCGGAACGCCCCTGGCAAACGAGTATTTAGCGCGCACCGGCTACGCGGAAAACGGGCCGCGTGGCGGCGTTTATCATGCGGCGTTTCGAGTTGAAGCGGCGGAGTTGGATGGCTTTGCGCAGAATTTGAAAACGCAGGGCATGGAAATCAAAGGCCCGGTGGAATTTGCCAGCGGGCGCCGTTCGTATTTTCTGGAAGACCCCGACCAGCATTACATCGAACTCACCGATTGCTAAATCTGATTGCTAAAGGAACTTTAATGTTGTGTCGCAAGGTCAAACGAGCCATGCGATTTTTTCTGCTTCTGGCCGTTGCCCTTCAGTTTTTGCTTGTCGCGCCCAGCGCGGCGCTGGCTTCGCGTCGTGGATTCATGCCGGTCAGTTACTATGCGCAGCAAATGGATTTGGCCGTTGTCGTGGATGTGGGCGCTCCCGCCGCGCCGGATTTTCAATACAAGCTAACGGTGCGCGAAGTGCTGCAAGGCAAAGCGCAAGTTGGCGACATTATTATGCTTCCCGGCAGAATTTCCACCGCCGATGTCCCACTGCGCGGCGGTTCGACCCTTGCCGTTTTGTTGAAGAAAAACAAAGGCGCAGATGCCTCGCCGTGGCAAGTTCTCGAAGCCTACAGTTCGCCTCAGAGCATCACAAATTTGAAATTATTGTTGACCGTTTATCAGTTGCCTGCTGAACGCGAGCAACTTCTGGCTTTGCAAAAAATCGTGCGCGATGGCAAAGTCGCGCCCGAAGACATCATGCTCACTATGGAGTTGGCTTCGGCTTTGAGCGGGATGCGCGAAGCGATGAATTTTGACCTTATCGGAAGCGTCTTGCCCTTGCTGAACGAAACCCAACGCGCCGACTTTATGACGACTTTGGGCACCATGAACGACTTGCGCGCCGTGCCGCTTTTGCTATCCGCGTTGAACGATCCCAGCAAAAAAATCCGGGGCACGGCGGCGCAAACTTTGACTTATCGTTATCCCGGCGCGCCGGGCGTGACTGAAGCGATGCGCGCTGTATTGCTTGATGGTGAGGTCAATGAATTTCTCAAACGCACCGCGCAAGATTATTTGGCAAAGCGCGATGCGAGGGTCAAAGTTGAAAAACCAACCACGCCGTTTCACGAAGCGAAGGCGCTTTTTCAAAAAGATAAAACCGCAGGCGCGCGGGCTTTGCTGGGCGTGATGGAAAACAAAGAATCCGGTATTTTTGCGGGCACCAGCATCATTTCGTGGACAGGCGAGGAGATTTTGCCCTTTTTAGACGCCGAAGGTAAAGCGCGCCTGCGTGCTTTGATTTTGCGGCAAGCGGCGCAGCAAAATGATTATCTCCAAGCCGAAAGTCTTCTCAAATTGATTCGCTTAATGCCGGACATAACTCTTGTGCCGGCGCTGCAAAACCTGTTGCACGATATGCGGCCCAAAAGTTTGTATTATCAAACCGATAAAGCCGATATGCTGGCGACTTTCACTTTGCGCAATTTAGGGCCAATCGCCCGCGAATCGGGCACGGCACAAGCGTTGAAGAACCTGCAACTGCGCCTGAATGCGGACAAGAAACCGAACGCCGATGAAATGCAAACTTTGCTGATGCCGTTAGCGTTTTTGGCCGATGCCGCGACATGGCGCAGTGTGCCGGAAAGCATGGATAAAGAATGGCAGCCTGTGTGGGAAAGTTTGGGGTCTGTGCGCCTTGCCCTTGCCTCGAAAAATGAAGCACAATCCTTAGTCGCTTTATTGAAAAATCCGCCTAAAGAATTAACGCGCGATGTTAAAAGTTGGATCATCTATCGCTTAGGCGATTTGGGCGATGCGTCCGCCGTCGAATTTTTGCTGACAGCGCTTCCGAAGACCTTTGATTATGCCGCGTATGCCGTCAAAGAAGCGTTAATTCAAATCGGCGGCGCGCCAGTCGAAGCGGGCGCTTTGGCGTTGCTAAAACACAACGATGGCGAGACGCGCCGACAGGCGATGGATATGCTCAAGGAATTGCAAGGCGAAAAAATGCGTCCGCTTTTGCGTCGTGTTTTGCAGGAAGAGAATTTCGGCGATAAACCGCACGCCGCGTTTTTGTTGGGTTATGTCGGCACGCCGGACGATTTGCCGCTGCTTTTGTCTTACGCCGATTTTTGGAAAGCAGATCGCAGCGGCCAGTATTGGGCGGCTTCTTCGGTGGCTTCCATCCGCGAACGCTTTCACTACGATATAAATGGCCCGATTCGCAAAATGGGCTGATGTTTTTACTTTTCGCCACCTAATTCGGCGACGAGAGAAGCCAAAGTGTAGGGATCAACGGGTTTGGCGACGTGAATATTAAAACCGGCTTCTAAGGTGCGTTCGCGGTCTGTGGAGCGGGCATAAGCTGTCAGCGCCATCGCGGGCACGTCGCCGCCTTGGTCGGCAGGCAGAGCGCGCACTTGACGAATTAATTCGTAGCCATCTTCATCGGGCATTCCAATATCTGAAACCACAACACGCGGCTGCCATGTGGGTAGGGTCGCTAAGGCTTCGCGCACTGTCGCGCAGGTTTTGACTTGTGCGCCATAGCGCCGGAGAGCCGCACTGAACATCTCGCGCGTATCGTATTCATCATCCACTAACAAAACGCGCATATTGCTTAACAAATGCGCTGAATCGGTGGCGGGAATCATGTGATTTTCAGCGTTTTCGGTTTCCTCTCCAGCGGCATTTTGTGTGGCGGATGCTACCGGCAAGGAAATTTTAAAAGTAGCGCCGCGTTCTGGCCCGTCGCTGGTGGCTTGAACGCTGCCACCGTGCAATTCGGTGACATGACGCACAATCGCCAAGCCCAAACCCAAACCGCCATGCTGCCGCGTGCTGGACGAATCGGCCTGACGAAAACGATCAAAAACATAAGGCAAAAACTCGGCGCTGATGCCGCGTCCGCTATCGCTCACCGTGATTTCAACAAAGGATTCAAACTGCTGCATCGAAACTTCAATGCGTCCGCCTTTAGAGGTGAATTTCACTGCGTTCGCCAAAAGATTCCACAAAACCTGCTGCAAACGATGGGCATCGCCCATGACTACACCTTCAACAGGCGCCACAGAAATAGTCAACTCAATCTCTTTGACTTTCATTGCCGGACGCACCGCGTCTAAGGCGCCTTGGATGCTCGGTTCGAGGTCAATTGGGTGAAGTTCCAAGCGCAATTTGCCGCTTATAATGCGCGACAAATCTAAAAGGTCTTCGATAAGTTGCCCTTGCGCATTGGTATTGCGCTCGATGATTTCCAAGGCGCGTTGCGTGGTATCATCATCCAAACCGTCACCTTTGAGCAGTTGCACCCAACCCAAAATGGCAGTCAGCGGCGTGCGCAGTTCATGCGAGAGCACTGCTAAAAACTCGTCTTTGGCGCGGTTCGCGGTCTGTGTTTCAGACAAAAGCCGCGCGTTATCTATCATCAAGGCCGCATTGCGCGCCAAGTCCTCGATGATGCTGGCTTTGGCCTCATCTAAATTATGCGCGGCGTCGCTGCTAATGACCGTCAACACACCCAGCGCCTGCCCACGCGCGATAAGCGGCACGCACATGAGAACCGCGTTCTCGCTTGATAAATGGTCGCGCCATGCTTCAAAAGCGGCTCCCACTTGCGTCAGCGGCTCAATTTCGGCGGCCCTCAAAACTTCGGTTTTTCCGGTTGACAAAGCACGCCACGGGCCAAATTGTATCGTCGCATCGGGTGCTTCATAAAAAACGTCGTGGTTCGCTACGTCCGCTTCTAAGCCGGCCACTGCCGCGCGATGCAACGTCAAATTTGCGCCCCGCCATCCATTTCGTAATTCATCAAGCGGAGTGTGCGGTGTAATTTCTGTCGTTTGAACCAAATCCACCACGCAGCCATTGCCAAGCGCGGGGGCGCAAAGATCGGCCAAGATGCGCACAATCGTTGTCTCGTCCAGCGAAGCCGTCAGTCGCTTCATGGCCTGTGCCATGAAGCGCGAGATGCCTTCTGCGACTTCGAGTTCGGCGCGTGCTGCTATCTCTTCGGCTAAATGCATCCGGTCTTCTTCGGCCTGCTTGCGCTGTGTTAGGTCGCGCATGATGCCGCTGTAAAACTGCTCCTCGCCCATGCGCCAACCGGTGAGCGACAATTCAAGTGGAAACTCGCTGTCATCACGATGCCTTCCACGCAATTCCAAAGGGCGACCCAATAAACGCGGCGCCGCTCCTTCTTGCAAGCGTTTCATGGCTCTGGTGTGCGCTTCTTGAAATTCTTCGGGAATCAAAATGACGACTGGCTTATGCAAAACTTCGGCGTCGTCGTAGCCAAACATTTCACAAGCGCCGCGATTCCAAAAAACGATGTTGCCGTCGGCATCGCTCATTACGATGGCATCGCTGGCTGTTTCGACGACAGAGCGAAACTTCGATTCCGATTCGGATAAGGCAATTTGGGCTTGTTCGCGCTCGGCGACTTGCGCGGCTAATTGAACGTTGGCTGCCGAGATTTCGCGGGTGCGTTCTTGCACGCGGCCTTCCAATAAAGTGCGCTCTTCCAGCAAAGCCCACCGCGAATGCAAGCGCGCTTCACATAAAGCGCTAATGAAAAAGCCCTCGGCGATGAAAATCAATAACGTCCAGATTTGGCCGTGATCTTTGAGGGGCAAGAAGTGGTGAATTGGCTCCAAAAAATAATAATCAGCCAAGGCGCCCGATAACAAGGTTGCTAAGGCGCCCGGTCGCCAGCCGCCATACCAGGCACCAATCATAATGGCTGGAAAAAACATCAAAAACGTCATCTTCAAATTGAAGGATTGGATCAGCCACCACTGCAAAAGACCAAAAACCATAACGATGGCAATGGCTCCCATATAATGCAGCGGGCCGCTGCGTGAGATTTCGGTTTTTTCGGATAAAGAAGATGACATTGTGATATTTTTCGGCATCACAGCAGGATAAAACCACATTCAAGCACAACCGTAGCCTGTAGCAGCAGGCCATCAATAACTCAAAAATGAGTGGCAAGCCCGTGGTTTGCTTGGTTTGCCACCTGCTGACAGGGCGTGCTGCTGTTCCACTTTCTTTCTCACCCTTGCTACAGAGTTGGTAAAGTTAAGAGCGATTTGCAATCCAAGAAAGCCGAAACTTCAATTATGCGAGCCGAAATTTTATGCGTGGGCAGCGAACTGCTGCTCGGACAAATTATTGATACCAATGCCGCTTACATCGCGGGGCGCTTGGCGCGGGCCGGTATTGATGTGCATCGCAAGCAAACCGTCGGCGATAATCTCGAACGCATCGTCGAATGCATCAAAGGTGCGCTGTCGCGGGCCGATGTGCTTGTCATTACCGGCGGACTTGGCCCGACAACGGACGATTTAACGCGCGATGCCATCAGTTTGGCCTTGGACGCGCCTTTGGAATTTGATGAGGCCATCGCGCAGCACTTGCGCGATTTTTTCGCGGGCCGGCAAGTCAAAATTGTAGATAGCATTTTGCGTCAGGCTTATGTGCCGCGCGGCGTGAGCGCGCTCGATAATCCGGCGGGCACCGCGCCCGGTCTGCGCGCTGAAACAGCCGGGGCACCCTTTGGGTCGAAAAAACTGCTTTTCGCTGTGCCCGGCGTGCCGCGCGAAATGAAAGTCTTGCTCGACGAAAGCATCATTCCGTTTCTGCTCGAACGCGTTGAAGGCAAGCCGCAAATCATCGTGTCGCGCGTCTTGCGCTCCTTTGGCGTGGGCGAAAGCATGATTGCCGAGCCGATTGAAGACATTCTGACCACTGCGCAAAACCCGACCGCCGCGCCGCTCATTTTCGGCAACACCGAAGTGCATTTGCGCCTGACCGCCAAAGCCGCCGACGAAGCCGAAGCCAAAGAACTGCTTGACGAACTCGAAGCCAAAATTCGCCAGCGCGTCGGCGATCATATTTTCGGCACCGACGACCAAACTTTGCCTTCCGTGCTTTTGCAAAAACTCGAAGCGCAAAATGCCACGCTTGGCGTTGCCGAATCTTTAACAGGCGGCGTTTTGAACGCCTTTCTGACCGATGTGCCCGGCGCGAGCCAAGTTTTGCGCGGCGGTGTGATTGCCTATTCTGCCGAACTCAAAGAAAAATTATTGGGCGTGCCCGCTGAAATGATCGCCACAAAAGGCGTCGTTAGCGAAGAAATTGCGTGCGCGATGGCCGAAGGCATTCGTAAAATCACCGGCGCCACTTATGGCATCGCCACAACGGGCGAATCTGGCCCTAAATCGCAATCTGGCGCCGATGTTGGCACTGTTTTCATCGGCATCGCCGACGAAAACGGCAGCCGCGCCACCCTTCGCCATTTCAGTGGTGACCGCGACGCCATTCGCCGCCGCTCCGCCTTAGCCGCCCTCGATATTCTGCGCCGCCAGTTGTAAAGTAGCGAGATTCTGGCTTCTTTCTGGATCGTCGCGGCTTTTTTCTGTGCGGTCGCAGTTATTTTCTGCGCGGTCGCAGCTTTTTTCCGGGTCGTCGCAGTTATTTTTCGCGCCATCGAAGAAAAAAGTTGCGCCATCGCAGTTATTTTCTCCGGCGACGCGGTTATTTTGTGCGCCATCGCAGTTATTTTCTGGGTCATCGCGGCTTTTTACTGTGCCGTCGCAGTTATTTTCTGAATAATTACTGCGGCCAAAAGCGATAAACGCCGGTGGCGAAAAAAGCGGCAATGATAATGTAAAAATAACACGTCAAAAACCGATTTTTACCGCCGAGTTGACCGTTTTTTAGGCGGCGTAGGGCCGAAAATTGAAATACAACTTGGCACCACAAAAAGCCATAAAATGCGATTCCAACAGGGTGAAACGCCAAACTCGCGCGCCAATCGCCGTGTCCGAGGCTAATTAAACTGCGCGTGATGCCACAACCGGCGCAATCGCGGTGAAAAAGCGCCTTTGTGACGCATAAAGTCGGCCCGCCCAAGTTCTCAAAGGGTGGCAGATAAACTTTCCCCCACTGATTTATGCCCAGCACGCTCGATAAAATTAAAATCGAGCCGCAAAGAATCAGCAGTGAGCGCCGCTCATTCGCGTCGCTACGCAGCGCGGAATCGGAATTGTGATTGTAGGCGGCTTCTGGAACCGGAACTTCTTGAAGATTTTGCATCACATTCTATTGTGTTCAGCAGTTTGCGGGGCACACGAAAAAGCTGCAACAAAACCCCAAAATAAAGGCAAAATAACCGCGATTTTCGCTTGCATTTTCTACCCGTTTCGATTAGACTTTCGGTATCACTGAGATGAGTGAAATTATGCGGATGATGTGAGTATTTCGTGACGATTTGGACCACGAAGAACACAAGGAGAATCCTTTAAAATGGCAAGAGAGCAAGCAGCCCCCAAGGTGCAGGGCAACCCCCATGCGCCGACAGCGGAGAAAATGAAGTCGTTGGAAGAAGCCGTATCGCGTATGGAAAAGACGTTTGGCAAAGGCGCTGTCATGCGTTTGGGTGATCGCGCGCACATGATTGTGGACACCACGCCCACCGGGTCGTTATCGCTCGATTTGGCGCTGGGCGGCGGCTTGCCGCGCGGGCGTTTGGTTGAGATTTTCGGTGTGGAAGGCGGCGGTAAGACGACCTTGACCTTGCACGCTGTGGCCGAATGCCAAAAAGCGGGCGGCATTTGCGCTTTTATTGATGCCGAACACGCGCTTGACCCGAAATATGCAGCGGCAGTGGGTGTGGATGTAGAGAACCTGTTCGTTTCGCAGCCGGATAACGGCGAACAAGCGCTGGAAATCGCCGACACCCTTATGCGTTCGGGCGCGATTGACTTGGTTGTCATTGACTCAGTTGCGGCGCTTGTGCCGCGTTCGGAAGTCGAAGGCGAAATGGGCGATGTTCAGGTTGGCACGATGGCGCGCATGATGAGCCAGGGTTGCCGTAAACTGGCGGGCACCGCCGGACGCGCCAACGCGACGGTGATTTTTATCAACCAGATTCGCGAAAAAGTCGGCGTGATTTACGGTTCGCCCGAAACCACGCCGGGCGGGCGTGCCTTAAAATTCTTTGCCAGTGTGCGCCTTCGCGTGTCGCGCAGCGAAGCAATTAAAAACGGTGCCGAGCAGATTGGTAATCGCACCAAAGTTTCGGTTTTGAAGAACAAAATTGCGCCGCCGTTTCGCGATGCGGAATTCGATTTAGTCTTCGGCAAAGGCATCAACAAATACGGCGACATTTTGGATTTGTCGGTTGCCAAAGGCTTGATTCAAAAAGGCGGCGCGTGGTTTACCGTTGGCGAAGAACGCTTTCAAGGACGCGACAATGCGCGCGCTTATTTGGAGGAAAATCCGGCTCTTGCCGATGATTTGGAAAACCAAATCCGTGACGCTTACGGCCTCAAAGCGCGTCCGGCGAACGAGAATGCGTTTAAAGTTGAGGAACCCAAAACGGCAGAGGCAAAACCCGCCAAAGAAGCAAAAGAGGCAAAGGCAGTGAGCGAAGTCAAAGAGTAATTTTGAATGATGAATTTTAAATTTTGAATTAACCAAAACAATTCAAAATTTAAAATTCATCATTTGAAGAGCGTGCGAGGGAGGAAAAACACATGGCATTACGGCTTTTAAATTTAGATAGCCGCACGCGGCAGTTGATGTTGGACGAGTTGGAAAAGGACGTTGAGAGCGGCACGTTGTATTTCAGTCCGCGCCTGAGCGAACGCGGACGGCGCGACTACGAAAGTTTGATGCGCGCCGCGATTGAGAGCCTGAACGATGTGCTTTTGGCCGACAGTCTGCGCGTTAATGAGCGCTTGAAAAATTGGGAACAGCGCCACACCAAAACGGGCGATGTTCTCGAAGTCAAAGTGCCGTTCACGGCAGCGGATACGTTAGCCGAAGGCGAATTCAATCGCTATTATGTGCGCGGCGTCTGCCGCCGGGCGTTGGAAGAAGGCAAAGGCGAAGTGGTGGTTTATCGCGCCAAGCAGCCAATTCGTCCGCGCACGCAAAGTGAGGCGATTCTGGGGCGCCGCCTCAGTGCGCGCGAATTGCTCAACGACTTGCGCGACCATCGCGGCGAAACGCCGCATTTGGGCATCCCGCCCGGCCCGAATTCGGGCCTCAGCGTGAAACTGCCGTAAACGAAAAGGCGCTTTCCAAATTGGAAGGCGCCTTTTGATTTGCCAGCAAGCCGGTTTATACTGCGGGACGAAACTTCTATGCGTCTTCCCATTTTTTTGCGTCCGTTGAAGCGGTGCTTGGCGTTTTTGCCGGAAACGACGGTTCTTATCGCGCGGCGCCGATTCGAAGACGCCGGACCATCGTTGGCTTTTCGCTTGAGCGCGGCGCGGCGCAATCAGGCAAAACGGGCCTTGGGCCAGTGCCAAAGCGTCGAAGATTACATGGCGTTTGCGCAAACTTACCTTGGCATTGGCGCCGTGCAGCGTGTGCGCGAAATCGAAGGCGCGATTGCCTATTTGCAACGCGAATTGAACGATAAATCGCCGTGCCGCGTTTGTGAAATCGGGACGGAACATGGCGGCACAAATTTGTTGTTGGGGCACGCGCTTTCCAATGTTGAATTGCTGTTTGGCGTTGATTTATACGTCAAACACGCGCCGAATTTACACGCGTTTAAACCGCGAAATCAAGAGTTGCATTTAGTCAACGGCTCGTCGTATGCGCCGCCCACTGTAGAACGCGTGGCGCAATTGTTAAACGGGCGGCTGTTCGATGTGCTTTTCATTGATGGCGACCATCATTATGAGGGCGTGAAGCAGGATTTCTTGTGTTATCGCCAATTCGTGCGCGAAGGCGGCTATCTCTTATTTCACGACATCGTGCCTGATAGTCAGGCACGATTTAACCATCCAACAACGTCGTGGGCTGGTGGCGTGCCGCTTTTGTGGAATCGTTTGAGAGAATTTTATCCGCACCGCGAATTTGTCGAAGACCCGCAGCAAGATGGTTTGGGCATTGGCGTGTTGCGTTATGATCCGGCGGTTGCTTTGCCGGATACATTTATCGAGAGTAGCGATGACGCGGCGATTTATCCGACGCTGACTTTTGAAAAAACGGTGTAGAAATTAATTGCCACGCATTTGGGCGGCGCGGTGCGCGTGCCAGATGATAAGAGCGCCCGTGATTACGGTGCTGGCTAAAAAAGTAAACGCGACGGCTTGCGGAAACCACGGTTTGTCCATGATTTGTGCGCCGATTAAATGAGTCGGCACGCCAAAACCAAGAACGGTGAGGCCAACGCCGATGGCATCAAAGAAAGCGAATTTAACCGGCGGCACATTGGCAAGACCGGCTCCGGCTCCAACCCAGCGACCAATAATCGGCAGGTAGCGGCCCAGCGTAATGGCCCATGCGCCGTTTCCTTGCATAGCGCTTTCCGATTTTTCGAGCGCTTCGGCCAGTTTCGGAAAACGACGGCTGATTTTTTCCACTAAAGGCCGCCCGCCTTTCAGGGCCAGCCAATAAAGCAGATGATCGAAGGCCGAAAGCACGACAAAACCATAAAGCATCATCCACCAGACATTAAGTCCGGCGCTGCCCGCGAAGAGAATCAGGAAAACCCACGCCCACGGCACACCTGCCGGGTCAACTAAAAGCGTGGGCACGACGGCATGAAAACCATAATGCCCGACCCAGAGTTGGGCTTGTTCGCTGGTAGCGTTTAAAATGCCTTGAATCCACTCAAATATCGGCTCCACTAACTAACTCCTGTTAAAGCGCTTTCCAAATCGGCGATGATGTCTTCTGCGTCTTCTATGCCCACCGAAAGGCGCAAAATGCCCGGCGTGATACCAATTTGCGTCATGCGTTCTTTGCTCCAACCGCGATGGCTCGCCATCGGCGGATACGAAACTTCGCTTTGCACATCGCCCAATGTCGTCGCGGGTTTGATGAGTTGCAGCGCGTCCATAAAGCGATAAATTTCGGCTTGCCCAGCGCCTGCGATTTCAAAAGCGAGCATGGCACCGAACAAAGGTTCGTTTTTGAGAGGCTGCAACAAACGCGCCGCTAAATCGTGCTGCGGATGCGAACTTAAACCGGGATAAAACACGCGGCTGACACCTTTTTGCTCGGTCAGCCAAGCGGCGATTTGCGCGGCGTTGCGACATTGCTCACGCACGCGCAGAACCAAAGTTTTCACGCCGCGCGCAAACAAAAACGCTTCAAACGGGCTAAGAATGGCCCCGCCCAGACGCATAACGCTTCGCAAAGGCGCCACTAAGTTTTCGTCGCGCACGCTGACCAGGCCGCCCGTCGCATCGCCGTGCCCGCCCAAGTATTTGGTGGCCGAATGCAGCGCGAAATCGGCGCCGCAATCCAAAGAGCGCAAAAGCGGCGGCGGCGTAAAAGTCGCGTCCACAATCGTCAAAGTGCCCGCTTGCCGCGCCAGTTCGCACAGAGTTTTCACATCGGCGACTTTGACCAGCGGGTTGGAAAGCGGCTCGAACAACAAAACGCGCGGGGACAATTTTACAAGCGCTTCTTGCACAGCGGAATTATCGGTCACGTCCACGCTTTGCAATTGCACGCCGAGTGGCGCCAGCAGTTTTTCAATCAGCGTGAAACTGGCGCCGTAAACTTCGCGCGCGATGAGAATCGTATCGCCGCTTTGGAGGCCGCACGCTAAAAGCGCGCCATGCAGCGCCGCCATGCCGCTGCCAAACGCCACGCACGAATGAGCATTTTCCAACGTGGCAATGGCATTTTCCAGCGCCGCCACTGTCGGGTTGCCATAGCGCGAGTAAAAATAACCCGGCGCGCCGTTTAAAACCTCGGCGAACACTTCGTCCAATTGAGCCGCGTCGTCGCTGAGAAACGTCGAAGTCGCATAAATCGGCGTGACCGAAGAGCGCGCGCCGCGCAAATCGGCCTCGCCCGCGTGAACGGCTTGAGTTGAAGGTGAGAGATTTTTCATGGATTTAAGGACAGAGTTCGCCCTGGAATTCTTGGCACTTGGGGCAATAAAAATATATGCCCGGAGATTCTTGTTGATCAAAGCAATGTATGTTGGGTGGGCTTGTTTTACGGAATCCGAAGCCTTCCAATCGTGTTCTGGGAAGCACGCGGACACGTTTCTCCTCAACATGATGGATATTACAAAACCGACCCGTAGGACGTTCAAAAGCTACTTTGGCAGCGTAAACTTTTGCTAATACCACAAACAAAACCAACGCAAGGCTCACGCCTGCGATGTCCCATTTGCTTAAGCGTCGTTTTTTCATGATGCTGTTTCAACCTTGCACTGTTACGTTGACTTTTTACACCGTTTTGGCGGGGCTGGCGCCCAATGGCATTAAGTTAAGAATTTCGAGAGCGTAATTCCTCCTCCTTGAGCGGGTGCCCGCTTGCGGGCAGGATTAGGTGGGGGTTTGGTTTTCACACCGGTTGAAACCGGCGTCTGTAGAGGCAAAGCCTGCCTTCGCAGGCTCAAAACCTCCATTTTTAGGCCACGAAGGTGGCCTTGGCTCTTGCAG
>JANMKN010000371.1:0-22919 GCA_031372065.1 Abditibacteriaceae bacterium | reverse complement strand
TCTTCCAGTTCGCGCACTGCGGCCATCGCAATTTGATCGTTATGGCAGACAAGCGCTGAAAACTTCACGCCGCGCTCCAGCAACCGCGCTACACCAGCGCCGCTTTCCTGCTGTCCCCACAACGTCGCTTCCTTAAGCCTCTCGTCGAGCGGCAAACCATTCGATTTCAGTGCGTGTTCATAACCGTGAATACGACGCAGCGAAGCCGATGCGTTCGGAGGGTGTCCCAAATACGCGATCTGCCGGTGTCCGATGTCAATCAAATGCTGCGTCACCATACGCACACCTTTGCCTTCATCGGGGGCAATTCCGCACACCTCATCATGAAATGCGCCCAGCGTCAAAATGGGCAATTTCAGGGGCTTCAAACGCTGCACTAATTCGCTCGCCGCTTCAAGACATACCAAGCCGTCCACGCCGCCATTTTGAATCAGCCGGGGCAGCCTGTCTTTGCAGTAGGAATGCAGGAAAACATCCAGCCCCAGCATCTCCGCCTGCATTTCGATGCCGTCTAAAATCGGCGTAAAGAACGTCTCGGTGCGCAGCGGCGCAGCGCCCGATGCCGGCATGATGACGGCGATGACATCGTTCTTGAGCTGCGTCCCGTAACGTCGCGCAATCATTTCGCGCGCCGCGCGGTTGGTGTGCGAGTCGTAACCCAACTCACGCGCGGCTTCTTCAATCCGTCGCCGGCTTTCAGGCGAAACCTTGCCGTGACCGTTGAGCGCGCGAGCCACCGAAACGCGCGAAATTCCCAAATGCTCGGCAATTTTGTTTTGAGTGATAGACATGGCAGTTCTCGGCTGGGGATACTCGTATATCCTCAACCATATTATAATCCCTTTCGAGGGTTTGTAAACATAAATCCAAATCTTTTTGTGAGCGGACGCAAGCCGAAATGATGCGCGCTTAACCGCCGCATCATTTCGCCTGTTTTTGAAACGCCGCGTGTTTCCGATTTTATTTCTCAGCCGCTGGGCTAACTTCCTGCGCCCGCGTTCCGCCGATTGAAAACGTGAAGATGAAAACGCAAGCATGAACACCGCCATGAACACCGATTCTCATCCCCGGCAGACCGTCGTCTTTTCCAACGCTTCTTTCGCCGCTCTGCGCTTCGGAAGTTCGCTTGGCGGCGCGCACCATCCGGTCAATTCTTATCTGGTGATTACTCCGCTGGGCCGGGTTTTGATTGATCCCGCCGAAGATTTATGGCCACAGCATTTACCGCAAAAGCCGGATGTCGTTTGGATCACGCACACGCAGCGCGAGCACGTCGCGGGCGCGGCCAATTTTTCCGATGTCCCGCTTCACGTCCCGGCTGGCGACGAGTATTTGTATCGCGGCCATGCGGCATATGAAGCAATGAATTTGACGTGGCAGCCGCCCTGGGACTGGGAAACGCGCGGCAATTACCAGGGCCATTGCGCCGGCGCGCGCAGCGAACGCCCGCCGCAAAATGCCTTAGCCGTCGGCGGAGTAATCCGCGCGGGCGACGAGCTTTTCGGATTGAAAGTTTTCGCCACGCCCGGTCATGGAAAAAACGCTTTGAGCTTCCTGCTTGAAATCGAAGACCGGAAAATTGCGTTTTGCGGCGATTTGATTTGTGGCGAAGGGCAACTCTGGAACTGGTTCGATTGCGATTGGGATTACGGTCTGCAAAGCGGTCAGCGCAGCCTGCTCCAATCGGCGCACGCATTGGCGCGCCAAAAACCCGACGTGCTTTTACCGGCGCACGGCGAACCGATTCTCGATGCGACGCGGACACTGACTCTTCTGGCCGCGCGTCTCGAAGCCGTGCTGCACGACGAAGCGCCTGAAGTCGCGCCGCTCAACTTTCCTGATAACGACCAACCGTGCGACGGCTGGCGAAAATTGTTGCCGCGCTTGTTCCAGTGGAAAAGCGGCAACTGCGCCGCGTTGATTTCGCAAAGCGGACACGCGCTTTTGTTCGACGACGGTTTGTGCAACTGGTCGCCGGTCGAAACCCGCGCCGACTTTCACGACCGAACTCTGACGAATTTCAAAGCCGCGCTGCCTGAATCCTTGAAACCGGCGCGCATCGAAGCGGTTGCGGTCACGCATTATCACGGCGATCACATTGAAAACATCCCCGACCTGATCGCTCTGGAAAACAGCGAATTGCTTTGTCTGGAATCGGTGGCCGACATAATCGAGCGTCCCGCCGATTTCAATCTCGCGTGCACTCTGCCCTGGTATGGCGCGGCGCATCAAGCGGTTCCTGTGACGCACCGCCTGCCGCACTGAGCGGTGCCTTTGCTCTGGCGCATCTTAAACACCAGGCGGCGCGGCGCGCGCTGGCCGGTTTCGCTGTGCTGCTCGCGTGCGGCCCCGCACTGCCGCTCATCTGGCAGGGCGGCGCGCCCACATTGGACGCCACCGCACTGCACGAACTGACCGCGCTGCGAAAATACGTCCCGCAGCCGGAGCGAACGCTGGTCATGGCGTCGAATGGTGGACGGCGTGGCTGCTACACACCCATATCGCGCAGGCGCGCGTCGTGCGTGCCTCGCATTGGCAACGCTACGCCACCGTGCTTTTCATGCACAACAAAACGCCCAGCCGTCCGCCGGGAATGCCGCGCGGCGGGCGGGGCGGTTTTTTGGGCGGCGTGCCACCGGCGATGATGGCCGTGCCGATTCCGGGCGACGCGGAAACTCTGCACGACGGCGTCTCGTTCACGCTGGCGCGCGTGCGCCAGCCGCCCGCCTTCGTCACCGATAATCAAGCGCCTCGCTAAATTTGGCGCGGCGCAAAGCGTGGTTTTGGGCGGCGATTTCGATACGCTATTCGCCGCCGTAGACGGCTCTATTTACCCGCGCAAAGTGCAAACAAAGGGCGCACCATCGTTTTTGCCGCCTATTAAGCCCGCAGGGCTGCGACTTTAAAGGATGCAGGATGCAGTTTGGCGCGATGCGCCATTTAGACTACACAGAGCTGTTTTTCATCCTTCATCCCTCCGCCTTCATCCTTTAAATCATGCCCAGAAAATCGAGCACGCATTGCTGCGCCGGAGTGACTGGCGCCCTATGACGTGCGAAACTTCGCCACCGACGATTGGCAAAGTTACGCGAAAACCTTACCTGCTGAGTGCCACCACATTGGCAGAAACAACATGCAACGCATTGAGCCAGTGTTCAAGGTGGTTGCCCCGCACCACGATGCGTGAATGGTTGAACTCGCCCGCAGGCCGCGTGGCCGGGCCGCTTCGCGGTATGAGTTGTAAAGCGAACCGCTCATGCGGATAGGGCCAACCTTGGCATCGGGATGGGTGGCATCGTCCATGAACTGATATTCAAATCCCACCAGAGAGTCACCTGTATCGCCGGAATACAGCGGCTTGCAGGGGCCTTAGTAATAGGATTTACTAAAGCCCATTACTATGCCAACCATGAAGGATATTGCGGTGCGGGCGGGTGTGTCGCAAACGGCGGTTTCGTTTGTGTTGAACGGACGCGAGCGGGCTGGCGGCAGCATTTCCGAAGCGACGCGCACGCGCGTTTTAGCTGCGGCTGCCGAACTCAATTACAAACCCAACGAATTAGCGCGGGCCATGACGCGCGGACGCTCGCGCGTCGTGGGGTTCCTCACGCGCAACGTCGAGGCCGAACACGTCGCGAAACTGGTTTCGGGGGCGTTGCGCGAAGCCGACGCGCGCGGCTACTTCATCAAGGTTTTGCGGCCCAGTGTCGCTGGTTTCGACGCGCGCCTAATCGATCAGTGCATCGAATTGCGACTGGCGGGCGTGATTTCAGCGTTTTTGCATCCTTCGCCGATTGATCGCTATCGTGAGGCGCTGGGCGTATACAACATTCCCATCGCGCTTTTGGACGACGCCGAGAATCATGAGTGGGGCAGCCCGGTGCTGGCCGATTACAAGATGGGCATGGAGCAGGCAGTCGGGCATCTGGCTGGCTTAGGACACCGCGAAATTGGTTACGTCGGCGGAGGCATCGAGGAAAGCGGCACGAAAAGCCGCTTGCAGGCATTTTTGCGCGCTCTGCAAACGCAGGGTTTAGCGGCGCGGCGTGAACATTTCGTTCATGCGCCATGGGAAGCCGAAGCAATGGTTGCCGCATTGCAGACGCAATTCGCAGCGATGAAAGCGCCGCCAACCGCGTTTGTAGCGGCAACCGACGCGGCGGCGCTGTTGGTGCTGCGCGCGGCGCGCTCGTGCGGCTGGCAGGTGCCGAGGGACTTATCCGTTGTCGGCTTTGGCAATCTGCAAATGAGTAGCTTAAGCGATCCGCCTTTGACTACGGTTCGTCAACCGTTTAACGAAATGGGAGCGCTGGCCACACGCCAACTGCTCGACCGCGTGGAAGTGGCGAACGAAGACGCCAATGCCAGTGCTGTGCTTGGTGGCGCTTTGGTGCCGACATTTTTGGTGGTGCGGCAATCCACCGCCGCGCCGCGCGAAGTTTAGGGGTGCGGAATGAAATCAATGGGATTCATGCCTCCGGCATTCATGCTGACCCTGTGTTGTCTTGTGCCGGCCAGTGTGCCGCTGAGAAATTATCGCTTTACGCCCGGCTTTGGCCTGGAGGTGGACAATCAATCGCAACGCGCCACCTATACGGCGAAACATTGTTTCGGTGCGAATTAACTCACGTTTCAAGAGAGAATCTATGAAGAGACTATTGCTGGCTTTGACTTTGTTGAGCGGCTTCATGCTGTCGGGCGCCGCATCCGTCGCGGCAGGCCTGTATGCGCGACCCGCCGGTTTGGGTGAGGAAAGCGTCGTCTTTCCCGACGACGCCAATATCAGAAACGTCAAAGCCGCACCTTACAACGCCAAAGGCGACGGCGTGACCGACGACAGTGAGGCGATTCAAGCGGCGTTTAACGCGCCGGGTCTTGTTTATTTCCCCAACGGCACCTATCTGGTTTCCAAGCCGTTCGAGCCGCCGCGCGTCAGGGGTAAAGTTCCCTCGCGGCGCATTTTGCAAGGCCAGAGCATGGCGGGCGTGGTTATCAAACTGAAGGACAACACGCCCGCGTTCGGCAATCCAGCGGCACCTCAGCAGCTTTTTCGCATCTCCTACGCGCCCGAACAAGCGTTTCGCAACACGATTCGCAACATGACCTTCGATACAGGCAAAGGCAATCCCGGCGCGATTGGAATGCAGTTTTACGCGAGCAATCAGGGCGGAATGCACCACGTCACGATTCGCTCCGGCGACGGGCAGGGCCAAATCGGCCTCGATTTAAACTTTTCCGGCCCCAACGGGCCTCTGTTCATCAACGACATCCGCGTTTTGGGCTTCGACACCGGCATTGATGGAGGAAGCGCCCACCTTGATACCTTTGAGCACGTTCGCGTCGAAAATCAGAACAAAATCGGCTTCTATGCGCAGTCGTATGCGTTTGTGCGCGGCTTTTCCAGTGTGCAAAAGAAACTCAACGTGCCTGCCGTTGTGACGCGCGGCCATTCGCTCGTCACCCTGATTGACGCCCAGTGTGAAGGCACAGGCGGTGCGGCGGTGGTGGGGGATGGCAAATCTATGCTGGTGCGCAACCTTGATGTGACAGGTTACGACCTCGCCATCAAGCGCGGCGCGCAGGAGATCAAAGGCCCCAAAGTGACCGAGTGGACGGCGCAGCCGGTCAACACGCTGTTCCCATCGCCGCCGCGCAGCCTCAACTTGCCGATCAAGGAAACGCCCGGCGTGCCTTGGGACGACCCGAAAACGTGGGCCAACGTCTTGCGTTTTTTGCCGGACAGCCAAAAGCCGGAAAACCGCGCGAAAAATCAGAAATTCGACATCACCGAAGCCTTTCAAAAGGCCATTGATTCGGGTGCCACGACGGTTTATTTTCCGCAACTGGGCGCCAAAAACGACAGCGAAAAATATCATCTGGAGGGCACGGTGTTCGTGCGCGGCAACGTGCGGCGCATCTTTGGTTGCGAGTCGGAGTTCCGCGAGGCAACGGGCGGTTTCGACAACAAAGACGACGACGTTTACGACGCGCAACTCGGCAAGGATACCGCCGCTAAAATCGTCATCGAAAAAGGCGCGGCGCCGGTCGTGCTCATCGAGCGATTCGACTTCAACTATGGCAACATCAAAATCGAAAACCGCAGCCCGCGCACTCTTGTGGTCTCCAGTCTGGCCTCGACCATCTATTTAGCTCCGGGCGCGGGCGATTTGTTTATCGAGGATTGCATCACGACGTATCTCGACATCAACGGCCAAAACGTGTGGGCGCGTCAACTCAACGCCGAGCGCGGCGTTATTCAGGGCAAACCCAAATGGCGTCCCAACATCCGGCAAAACGGCGGAACCTTGTGGCTGCACGGCCTGAAAACCGAAGCCGACCGCGTCAAGCTCGAATTGACCAACGGCGCCGCCGAAGTCAGCGCCTTTCTGCTCGCCAACCGCGCCACCAACCCGCTGCCGATGTTCGTCAGCACGGATTCGCGCTTCTCCGTTTCATTCGCCGAAGACGTGCTTCGCAAAGGCCCTTTTGATATCGCCGTGCGCGAAACGCGCGGAAACGTGACCCGCGAATTTACCCACGCGATGGCGCCCAAAGACGGTGAAGGCAAGTTTGTTTCGCTTTTTGTCGGCGATGCGGGCGGCGGAACCGTGCCGCCCGCATCGCCGGGCAATTTGACGGCGGTAGGACAAAGCACGGGACAAGTGGCGCTCAACTGGAAAGCGGCAAACGGTTCCGAAGGCTATTTAATCGAACAAAAAACCGGCGCCGAATGGAAATCGGTGCGTGCCGTTCGCGCCGACGAAACTTCCGTCGTTTTGAACGGCCTTACGCCTGCCACCGCTTATCAATTCCGAGTGGTCGCCTTCAATGGCAAGGGCCAGGCGATTTCTAACGAATCCAACGCTTCCACACTGGCGCCTGCGCCGCCCGGAACGGGAACAGGGCTTCGCGCCGAATATTACGGCACCCAATACTTCGCCCAACGGAAGGAAACCAAAACTGATGCGCAAATCAACTTCGACTGGAAAACCGCGCCGCCTGCTGGCCTCAAAGCCGGCGAGATGGCCGTGCGATGGACGGGTTGGGTGGAGCCGCGTTTTTCCGAAGATTACACCTTTTCCGTTCCCGCTGAAGGCGCCCGTTTGTGGCTTGGCGACACGTTGGTTTTGAACGCCACTGGCCGCACACGCAAGGCGACCGTGCCTTTGGAAGCGGGCAAAAAAGTCGCGCTCAAGTTTGAATGGTTCGGCGAAAGGGACACGGCTGCTGTTTTATCGTGGCAAAGTGCGTCGCAACAACTCGAAGCGGTTCCCAACACGCAGCTTTATCCGGCAGGCGAAGCGCTGCCTGCCGTCACGCTTGCGGCTTCCAATACGCAGCCTGCCGAAGGCGAAACCGTCGTTCTCAGCATCCGGCGCGAAGGTGGCGCAGCGGCGCTGGCGGTGCCTTATAGCGTTGGTGGCAACGCTGTGCCCGGACACGAATATAAGGCGCTTTCGGGTTCGGTCGAACTGGCGGCGGGCAACCCCAAAACCGAGTTCCCCCTCGAAGTTTTGGATGATAAAATCGGCGAAGCCGATAAAAACCTGACCATCACCTTGGCGCAGAGCGCACGCTATAACGTCAACGGTCCACCGGTTTCTCTTCTCATTCGCGACAACGACTTGCCGCCCGCCGGAAACGGCACCGGCCTCAAAGCCGAGTATTTCTCCGACCCGGATTTCACCGGACTCAAAGGCACCCGTATCGACAAAACCATTGATTTCAATTGGGACAAAAAACAGCCGTTTCCCGGCGTTGACGCGGCGAAACCGTATGCGATTCGCTGGACGGGCCAGATTCAGCCGCTCTTTTCCGAAACCTATGTTCTAAGCGCCAACACCACCGTTTACGGCGCCACGAAAGTGTTTATAGATGGCCGACTTTTGTTCGATTTTAGTGCGAAAGGCGGCACGAACAAAGCGGAAATCGCGCTCAAAGCCGGGCAGAAATACGACCTCAAAGTCGAATTTGTCAATCGCCGCTTTTACGGCTCCAAAATCCGTTTGGAATGGAAAAGTCCCAGCCAGTTCGAGCAAGTTGTGCCTGCCGGCCAGTTATACCCGGCCCCGTAAAGACAACAGCGAGCACGGTCGCGTTCGACCACACGTAGGAACCAATCAACAGCACATATGTTACTTTTCAAACAGAGCTTCTTTCTTCACCTCCGGCATTTGGCCATCGTCCTTGTGCTGAACTTGTTTTGCGCCGTTTGCCCGCCTGGGCACGCGGCTCCCGAACCGATGAAACCATTTTCCCTGCCGCTTCGCCCTCGTGGGTTGGGGCCGAATATTGACGACCGCGCCGCGTGGAATCGCGTGGCGAAGTGGCCGCTTTTTCAAACCACACTGGCGCAGGCCGAAGCGATGCTGCTCTTGCCGGTTCCCGTTGTGAGCGACGACGATTATCTGGAATATTCGCGCACTGGAGCGCGCACCCGCCATACCCTTTCGCGCAATGCACGGTCGTTGCGGCTGCAAACGCTCACACTGGCCGAATGTCTGGAAAACCGAGGGCGCTTCTTGGCCGCGATTGAAGAAGTTCTTCAAACCACCCTTGCCGAAAAAACCTGGGTGGACAACGCTCACGACTCCAAGCTGGCTAATTTCAAAGGACGCAACGTCGAAATTGATTTGGAAGTCGCCAAAACCGCATTGGCGACGGCGACGGCTTACGCGCTGCTGGGCGAGCGTTTGTCACCCGCGACGCGCTCGCTGGTGCTTCGCGAATTGGAGCGCCGCGTTTTTGCACCTTACCGCGCGATGCTGGACGGCTCGGCGCCCGCGAAGTGGCTGGGCGACCGCATGAATTGGAACGCCATTTGTCTGGCGGGCGTGACCGGCGCGGCACTGGCGGTTTTGCCTTCACCGGAAGAGCGGACTGTGTTCGTTAAAGCTGCGCTCAAATACAATTCCAATTATCTTGCGGGTTTCGATGGGCAGGGTTACAGTTCCGAGGGACTGGGTTACTGGAACTACGGGTTTGAACATTATTTATTGCTGGCCCGTATGCTTTTTGAAGCCACAGGAGGACAAATTGATTTGTTCGCGCAGCCCAAAGTGCGCCAAATCGCTTTGTTTCTCGCGCGCTTTGAGTTGTCGGCGGGCGTTTATCCGGCCTTTGCCGATTCTCACGCCGACGAAGCGCCCCACCCATGGATTTTGAACATGGTGGCTCACAAATACTCCCTGCCGCGCCCTGATTGGAAGCAAGCGTTGGCACCTTTGCCGGAAGCGCCGTTTTACGGCGAGTTTTTGTATGAGCCGGTCGGGTTTGCCTTCGCCGACCTGTCGCCTATTGCGGGGAGTTCGGCTCCCGAACCCCGCGATCGGTCGTGGTTTGCCCGCGCCGGAGTTTTAGTTTGCCGCCGCACCCTTGATGGCGATAAAGGCGGGCCATTCGCTGTCGCGCTCAAAGGCGGGCGCGATGTCGGGAGTCATTCTCACCGCGACGTGGGCACCTTTGTGGTCGCCGTTGGCCAAAGTGCTTTGCTGCTCGATGTGGGCCGCGAAATCTACACCGCGCGCAGCTTCAGCGGGCAACGCTACCAAAGCGCGGCCAACAATTCCTTTGGCCACTCGGTGCCGCGCGTCGCGGGCGAATTGCAAAGCGGCGAACCAAAGCCCGCCGATGCGCGGTGGTTTGAGCCGCCGTCATTTACGCCGGAGGCCGACACCTTCGCGCTCGACCTCAAGCCATTTTACGCGGTGCCGTCTCTGCAAAATCTGCGACGCATCTTTCGTTTTGAGCGCGCAGGCGCTGCCGCTTTAACGGTGCGCGACGAGTTCACTTTCGATTCGCCCCAGACCTTCGAGACGGCGCTGCTCACATTTTCTTCGTGGAAACAGGCCGCGCCGGGACGTTTGCTCGTGGGCGATGGCCGCGACGCGGTGCAAATTGAAATCGAAGCGCAGGGCGGCACAATCGAGGTCAATGCCGAAGCAATAAAGGAGAATTTTCACAACAAAAAACATCCGGTTCGCCTCGGATTGCGTTTTACGCAACCACTGCAACAGGGAGCCATTCAATTCAAAATCACGCCACTTGCTCCAAAACAGCAGTGACGATGTGACACACGCCACAACCGATCTGCTTGAATTTTTGAAACGACGAAGCCGACAACTGTTGACGTTCAACTCATGAAAAGCGCCATGTCACGTTCATCCCCCGCCAAGGCTAATGAGCGAGCCGAACATCGTCTGTGTCGCAGCGGTGAATAATAAGCAATAAGAAGAGAATCGTTTTATCATGATTTTTTAGTTTGCTTTGCTTGTGCCAAGATGATTGGGCTATGAAGTCGGCACGCCGATGAAATGAAGCAGATTTACCATTTCGGCACACGTCCAGCCGTGCGGCATATTGCCGCCGCGCGCCATCTTCGGGTCGAGCCAACCGCGCCGTTTTTCGCCGTTAAAAAACGGCAGGAATTCGTTGCCACCCGCCGTGCCTTCGGGGAAAGCGCCCGTAGCGAGTTCGTCGTCAAGCAGCGCGTCCAAACACGTCCACGCCTCGCCTTTCAAACCAATCCGAAAGGCGTTGTGAATCTGTGCAACCTCGAAGTAAGTCCACAAATTTTCGCGGCGGCGTTGCCCGTTTTCATCCAATCGCTCGGAGCGAAACCACGCGACGAACTTTTCGCGCAAAGCAGGCAGAAATTCTTCGCCGGTCAAAGTTTTTGACGGATATGGTGTGATAATCGAGTCGCGTGGGTTGCCGTAATGCGGCAGCAGATGCTGAAAAACGCGGTTTTCTAATCTATCGGCCATCTCATTCCAACGCTGCGACGCACATTCGTTTCCGCGCCAGTTCGCGGCCTCGGCGCCATCGCGCAAGCCGCGCACGCTCCAGCAATTGATGAAAAAATCCGGCGCGTGCCAATCCATGCGCCCCGCGATGCAACCGTTTTTCGCGGGCAAACACACCACGTTAATGGCGGGCGTGTTGAGATAAGCCGGAATTCGCCCGCTGCCGACAGCGCGCAGCAGCGTTTGCGCGCTCATCATGCGCTCGATCCAATGGAGGCGTGCCTCGATATGCGGCCACTGCGCTTCGAGCCACACAAAATCGCCCGTTGCGCGCGCATGGGAAACCAGCGCCCAGATGCCCTGTCCGGGCGCATCGCTTTCGGCGCCGAAACCACCGGCGAAAATCTGCGGCGCGATTTCATTGCAAGCGCGCCGCGCTAAATCGTAGCGGCCCATCAAATCAAAGGCGTGCGCTACCAATACCCCATCGCGCAGCCACAAATGCGGATAATTGATCGCCCCAATGCGCGCCAATCCCGCCTCGGCAGCCGCCAGCAGATGATAAACGCACATTTCCCACAGCCGAGAAATTCGCGCGTCCACCGCCATTGCCATTGAACCACCAAATTCGTCCGCAAGCGCCGTGATTCGCACCGGAAGTTCCGTTTTCCAATCGGCGATGGCGCGCTCGAAACCCGCATTTACCGACGGCGGGCCGTGCGGCGGCAATGCGGCTAAATTCCCCAGCGCGTGGTCGCCAAAACCGTGTTCGACGCGAAATTTGAGTTCAAACGCGGCGCCATCAAGGTTGACGCGCCACAAAAGCAGCGCGGCGGGCGCATCGAAATTCTTATCGGCGGGCCAAATTGCGATTGCATCCGGCGCACTTTCCACATATAAGCGCGGCCCGTCGCCGATTTCTAACATCCGGCACGCTTCGTCCCAGCGCAAAGCCGAAATCTCGCCTCCAGCAGGGCCGATGTCGCGCACTAAAACGCCGATTTCGCCCGTGTATTGTCCTCGGACTTCGATGTGCGCGTAATCCACGCCCACCGCGCCTTCGCCGCCGATGTGAGTTAGGCAATGCGTAAAGTTCGCTGCTCCATCGTTCCACGTTGAGCGCAGAACCGGCGCGATCCCGCCGTTTTCGCCATCCTCAAAACGCCATTCCAGCGCGTCAATCGGCAAATCTTCGGGGCTTTTCCAATCGTTTTCGCTTTGCCAGACCACGCTAATGCCGCACGTCCACGCGCCGGGCGAAAAAACATTGCCCGCTTCAACGGTTGTCACATCGCAGCTTTCGGCGAGCGCGTTTTTCAGAAAAACGTGTGAATATCCGCGATTGGGACGCGCCCGCAAATGCGCAAATTCCGGTGTCATGCTCAAAGCGCGGCTCCGAGCGGCGCCGCCAGACGTGCGGGCAATTCACCCATGCGTTTGGCAAGCGTTGATAATGAACGCTCGAAGAACCACGCCAACGCAGTGTGAATATCGTCGTTAAACGGTGCGAGCCAGCGTGCTTCCAAATGACCTGGGCCGAAGAACATTCCGAGAATCGAGCCGCTCGTTGCGCCATATGAATCGGTGTCGTTGCCTTGCATCACTTGTTTGCAAAAGCCGTCGCCAATGTTTTGTGCGTAATGCAGCGTGTTGATGAGCGTGCCCGACTCGAAAAAGACTTGGCAATGGCCGAAATGCCCATATTTCGCGCGCAGGCGTTCGTGGCCGCCCTGCCAATCGCTCGATTGGCGCACCTCTTCCAAAGCAAACGCAACCGCTGCGTGGAAACGCGAATTTTGCGGCACAAATTGGTTCGCAATCTCGAAGATTTCCAGCGGGGTTTTGGCGACCGGCGCGGCGGCGATGGCGGCGGCTGTCCACATCGTGGCGTAAATTCCGGTGCGGCGATGCGAGAAACTGGCGTCGCGATAGGCCAGCGTCGCGGCCATTTCGGGGTTGCCCGCGCAGGCGTAGCCGTAAGCGTCGGCGCGAATTTGCGCGCCGCACTTTTCATCGAGCGGATTCCACACATTCGCCCAATCTTCGGGATCGTGCCATTCGCCTTCTTCGCCGATATAGCTTTGCGCCCCGCGCACCATCATGGTGCGCTCCGGCCCGAAAGTGGTATCGATGGGCAAATGATGCATCCACAAGCGGCGCACGTCGGATTTGGTGAAATCCGCGCCTTTTTGTTCGAGCAGAAGCATTCCCAAAATCGAATAATTGAGGTCGTCGTCCGGCGCGACAAAGCGGATGTTGGCGCGCACCGTTTGCGACCACGATTCGTGTCGCCCGCCGATTTCATCGAGCAACGCTTCAGTTACGTAATCGGTGAACGGCCATTCGCCGGTTGTTTCGCCCGCTTTGAGAATCGCCGCCAGATTGGAGTGAATTTCAAGCGGCTTGCCCAAAACGCAGCCGCAAACCGAACTCAGAAACGCGGTTTCGATGCGCGCCGCCGCGTCTGCGGGTGTGATTTCGCGCCACACGCCGCGCGGACGATTCGGGTCGCACTGCGCCCAGATTTCTTCCAGTTCGTTCGGCTCGACGTATTCCCAATCGGCGCGCATCGGCAAGTCGCGCAGACTTTCGCCGAATATGGCGAGCGCGTCGTAGGAATCGGGCAGCGATTCAAGTTGTGTTTCGAGGCCGTCAACCTCGTGGCCCTGTGCGGCTTTGGCTTCGATGATGGCGCTCAGACGGCGGCGTAAAAGTGGTTTGGAAAGTAACATGATGTTGGATTGCTGAGTGCGGTCAAATTCAACCGCACTTCAGAAATACTCCAGAACAGTAAGGTCGTTCTACTGCACGCGGCCCACGCCGAACTGGTCGCCGTTACGAATCGGCTGGCCGTTTTCAAAAACGATTTCCAGCATCTTCTCACTTTGAACGGCGCGGCCTGCTTCGTCTTTCAATGTCGCCACAATCTTGTGCGTCGCCACGTCAACGACTTCGCCGGTTGAAGGATACGCGTAGCGCCCGTCAATGCTGAACGTGACCCAGCCCGGATCATCGCGCACCGCGATGCTGCCCATCTGCTTGGGCGGCATCACCGTCGCATCGAAATAGTGCATCTGTTTGTTAAAGCCGTCGGCGATCCACAATTCTTTTTCGTCGGGCGTCAGGCCAATGCCGTGACTGGGGCAGCCGTGACGCTTGACTGGGCCGGTTTTGAAGCCCTGCACTTCAACGCGGTGGAGTTTCTCGCCCGTCGTCAGGTCGCCAACTTCAAAACCGAGCAGACCGTTGACGTTGACAAAACAAAGCGTGGCTTTGCCGTTCACGGTAAAAGGCCGGATGCCGACGCTGAACGGGCCGATTTTCTTAACCACTTCGCGCGTTTTGGTGTCCGCTACGCGCAAAAAGGTCGAATTGATACTTCCCAGATAAGCATGGTTGCCATTGGGATGAATCAAGGTGTTATGCACGCCTCCGTCTTCGACTTCAATGAGTTTAAGGATGTCGCCGGTAGCGGCATCGAGAACTCTCCATTTTTTCGCCGCCAAGACGGGCTGATAAAGTTCTTTGCCATCGGGCGTGATGTTGAGACGGTCGCTGGGCAGCGGTTTTTCCCACAGAATTTTGTCCGTTGTCAGGTCGATGCAGGACAACGAGCTTTTGGTGCCGACATAGAGCTGTTTAGTCGCAGCGCTGGCGCAGATGCCCAGCACATGGGCCGGAACGCCTTTATCTGTGAGACCGCCGAAAGGGATGCGCTTGACGAATTTGTGATTGTTGTCGGCGTCGAACACGAGAATGCCATGCCCGCCGTTTCCAAGATAGTCGCGGATGCCGGGAGCAGCCACATACAGCAGATGTTGCTCTTTGGCCTCGACGCGTAGGCAAAGCGCGACCAGCAAGGCCGCGAAGCAGAAAAGGCTTTTCATCAATTTTTTCATGGTTTCCTCACAGGAACAGCTAAATATAAAAGTTGAATTCAACTTTAAGGTCGAACGCCACTCAAGGCGTAGCCTCCAAAACGACGACTTCATGGTCGAGAATTTTTTCGACCGAAAATTTCCACCAATCGCTATCTTCCCGAATGCGATGACAGGTTTCACCAACCAAAAATCGGGCTTGAGAAAGTTCGATTTCCGGCAAAATATCACGCCGCACTTTGATTTCCAGTGGCCCAACCGCGACCAACTCGTGCAGCGGCGAGGGCGCGGCGTTTTGTTCGTTGACGAGATGCAAAATCAGCCGATTTTCCTGACGGAACAAATGGCAATCGAGCAAACCCGCGCCGGAAACTTCCAACGGCATCGCGCTTTGGGCGGCGAAACGAACGGCATTCGCCAAAAGTTTCGCGTGGTCGGGCAACGCATCGCGCGCGTAACTGCGGTCAATGTCGGCGGCGAAATAAATGCTCCGGCCCGCGCCAAATCCGTGAGCGAAAACGGCGGGCAGCGAATTTGGCGGCGATTGGAACCACGCGGTTTCCGGCGGATAAATCGGAAACGGCGGCAAATAAGTCGCTAAAACCTGCGCGCCGTTTGGTTTAGCGCCCGTCAAAACGCCGCCGAACGGCAAAATATCGGTGTCTTCAAGTCCATCGAAAACGAGATGCGACGGCGCTTTAATTTGCAAATAGGAGTGGCGCTGTGCCGCTTCCCAACCGACATCGGCGCCGCTTAAAATTCCCTCGTTTTGTGCGGTCGCGGCGATTCCCAATACATCGGCCAGACCGAATTCGCCCTGCCAATCGCCGTTTTCCTCGCGCCGCGCGACTTCACCCGACGCGACTAAACCGCCGCCCTGCTCCACCCAATCGCGCACGGTTTTGCAATTCTCCGCGCTCAAGACGCCGATTTCCGGTAAGACCAAAACTCGAAAACGCGCCAGTTGAGTTGCTAAATCCTCGACATGAAGCGGCAGAAACGGAATGCGTGCGCGCATCAAGGCGTCGCAAACGCCGGTATTAGGTGCCAGAACCCGTTCCCTCGCCTGTTCGCGGCCATGCAAATCGAGGTTGCGCTGCGACCACAAAACCGCGACATCGGCAATTGGCTCGCGGTTTTTCAGCAAGTCTTCGTGTTGCGCGTGCCAAGAAAAAACTGCGGGCGGAGTTTGGAACTGGCGCTTATCGCCTTGCGCCGCGCCGACGTGATGCCACCACGGACGCAGGTTTCCGGCGAACCCGCTTTGCATCCACAGGCGCGCTTCGGGCGCGTTTTGCGCGGTGCGCCGGAACGTCGGCGAATTGCCCTGATACTGCGCCATGCTTTCGGCAATCGGCCAATCCCAGCCGCCGAGTTCGTGCCAGCGTTTGCCCGCCGTCGCGTTGCGCGCAAACGGGCCGTTGGCGGTGCGCCATTGCGCGTCAAGCAGCAAAAACGGCGTGCGTTGCGCGATTTCCCGCATCGAACGAAACGTGCCGCAATTATCCAACGGGTCGGCGCACACCATGCCGAGCCACAAACAATGGGCGCCGCCCAAACGCTTCGTTAAGGTGTTGAATTCGTCCCAGATTTCCAAACGCCGCGCGTAGTTTTTCTCGATCCAAGCCCGATAAATCGGGTCGTCCCAATCGGCTTTTTCGGGCAATTCTGCCCAATCGCGGCAGTTCTGGCAATAGCAAATCGTGCCGCGCCCCAGACCGCTCCAACTGTTGTCGGCGAAACCATCAGGCGCGCTGCGTTCGATGATTTCGGCTAAAATCTGCGGAATCCATTCGCGGTAATACGGCCCGTTGACACACGAAACATAACGCCCGCCCGCCACAATCGGCGCGCCGCTTTGGTCGCGGCAAAACCAGTCGGGATGCGTTTCAAAAAACGCTTGACTCGCGCGGTTGGAATCCATGCGCGCTAAGACCGCCAGATTTTCTTCACGCGCAAGGGCGGTGATTTCGCCGAATAAATCGCGTTCGCCCAAAAACTGCGCGCGGTTGTGCAGCGCGAAGCGGGACGGATAATAAGCGACGATGCCGCCCGCATTGACGATCACGCCGCCGATTTTGGTTTCGCGCCAGTAATTGCGCCAGAAATCGAAGTCGTAATCGCGCGCATCGCTTTCGGTTAAGTTGGTCTGTCCCCAGCGCCGAACGCGCTGAAACCACGGAATCGGCGGTGTTATTTCCATTTTTGCAGGCGCGCGTTCAACGCGGTTTCATCCCATTCCAAACCCAGGCCAGGTGCGTCGGAGAGTTCAAAGCAGCCGTCTTTCAAAGTGACGGGCGATTTCAGCGCGTGATTTTGCCGGAACGAGCGGTCGTTGAGTTCGCACGGATGATGCGAATGCGGAAGCGCCGCCACAAAATGCAGATTGGCGGCGTTCGCCAAAAAGGGTTGCGTTTGGTGCGGCACAAAGTCGGCGCCGTAAGATTTGATGAGTCCGGCCATATCGAGCAAGCCTGTGAAGCCGCCGGTTTTAGCGATGTCAGGCTGCAAAATCGAAACGCCCGCGTCCAGCAGAGTCTTCACGCCGCGCAGCGTGTATTCCTGTTCGCCCGCCGCGACCGGAATATCCAATTTGGCGCAGATTTTCTCGAAGCTGTGCATTGCCAGATGCGCGACGGGTTCTTCAAACCACGCGAAACCAAGTTCTTCCAAAACGCGCCCGACACGAATCGCGCCCGCGACGCTGTAAGTGTTATTGGCGTCGAAAGCGAGCAAAAAGTCGTCGCCCAGCATTTCGCGCACGGCGCGCACTTTGGCGATGTCGCCGGATAAATCGGTGTCGCGCAGAGTTTTGTCGCCGTCGAAACGGATTTTGACCAGCGAAGGTTGCAGCGGCATCCACGCTTCGATTTCGCGTTTCAAGTCGTCAATCGAGCGATGCGCGTTGCCGCCAATCGAAGCGTAAAACGGCAGCTTCTTGCGCCGCGCACCGCCCAAAAGCTGATAAATCGGCTGGCCGAGAAGTTTGCCTTTCAAGTCCCATAAGGCGACATCAACGGCTGCCAGCGCGCCCGCCATCGCGCCATCCGGCCCCAATTTGATGAAGTCGGCAAGGATACGCTCGTAAATCAGGCGCGTATCAAGTGCGTTCTTTCCAACCACTAAGTGCGCGAAATTATTGACCAGTTCGAGCGAAGCGTTGCCGCCTGCCATCGGCGAAATTTCGCCCCAGCCGCACAGCCCGTTTTCCGCCGTCACGCGCACCCACGCGCTTTTGCCCTGCTCCCACAAAACGTGAAAGCCTTCGAGATAAGTAATTTTCATATGTCAACGAAAATAAAACGGCGAATGGATTGGCCTTAAACAGGGCGGGTGAAAATCATCGCCTATTGTTCCAACAGCAAAATCCAGTCGCTTTCGCCCGCTGCGTTTTTCTCCGGCGGCGCGAATTCGCGGCTGCCCGTGTTGGGCAAAATCTCGGTGTGCGCCGGTTTCAAACTGCCGTCGGTGGGGTCGAACCAATTCGCCCGCATCGGCGAGGCGAAAAGAGCGAGATTTACCGAAATCGGGTGCGATTTCGGAATGTAAATAATCGCCAGCGTGCCATCGCCAGCACGCGCGGCGGTTGCGTAGTCGTTTTCGCCGACTTTGCCGCGCCCCTGCGTTACCAACTCCTCGGCGGCTTCGGGCTGCAATTTCCACCACGCGCGTGTGGCGAAAAGGCGAGGGACGAAACTCATTTGCTTGGCGCCGGCATCTTGCAGACTTTCGCGCCATTTATCGTTGACGCGCCACAAATCGCGGTGCCCGTAGGCGTGACCGGCCAGCGCGCCGGAAAGAATCGCGCCGTAAGCTTGGCGGCGCAGGCGAAAAGGCACGCCGCCGCGTCCGTCGTTGGATTCGTGTTCGTAACCCGATTCGGACAGGAAAATCGGACGCACGTTTTTGGTGCGCTTCCACTCGCCGAAAATATGGCCGAACACTTCGCGGTAAGTGTAGGCGGCGTTTAAAGTCAGCCACGACTGGTCGTCGTAAAATGCGGCGCTGGAATTTTCCGGCGCGTTGTGGACAGCCATCAAATGACGCGGCGCGCCTTCGTGGATGCCGCGCGCCAATTGGCGAATTAGTTCGTGCGACTCGCCGGGATTCTTGTCGCCGCCCATGAGCCACGCGATGTGATCGTATTTGCGATAGCGCTCGCCAAGCCAGCGGCCCCACTGCTGCGCTTTTTCCGACCCGTTCACGTTGAGCGGTTTGAGCTTGCCTTCCTTGTCCTTGCCTGCCCAACCTTCGCCGCAGCAGCCCGACCACAGCGGCGCGATCATCAGGAACATTCTCATGTCGGAGGCTTTTTGAATCACTTTGTCGGCGTGCGCGAAAAACGCTTCGTTGGGCTGAGAAAAGTCGTCATTGATGAAAGGCAAGTGCCCGTCGCGGTTTTTCATGCCGTAAAAGCCGGTCATCATGATTTGCAGCGCCGAAAAGCCTTTGGCTTTGCGGTCGGTCATATATTCTTCGGCTTCAGGCAGCGTGAGCTGTAACAGCATCATCCACGGCGTGTCGGCCTGATAGAAAAACGGCTTGTTCGCCGCGTCCACCAGATAGCGGCCATCGGCGCTGGCATGAAGCGAAAATTGTGTTTGCATAGTTTTTTGAGGCGCGTTTTCTGCGGGTGCCAACTGCGCCAAACGCTGTGGCTTTAAATCATCGGCCAGACAAGACACGCTCATTACAGGCACCAAAAGCAGCGCGACAAGTAAGGTGCGGGCAAAAGTCGGATTCTTCATGGGTTTGGTGTCCTTTTCGATTTTCTATCGGACTCTGCCGTTCGTCCTGCGTGTTCTTCACCTCGGTTTGGGTGCCGTTGCCGGAGTCAGTTCGACAATCAAAACCTGATCGGGAACATTTAAAGCAATCTGGTTGTTGGCAATGGCCAGCGCCGAAGCCGTAGTGCCGGAAGTCGGCAGATAAGAAGCCGCCGAAGCAATCGGCGTTTTTAAGCTCAATGTCACCGCGACATCAGGATTTTGGATGTCGGCCTCGACGTTGTTGGCGATGTTGTAGGAATTCACTTCCTGCCACAAGCAAAGAAAAAACTTGCCATCGCTTTTTTGCAGCAGGCTCGAATGCACGTTCGCGGTCGCGCCGGAAAGCGTGTAATCCAAAACGCCCGCATCAAAAGCCGGCGACTCCCATTGTCGCGTGGTGGCATTGAACGTCGCGTCCTTGAGCAAAACCGTCAAGTTGCGAATCGCGGCGCCCTGGGGCTTGTATTCGTGACTCTGAGTCACCAGACCAAAGGTTTTTTCCTGAGAACCGCTTGTGCCCTGATCCGCGAATTCATACCAGAAAGAGCGCAGCATTCCCCGATTGAAATTTTCCAGATAAAGACGCGGCGCATATTTACCCGCAGCGGCGGGACTCACGCGCTGATTTCCCGTATCTGAAGTTCCCGTCGTATAACCCGTTTCGGTCGTCAAAAGCTGTTTGCCGGGCGCCACATAGTTCGCTCCGATCAATTCTTTGAAAAAGCCCGATTCGGGAACGGCAGGCGCCGGCCCCAAAGGATACGAATGGGCGTTGCCGAAATCCATGAAGGCGCTCAGATCGCCGAGCGCCTCATAAGCCTTGTTGCCGACACACGTCGGGCCGATAACCGGCGTGTTTTTCCAAACCGGAGATGCTTTGACGGCGGCGAACAACTCCTGATGATACTTGCGGGCCGCATCGCGCTTGGCGTCATCCCATTTCACGTAGATATTGAGGATTTCGTTCTGCCCTTCGATGGCTTCAACGGCATCCGGCATGAGGTCGGCGGACTGCAAACATTCGGCGGGCGTCAAAGTGACAACCGGCCCATCCTGCGTTTTTTTGTATTTTCCACCGGCGAGGAAAGTGCCTTTGATGCCCGCTTGTCCCAGCTCGTTGTGGCGGCTTTTGACCCAGTTTTTAAACAACGGGCTTTCGAATCCGTCGCGGGTGTGACGAATTCCCATCTCCTGCAAGCGAGCCTTGAGACCGGCGACATTGAGGTAAGGACTGCCGCCGTAATCGTAGCCGAGGTGGATGTTGACCCCGATGGAATCCACAAAAGCATCCGCTTTTTTTGCAGTCACGGGATCAGCCGAAGCCAGAGATGTCGCTGCCAGCAGCAAGCCCGCAGCAACAACCGGCGCAAAGTTCGCCCGACGATTATGAACTGATAATTTTGAAGACGCTTTCATTTTTCTCCTGAATAAAGCTCCGTTGAAGGAGCAAGAATGATCTTCGCCCCGCCGTTTCATGCTGCGTCCAAGCAAAGCACCCAATCGCGCGCATCAGGCGCGTTGAAAACGCCGTCTTCGGACGCGGTTGCGGGTGTTGTTTCACCGGTGCGAGGGTTGAACCACTCGCATTTTGCTTCGCTGCGTAAAAGTTCGAGTTTCACTTCCACTTTGCCCCCGCGCGGCAGATAAACGAGGGCGAACGAACCTTCGGCATCGCCGGTCGCAACCAAAGTGTTGTTTTCGACTAAATCGGGGCGCGGCACGCGCGTGAAAAACGGTCTGGATTCGATGAGATTGCGTAAGAAATGCATCTGCGACGAAGCCGGAAGATTCAGCGCATCGCGCCATTCCAAACGCACGCCAAAGCCCGGCACCAAACCTTCGACATGGTTTTGAAAAACGCCGTTCGCGCCATAAGTCGCGCCGAACGCTCCGGCGAAAACCGCGCGGTAAATCGCTTTTCGCACTTCATAATCGGAAAAATAAGGCTTCGGCTCGATGGCCATTTTCCACGCGGGATGATCTTCGTAGCACGGTTCGCCATCAATCACCGGCTTGGCGGGTTTGCGATGGTAATCCAACGTAATGAATTGATTGGTGATTTCATCAAAGTAATGGTGGCCGGTTTGCCACATCGAAAACGCCAGCCACTTTTCGTCGTGAAAATGCAGCGATGACGATTCATGCGAGGCCGGATGAACGGAAATCAGGTTGCGCCCGCCGTCGCCGCTTTGAATGCCAAGCGCCATTTGCCGCGTGATTTCGCGGTGCCGCTCCGTGAGAAATTCGCGGTCGCCGCCCAAAAGCCAAATCACAGTTTGATTCGCGTAACGCGCGCCCAACCATTTGCCGAACGCGAAGGCATTTTCCGGCGTGAAAATCTCCGGCCCGGCGCCGCGCCGCCGATACCATTTGTCGCCCCACGCCGGAACAATCGCCAGCACCAGTCCAAGCTCTGCGGCGCGCAGGACGGCGTAATCACAGATTTCCCAATAGGCCGCGTTGGGCGTTGTGGGGTCGTCGCCCAGCAGCGGAACATGGCCTTCGCGGTTGGGCGTATGCAGCCCGTCGAATTCCATAATGCCCATCGTTTGCACGACGTTGAAGCCTTTGGCGGCGCGCTCACGCAGGTAAAAGTCAATCTCGTCGCGGGTGAGGCGCGCCAGCATTGTCCAGCCGGTATCGGCCATGTAGAAAAATGGCGCGCCGTCTTGCCATTGCAGAAAACGTCCGTCGGGGTGAACTTGAAGTGGAGGAAGCGAAGTATGCATTTGTGCCTTTGAAGCCCGGTCAAATTTGACCGAACTCGCTATTATTCATTGGGCAAGAAAGCGGGCCTGCCCACGAACACGCCGCGCCCGTTGGTGCCGATAAAAACCGCGCCGTCGCCGTTACCGCTGAGTGTCATGCAGTTCGGTTCGTCGCCAGGTGTAAACCCCTGGGCGTTTTCAATTTTCTGCCAATTTTTTCCTTCGTCCAGCGAGCGAAACAAACCATTTTGTCCGCCCATTTTGCCCAGCACGAAGACAGCGAAAGCGCCTGTTACCTCGCCGGTCGCCAAGAGAGATGCGCTTTCGATAGCGGCGATTTTCTGCCAGTTCTGCCCGCCATCCAGCGAGCGAAACAAGCCTTTATCGCCCGCGCTGCGCCATAACTCGCCCGCGACTTTAGCACGCGCCGCAAGCGCGCCGCGCCAATCATCGGGCACATCTCCCCGCTTTTGCCACGTCGCGCCTTCGTCTTCGCTGCGGTAAAAACTGTTGTCTTGCGCTACGTAAAACACGCCCGCGCGAACCGTATCCGCAACCAGCGGGCGCCCCCAATACCAGGGGCCTTCCGGCCCTTTAGGAAGCCCAGCGCATTCATTCCAGGTCTTGCCGCCATCACGAGAAAACTGCGCGGGCGCTTTGCTATTGATAACGACCATGTTGGCTGGGCCAGTAGCGCCAAGAGCCACGCGCAAGATGGGCGCATTGCGTTTGGGGCCGAACTCGCGCCATGTCGCGCCGCCATCATCGGAAAGCGCGCCCCAGTAACTGTTGCTCCAAGCGTTGCCGCCCACGCGCGCC
>JANMKN010000362.1:0-1944 GCA_031372065.1 Abditibacteriaceae bacterium | reverse complement strand
GCGCGTTCTCAAGTGCGTTCACGCACCATCGTTACAGGCACGCGAATCTCGTGTCCAAAAAGAGACAAGGTTGTCAGCGGATTATACACAGCGCGCACTGTGACTTTTAGCAGACTTCCAAAAGGCGCACCATTTTGATTGCGCGTGGTATCATTTTCGGGAAAGGGCAAGTAAGTCGCGCCTGAATCCTGCGAGTATTCGAGAAGCACTTCGGGAATCCTGATTGGAGCCGCACTGTTACGCACCCGCGTGCGAATTTCGTCTCTGGTGTGCCCCAACGAAGCGCTACGCGCACCTTCACGCGCTGCGTTGGCAACTGTCTGCTGATTTTTTGCGAACCAAGCAAACTCCATGATGCCCAAAATCAGAATCAGCAGCATGGGCAACACCAGGGCAAATTCCAGCAGTGCCACGCCGCGCCGACGGGAGCGGTTCTGAGGAGAGGAATAAGTTAACATAACAACCATTGCCTTCTGTTGACGAACGTCTTTTGGAAGACGTTTGTCAAATCTTCACCTAAGAGCTATTCTACTGAGAATAGACTGAATTTGCCGCATTTTTAAATTTGTGCCAAGATGGTGCCGGCATTCCGTAAAGTAAATTCGCACAAACGAGTGCATGGAATGAAAGTGATAGTGCAATGAACTTACCCAATAACCAGAATTTTCCTGATGAGCCGCAATCAGAAGTTCGCAGTGCGGCCCTTTTCAACGAAGCCCAAAAAATGATGCCGGGTGGCGTCAATTCGCCGGTGCGCGCCTTTAAATCTGTCGGTGGTTCACCGCGTTTCATGGCGCGTGGTCAGGGCGCTTATTTGTGGGACGAAGACGGCAACAAGTTGCTGGATTATGTTGGCTCATGGGGGCCGCTGATTCACGGCCACGCGCCCGCTTTTGTGCATGACGCGGTGCGCGAACAATTGGAGCGCGGCGCCAGTTTTGGCGCGCCGACAGCGCTCGAAGTCGAAATGGCACGCAAAGTCATCGCGTGTGTGCCTTCGATAGAAATGGTGCGTATGGTCAATTCCGGCACCGAAGCCGTAATGGGCGCCATCCGCGTGGCGCGCGGCTTTACGGGACGCCGCAAAATCATCAAATTCGCCGGTTGTTATCACGGCCACAGCGACGGTCTATTGGTGCAAGCCGGTTCCGGCGCGCTGACGCTCGGCGTGCCCGATTCGGCAGGCGTCACGGCTCAGCAAACCGCCGATACCGTTGTAGGAAATTTCAACGATTTGGAAGGCACGCGCCAATTGATTCGAGAAATCGGCGAAGACCTGGCTTGTGTCGTGACGGAACCGTTGCCCGCCAATATGGGTTTGGTGCCGCCTCAAGCCGGTTTTTTGGAAATGCTACGCGAGGAAACGCAAAAAGTCGGCGCGCTGCTGTTATTTGACGAAGTGATGAGCGGTTTTCGTGTGGCGCGCGGCGGTTATCAGGAAATCTGCGGCATCACGCCCGATTTAACCACCTTGGGCAAGATTATCGGTGGCGGTTTCCCCGTTGGCGCCTACGGAGGGCGCCGCGAAATTATGCAGTGCGTGGCGCCGTCCGGCCCGGTTTATCAAGCCGGAACACTCAGCGGCAACCCTGTCGCCATGACCGCCGGTTTAGCCACGCTGCGCGCTTTAACCGACGAAAGCTATGCACGCTTGGAAGAACTCGGTGCGCGTTTAGAAGCCGGACTGCGCGAAGTTTTAGAAGAAACCAAAACCGCCGCGCAATTGCATCGCTTCGGCTCGATGTGGACGCTGTTTTTTAGCGCCACGCCCGTGACGGATTACAACGCGGCCAAACACAGCGATACAGCAGCGTTCGGACGCTTTTTTCACGCGATGTTGGAGCAGGGAATCTATCTGCCGCCCGCCCAATTTGAAGCGGCCTTTATTTCTCTGGCGCACAGCGAAGACGATATTGATAGAACAATTGAAGCGGCACGAGAAGC
>JANMKN010000116.1:0-9252 GCA_031372065.1 Abditibacteriaceae bacterium | reverse complement strand
GCTTCTTTACTTGCCGCTGTGGTTGGCAAGGCAAATCGGCGGTAATTTGCAATTGGCCTCGCAGGTTTCGCCGAGCGAAATCTTTTGGACGCCGCGCCGTTTGCGCGTGCGCCGCGTTTGCGTGCGCTGGATTGCGTGCTGCGCGCTTTTCATGCTGCTTGGCTACAGTTGGAAAACGCTGATTGACGACAGCGTGTTAGCCCTGCTGATGAATGGCGCGACTTCAACAAGCGCATGGTCGCTGGCGACGTTGTGGACGCTTTGTTTGACATTGGGCGTTGTTTTGGGCGGCGAAGCCAAAGAAAAACCGTTCAAGCGCCGCACCGAAAACGAACTGACTAACGAATGGAGTTCCGCGCAAGCATGGCGCGAGGCCGCACGCGTTGCCGTTAGTTATCTGGCCTTTTCGATGGCCGCGTATTTCGCGTTTTGCGCGTTGGGACAGCAGCCTTTTTTCAATGCGCCTTTTTTGCAGCGCTTCGTCCCTGTGGGCGGCACGGTGTTGGCTTATCTCATCGCCGATTACGGGTCGTCTGCGTTGCAAGCCGCCTTGCCCGAAGCGCAGCGCGGCGCCTGCAAAACGTTGGTGCTTTTCTGGACGCTTGGTTTGGGCCTTGCAGCGTTGGCACATATCGCTTCCGGCGCTTACTATCAAAAACCGTTCACCTTCGATCAAGCGCCGTATGTAGTTTTATCGCCGTTCGTCACCCTTGTGGCACTGTTTCGAGCCGACCTCAACGGCGGCGTGCCGTGGTGGATTGGCCCAGCGCTGCAAACGATGATCGGCGGCGTTTTGTTGCTGTGGGCCGCGCTGAAAACTTTCGGCGTGCCGCAAGTAAAAACGCCCGTCGAAGCCGCGCGCGACGATGACCGTTTGCCCGCACCGCTGCGTTGGATGATGAATGTATTGACGGGAATCTGGAGCGGTATCGCGGCGTTTTTTGAAGGCTGCATGGAAATCGTGCGACGCGCCGATAATGGCATCGTGCAGTGGAGCAAGCGCTTTGGCAATCCGATTCTCAGCGACGAATTGCAACGCCGTTTGCGCCGCGAACATTGGCCGTTGGGTTGGGCGATTTTGTTTTTGATTGGTGTTGGTGGTTTGGCGCAAGGTTTTTATTTCGCGGGCGCTTCGATTCAAGGCCGCTATGTCGGCGGCGTCGCTTTGGTCGCCACGTTGATATTGGGTTTCTCGTCGAGTTTGCGCCTTGGTCTTTGCTTTGATCGTGACCGCGCCAACGGCACGCTGGTTTTTATATTTCTCACGCCGCTTACCGAAAAAGAAATCGCGTGGGGCAAGCTGTTTGCGAATTTGATTTACAGCGGTGGCACTTTAATTACGGTGCTGCCATTTCTGCTGGTCGGCGCCGCCTTGGAACTGGCGCGCGGCAACTGGCGGGTGGCCCTTACGGGCGCGCTGCTTTATCTGTTTGCCTTAAGTGGGGTCGCCTATTTTTCGGGCCTGAGCCTGCTGGGTGCGACATGGGCGCGCAAGCCCGCACAAGGCAGCTCGCTCGCTTTGCTTATAGGCTTGCTGTGCCAGTGCCTCTTCTTTTTGCCGCCGGGCGTTTTCGTGATTCTTTCCAATACGCCAGGTAATGCTTTTTATTATTTTGTTGGCTACGTTATTTTCTCGCTGAATCTTGTCGTCGCCTTTTTTTCGTGGCGCGGCGCTCTGAAACTGCTGCGCAAACAACGTTACTCCGATGACGTGAGCAGTGGCAAACGCACTGGTTAAATCATGCCAGATACGGAATCGTCAGCGGGCCTTGCGGCAACACGGCAAGCGAAGTCGGTGCAATTTGCTGGACGGTTTCGGCAATATCGCGGCACGGAATCAGGTGCGCGGCGCGCACCGTTTCGTCGGGCAAATCGCTAAATAAATGCACACTGGCGCGGCTTTGAATGAGCGCCTGAATTTGCGCCTGCCATTGTTCGGTGAAGGTTTGATTTTCGATGAGCGAAAGAATATCGGCGGGCGTTTTGGCGCGGCGCAATAATTCATCATACGGACTGCCATCGGGCACGCCATAGCGACATTGCGCCGCTAAAATAATGTGGCCACCGGGTCGCACAATGCGCGCCGCCGCGCTCATGCCTTTAACGCCCTGATACAAATTCTGGTCAAGCGGATAGCCGCTGTTGGTAGTAATCACGAGGTCAAAAGGCGCCTCCACTTTTTGCATCGCCGAAGCGCGCACGAACTCGCAGCCAACGCGATGTGCTTTGATTAAATCGCCCGCGAAAACGCCGGTAATTTCGCGCGTTTCGTTGAGAGCCACATTCAACAAAAAACTCGGCCCGGCTAAAAGCGCAAGGTCGCGCATTTCTTCCCAAATCGGGTTGCCATCCAAAACGCCAAAAGCCGCCTGTGGGCTGGCGATGTGGCTGCGCCCGTGATTGCTGACAATCGTTTCCAGTCCGGCCACGCCCGGCATAATTCCTTTTGGCCCGCCGCTGAAACCGGCGAAAAAATGCGGCTCGATAAAACCCGTGATAATTCGCACATCGGCCTCCAATAAATGCCGATTGAGCAGCGCCGCTTTGCCGCCGCGCGTGGTGCCGACTTGTCGTAATTCACTCGCATTTTCCGGCTCGTGATTCAACACACGATAATCGCGCACCACTTCGGGCGTCAGCAATTTTTCGAGTTGCTCTTTGCTGTTCGGGCGATGGCTGCCGAGCGCGTTCAGCAGCGTAATATTCTCGCGCGAGGCGCCGCAAATTTCCAAATAATGCAGCAGCCACGGAATCAATCTTTCATTGGGCGTCGGGCGCGTAATATCCGTAAAAACGATACAAATTTTGGCCTGCGCCGTGATATTTTGGCGAAGCGACAGCACGCCGATAGGATTATCCAGCGCTTCCAAAAGCGCCGCGCGTTCATCTGACAAACCGACGCGATGCAGCGGCTCGATAACCGTGGCAAAGTCGGGAAGTTCCACCGGCAAATAATCGTCGCCGTAGGCTAAATTGGTTTTCATTATGCTACGCACAGTTTATTCATTCGAGGCATCGCAAATGGTTGTTGATATTTCAATTAATCAGACAAATCGCAAAAACAGGCAACGCACACGCCTTTTTAGTGTCCAAACAGGCCAAAGTTCGTCGTTGTTTTAACTTTTTCATTCCTCATGTCGCTTCGTCGTTTCGCGCACGCCCAGCCTCGCACACTTTTGGTTTTAGCCGCCGGTTCGCTTGTAACCGCCGGTGCGGTTTTGCGCGCCGCCGCGCCGCCTGCGAAAAAATATGTGCCGCTCAAAACCGTCAAAAAGGCGGGACAAGCACATCCGCAGCCTGTCAAGCCGACGCCCACGCAAAAACCAATTGACGACAACGTGTTATATCAACGCGAGGTTTTGCCCGTAGTCACACAATTTTGCGGCGATTGTCACATCAAAAAATCTAAAGGCGGCGTTTCGCTCAAAGATTTTAAAACCTTGGAAGCGCTGAAAAAAGACCTTGAAACATGGGATCGCGTGCTGTCGAATGTGCATTCCGGCATCATGCCGCCCGAAGGCAGCCCGCAGTTACCCAAGGCGCAAAAAGATAAATTAATGGCGTGGCTCGAAAGCACGTTATCGAATGCACAATGCGCCATGCCCGATCCGGGCCGCGTCACATTGCATCGCCTCAATCGCGCCGAATACAACAACACGGTGCGCGATTTGTTCGGCGTGGACTTTAAGCCTGCCCAAGATTTTCCTGCCGACGATGTGGGCTACGGCTTCGATAACATCGGCGATGTGCTGTCCATTTCGCCGCTGCTGATGGAAAAGTATTTGAACGCTGCCGAACAAGTGTCCGAAAAAGCCATCGCCGTGCCGCCACGCAAAACCGCGCGTTATGAAACGGATGCCCTTAAAGGCGACGGCGGTGCGCAAGATGGCGCGCGTTTTTTGGCCTCGCAAGGCACGATTTACGCCGAGCATAATTTTCCGCAAGACGGCGAATATCTGGTGCGCATCGGTGCGTGGGCCATGCAAGCGGGCGAAGAACCGGCGCGCATTAGTTTCAAAGTGGGCAAAGACGAAATCAAAAAAATCGATGTGGCCGCCACGCAAGCCGAGCCGGGCGTTTACGAAGAAAAAGTCAAAGTTGCAGCCGGACAGCAAAAATTAAGCGTCGAATTTCTCAACGATTTTTACGACGAAAAACTGCCCGAAGACAAGCGCGACCGCAATTTTGTGCTGGAATCTATCGAAGTGATCGGCCCACTCGAAGCCGTCAAAGACACGCCGCCTTCGCACAAAGAAATCATCTTCAAAGAACCCGCGCCCGGCGCCACGCCCAAAGAACAAGACGACATCGCGCGCGAAATTTTAGCGAAGCTGGCGCGTCGCGCGTGGCGCCGCCCGGCCACAACGGGCGAAGTGGAAAGATTGCTGCGCGCTGTGCAAATGGCGCGCAAAGACAACGAGCCGTTTGAGCGCGGCATCCGTCTGGCGCTGCAAACAATTTTGGTGTCGCCGAACTTCCTGTTTCGCAGCGAAGTGGACGACAAACCAAGCGATTCCAAAGTGCAGCGCAACCTCAACGATTACGAACTGGCCACACGCCTTTCGTATTTTTTGTGGAGTTCAACGCCGGATGCCAGTCTCAATTATTTTGTGGACAAAGGCGCCCTGCAAAAACCGGAAACCATCGGCTACAACGCGCGGCGAATGCTCAAAGACGCCCGCGCCCGCGCTTTAGCCGACAATTTCGCCGGTCAATGGCTGCAATTGCGCACGCTTGATCAAGTGACGCCCGACCCGCAGGAATATCCGCAATGGAACGAGGATTTGCGCGCTTCGATGAAAGCCGAAACGCTGAAATTTTTTGAAACCGTGGTGCGCGAAGATCGCAGCGTTTTGGAATTTTTGGACGCCGATTATTCGTATCTCAACGAAACGTTGGCCAAACTTTACGGCGTGCCGAATATCACCGGCCCGGAATTGCGCCGCGTGCAATTTTCCACTGACATGGCGAAAAAACGCGGCGGTCTTTTAACTCAAGCCAGCATTTTGACGCTGACCTCCAACGCCACGCGCACCAGCCCGGTCAAGCGCGGCAAATGGGTTTTGGAACAGGTTTTCAATGCCCCGCCGCCGCCGCCGCCGCCCGATGTGCCCGATTTGCCGGCCAACACCGTCAAAACCCATTTGACGCTGCGCCAGAAACTCGAAGAGCATCGCAAAAATCCGGTGTGCGCTTCGTGTCATGCCCGCATGGATGGCATCGGTTTCGGCTTGGAAAATTACAACGCTGTCGGCGCGTGGCGCGATAAAGATGGCAACTTCGCGCTTGACACGACAGGCGCCTTGGCCGATGGCACCAAGTTCAATGGCCCAGTGCAACTCAAAGCCATTTTAAAGGCTCGAAAAGACGTGTTTGTGCGCAGCTTGGCGGAAAAAATGCTGACTTACGCTCTGGGGCGTGGTCTCGAACGCTACGACAAATGCGCCGTGGACGAAATCGTGGCTTCTGTGAAAAAGAACAACTACAAATTCTCCTCACTGGTTACCGCCATTGTCGTCAGCGAGCCATTCCGCAAAAAGCGGGGAGATGAAAGTAAGTTATGAGTTTTGAGTGATGAGTTTTGAGTTGATTTTGTGCGCTTCGCGCTTTTATAAAATGGCGCGAAGCGCCACGGATTTAACTCAAAACTCTTACCTCAAAACTCATAACTCGAAAAAACTATGTCCAAATTTTCAATCAATCGGCGCCGGTTTTTAAGTGGAGTCGGAACCGCTTTGGCTTTGCCATTGCTGGAGCAAATGACGCCCGCGCAGGCTGCTGAAGCCAAGAGCGCCGGAGCCAAGGCGAATAAAGCCAAAGACAGCGAAAAGGCGCGGCCTAATCGCATGGTGTTTTGCTTTGTGCCCAACGGGATGCATATGCCCGATTGGACGCCGAAAAACGAAGGCGCTTTTGAACTGCCGTGGATTATGGAGCCGCTCAAAAATGTCGCGGGCGAGTTTTCGGTTCTCAGCGGCCTTGCGCAATTAAATGCGCGCGCTTTAGGCGATGGCGGCGGCGATCATGCGCGTTCGGGCGCGGCGTTTTTAACAGGTTCGCATCCGGCCAAAACAGCGGGCGCCGACATCAAAAACAGCGTTTCGGTTGATCAATACGCCGCAATGAAAATGGGCGTGAAAACCAAGTTCCCCTCGCTGGAAATCGGCATCGAACAAGGCAACACGGCGGGCAATTGCGATTCGGGCTATTCGTGCGCTTATCAATCCACGATTTCATGGCGCGGCGATACCACGCCGGTTGCCAAAGAAACCAATCCGCGCGCTGTTTTCGAGCGGCTATTTGGCAACGGCGACAACGCCGAAGCTGCCGCCAGTCGTTATCAACGTGACCGCTATCGCAAAAGCATTTTGGACTTTGTGATGGAAGACGCGCGCGATTTGGAAAGCAAACTGGGCACGCGTGACCGCCGCAAATTAGACGAATATTTTACCGGCATCCGCGAAATTGAACAGCGCCTCTCCTACGTTGAAAAAAGCAATTTTGAAATCACCGGCGGCGTGAGTCCCAAAGGCACGCCACGCGATCCGGGCGAACATATTCGCTTGATGGGCGACATGATGATTTTGGCGTTTCAGGCCGATTTGACACGCATTTCGACCTTCACTTTTGCCAATGATGGCTCCAATCGCAGCTATCGCAACATCGGCATCAGCGAAGGTCATCACGAACTTTCGCATCATGGCCGCAGCGCCGAAAAACAAGAGAAAATCCGCCAGATTAATCGTTTTCACATCGAACAACTGGCTTATGTGCTGGAAAAACTGAAAAACACCCGCGAAGGCGAACATTCGCTGCTCGATAACACCATGCTGGTTTACGGCGCGGGCATCGGCGATGGCGACAGGCACAACCACGACGATTTGCCGATTTTGTTAGCCGGACGCGGCGCGGGCACTCTGACGCCGGGTCAACACATCAAATACGAAAACCCGACGCCAATGTGCAACCTGTTCATTTCGATGCTGGATCGCGTTGGTGTGAAAGTAGATTCCTTCGGCGATAGCACCGGCGCGCTGAAGATTTGAATTAGCAACAAAAACCAGAAAAGGCACAGAAGATACGATTTCTTCTGTGCCTTTTGCATTTCTTAGTAATGCTGATGATTAATAAGCCAAACTCATTAATGGCTGAAAAAGTTAAACCGAATTCGGTTCAGTCTAAAAAACGGCTATTTGGACTGAACTGAGTTCGGTTGGGGTCAAAAAACGGCTGTGCGGGTTGAACTGAATTCGGTTGAGGTCAAAAAACGGCTATTTAGAGTGAACCGAATTCAGTCCGACTTAAAAAACGGTTATTTGAAGTGAACCGAATTCAGTCCGACCTAAAAAACGGCTATTTGGACTGAACTGAGTTCGGTTGAGGTCAAAAAACGGCTATTTGGGTCAAACCGAATTCGGTTCAGTCCAAATAGCCGTTTTTAGCGGTGAATTTTCAAGAAGTCACAGCGCGAATCCACTGGTCGGCGATGAAGGCGTGACCGGCGAGGCTGGGATGCACGCCGTCGGGCAGCCAGTAATCCAGCGAGGCGCGGGTTGAAGCGGCGGCGAAAAGGCCGTCGAGCGGAATATAAAGCGCGTCGAATTCGCGCGCTAATTCGCGGCAAGCGGTGATGCGCGGGTCAAGGTCTTCCCGCCAGTTTTTACGGTCTTCGGGAATCGGCAATAAAAACGGCTCGCAAATCACCAAACGCGCGCTTAAATCGTTTTTGAGCAAGGTCAAAATGCGCCGGTAAGAATGTTGGAATTCATCAATCGGCGAAGCCACATCGCGGTCATAGCGCCGCCAAGTGTCGTTGATGCCGATGAGAATCGAAACCAAATTCGGCTTCAAATCCAGCACATCGTTTTGCAAGCGCTCTTCTAAATCATAAACGCGGTTGCCGCCGGTGCCTTTGTTGGTAAATTTCAAGCGTCCTTCGGGCAAGCGCGCCAAAAGTTGCGCGGCGCAAAGCGCGGCATAGCCGGTGCCAAGCCCGCCATTCGCGCCGGAATTGCGACCCGCATCGGTTATGCTGTCGCCGTAAAACAAAACGTGATCGTGTGGTTGAAGAAGCATTTGGTTTAGTGGTCAGTGGTCGGTGGTCGGTGGATTTAATTTGGCGCTAAAAATGAAAAACGACCACTGACTATCCTATCGTCGCCGCCGGTAAATCGAGCCAGAAAACGAAGCTGGAACCGGCGTTTTCGACTCCGGCGTCGGCGTCGTGAGGCGCGAGCGTTGCTTGCAATTTGTTGATTTCCGATATGGCCGCTTCGGTTTGGCCTTGACCAATGATATGCACACAGACGCGTCCTTTTAGGCGCACGCTTTGCGCGAGCGGCACTTCTTCGAAACGCGCTTCATAGCCGATGTGCAACGCGTAAGCTGATGCCGCCGACGTAAGCGCACTTTTTAAAATTGTTTCCAGCACTTGGTCTAAAATCTCTTTTTCAAGAGCGACTTCGAGCGAGCCAGAATCGTTGAGTTCCACTTTCAGGCCGCGTTCTTGTGCAATGGCTTTGATTTTTTCTTGTTGAAGCCGCAACGCCTCACCAATATCAACTGCACCGCCCTTCGAGGGCGATTCTATGAACACTGAAGGACTTTTTGTGGCCTCGTAAGCGGTGTGATCGGCCACTGTAATATCGCGCACAATAGCGACGAGTTGTTCTTCCAACAACGGTTGCAGGCGCGCCTCATAACGTCGTGCGCCGTTGGCTATGGGCAATTCAAATTCAAAACGCACTGGGCGACGCGTGCGCGCCACTTCTTCGAGCGCGCCCGCGACAATGGCCGCTGCCGGTTGTGGCAATAGTTCTGGCACGCGCTTTCCGAAAAATCGCTCGGAGGAAACGGGAAACTTCGATGCGTCCGCTGCATGATAAGCCAAAATCAAGCCGTCGGCAGCCAGGCGCATATAAATATCGGGAAACGCGGCGTAAATAGCTTCCAATTCGCTGCTGACTTGGCGCAAGCGATTTTCAACAGCGCGGCGCCGCGAGGTGTCGCGCGTGGCGATCAAAATACCTTCGTAAGGCGCGCCCGGCGGCAGCGGTTTGCCCACGGTTTCCAGCACACGCCACGAGCCATCGCGATGGCGCAGGCGATATTCCACAGTTTGCGCAGCCGCATTTTGGGGCGCTTGCACGATTTCCTTCAAGAATTGCTGGATCAAATCGCGGTCATCGGGATGCACCAAAGTTTGCGTCATCTCGCTGATAAATTCTTCGGTCGCGTCGGGCGCCTCGACGC
>JANMKN010000072.1:0-7413 GCA_031372065.1 Abditibacteriaceae bacterium | reverse complement strand
CGTGATTATGAGCAGAATCCCGACTGTAGCCGAGCGACCTTGCAAGTGGCCTCACTCCATCGTTGGCTTAGACGCTTAAAACCGGCGTTCAATCCTGATCCAACCTTCCGTTACCGGCACTTATGAAGACAGACTCTAAGTTGATGCCTATGGGACGAATAAAAACAGCGCCCGATAATGCGAGCGCTGTTTTTTAACGTTGGGGAATGCCGTATTCGTCTTTGGGAACCAGCGTGGGTTGCGCCGGTTTTGCCAGAGGTTTTTTCACGGGCATGGTTTGCGTTTTTGTGTATTGCACGCCGGGCAAACGCCACTCGCCGGTGTGCGCCGCATTGAGCACAACCGCCGTCCACACTACGCCCAACAAAAAACCGCTGACCAACAACGAACTAATCATGACGGTAAAGCGCAAATCGGCTTTGGTGAAAGCCGTCATGTGGCGGCAACTGTGACAAATCGCTTGTGCGGGCTTCAGTCCGGTGCCGCAATACGAGCAATACGAGGCTGCGCCTAAACCGCTGGCTGTCGCGCCACTGCCAAGTGGCGTGAAATCAATATCGGGGTCGTTATTATAAGACGAAGCCCCAGCCGCCGCGCCGGTTTGACCGCTTAAAGCCGCGCCCCAATAATTGGATTGCGCGTTTTGCGTGCGCGCTGCTGTCGTGGCGCTTTTCACGCGGCCCGATGGCATATTAGCCCACGGCAGACGCGCACCACAACCATGACACGTCACCGCACTAAGCGCATTAAATTCACCGCATTTGCATTTTCCAAAGGTATCAACGATAGGCATTTTCAGCACCTTATAACATCAAGCTACTAATAGTTTGCCCAATTGCCCAAAGTTTTAATCAACCATTTTCAAAGAGTGTTTTTATCCAGATTTTTCAGCCAAGTCAGCGTGGTTTCTATCACTTCGCGTTTCCACTCAACCGAATAATAATTGTGGTTGGCGCCTTCGATTTCATGAAACTCGTGCGGCATTTGGGTGCGCTCCACAAACTCGCGATAAAACTCGCGCGAAGGCGGCGTTTCGGGGTCGTTGCCGCCGTAAATAAAGAGTAATTTTCCGGCGAACGCTTCAAAGGCTTTCATTTGACTTTGCGTGTCGGGCGCTTTGTCTTCAACAGCGGCGTCTTCATTGGAACGCCCGCCCGATAAGGCGCGCACGATCATTTTCCAGTTCAAGCCGCCGCCGAAAAATTTGGCCCATGTTTCGGGCAAAAAGATTTTTCGCGCGTATTTTTGCAAAGCGTTTTTGCTGCGCCGCGCCTGACGCGCTAAATCGAACGCGCCCGAAAAAACCGGCGCCGACCACAAGGCCAGCGAATCAATGCGCGAATGCGACAAACTCGCGCCAATCGCCACTTCACCACCACTGCACAAGCCAAGCAAGGTAAATTTTTCAAAGCCAAACTGCTCGCGCAAAAGCGGCACGGCGCGCGTGGCATCGCGGATCATCGAATTCAAACTGGCCTGTGCCACTTCCATTTCGCTTTCGCCGCGCCCGCGAAAATCAAAAGAATAGGCCGCAAAGCCGTTTTTTGCCAGTTCACGCGCCGTTTCGCTGAGTAATTGCCCCGGCCCAACGCGATAACCGCTCCAACCGTGCAATAAAATCACAGCGCGCGTTGGCTTTGCGTTTTGCGGCTCATACAGCACGCCATTCACTTGCTCGTTGCCACTTTGAAAACCACAGATTTGCGCCTTAATTTCCGGCGCGATTTGGCTTGTTTTTTCGAGATTCAGTTCACGCTTTGCAAAAGCCGCAGGCGGTGCTGATTTTTCCAGCCATTGCAAAGTTTTATCGCGCACCGCGCTCGTATCAATCAGGCCAATGCTGCTCCAAAAGGCTTCGACAGCGACGTTTTCGATTTCCGTTTCGATATTGGCTTGCCGCGCACGTTCGGCGAGGTCTTCAAACGGCTTTTTGAGGCGCGGCGAACCGGAAATCTGCAACAGTAAAAGCCGTTTCGTTTTTGGCAGTGGCGCAAGGTGCAAATCGAGGTTCGCCATCTCGATTTGCAGTTTTTCGTTGATGAAAAAGCCATCAAAATCGAAACCACCTTCGGCAGTTTGCATTGCTGTTTTCGCTTCGCCGCCATGCGAAACGCCATGCGTCATTTGCGCGCGAATTTGAGAACGCTGGCGGTTTTGCCGCGCGTAAGAGGAACCACTAACAACCGGCTCCCACAAGACCAAATTTTCGACTTCGATTTCTGTGGCAATTTGCCACGCCAGCGCCGCGCCAAAACGCAAACCCAATAGCGTAATGGGCGCTTCGCTCATTTGTTTTGCAGTATCAAGCACGGCGCGTAAATCAGCGAGCCATTTTTCAATACCGGCCTCGGCGAAAGTGCCGCCACTATCGCCCGTGCCGCTCCAATCGAAACGCAGGACATCGTAATTTGCGGCTGCAAAAGCGCGCGATGCGGCCACCAATGCACGTTGCGCCGCTTTCTTTTCTTCGGCGAATGGCCCGGCGATGACGACAATGCCTTTGGAGTTGTCGGCACGATGCGCCATCATATAAAGCGATGGTTGAACGGGAAGGAATCCGGCGATTTCTTGCGGCATATTTTTGATCTATTTCAATTCGTTTTTCAAAACCTTGCCCGACGGATTGCGGGGCAGCGCGTCGCGAAACTCCACCAAATGCGGCACTTTATACGAAGCCAATTTTTCGACGCAGTGTTTTTTGATGTCGCGCTCGGCCAAAGTTGCGCCTTCGTTTTTGACCACGACGGCTTTAATCAATTCGCCGAGCGGCGCGCGAATCCCCGTCGCGGGAATGCCGACAACAGCGGCTTCTTTGACCCCTTCAACATCCAAAATGCACTTTTCCACTTCCAGCGCGAAAACGTTTTCGCCCGCCACAATTATCATTTCTTTGTGGCGCCCTTCCAGATAAACAAAGCCGTCTTCGTCCACGCGCGCCAAGTCGCCGGTATTGAACCACAACCCATCATCTGTCAGCGATTCTTCCAGCAAGCCAGGCCGGTTCCAATAGCCGCGAATGGTGTTTTCGCGGTGGATATGTAAAAGTCCCGCTTCGCCGAAATCGCATTCGCTGCCATCGGCGCGCAAGATTTTCATGCCGACATCGGGAAGCGTTTTGCCAATCGAATCGGCGTGCGAAATGGCGGCGTTTGAAGGCGTGATATGCGTCAATGAAATCGTTTCGGTCAAACCAAAAAAGTTGTGCAAGCGCGCATGGGGAAACAATTGCGATAGTCTTTCGATAGCGCGAACCGGCATCGGACTTCCGCTGTAGCCAATCATGCGCAAACACGATAAATCGCGCGTTTCGATGTTCGGCAAACTCGAAATTAATTGATGAAATGTCGGCACGCTGAGGAAATTGGTGACGCGTTCTGTTTCGATTAAATCCACTACTTCGCGCGGGTCGGGACGCGGCGCGACAACCACCGTCGCGCCTAAATAAACGCTGGAAGGCATAATCGAATAAAGCGCCACAACGTGAAACAGCGGCGAGAGCAAAAGGTTCACATCTTCGTGCCGCCAACTGAACGGAATCACGGTGTTTTTGATGTTGAACAGCAAATCAGAGTGCCGCATAATTGCGCCCTTGGGCACGCCCGTTGTGCCCGATGTGTGCGCGATTATGGCGATGTCGTTGGTGTCCACTTTGACTGCTTCGGCGGGTTCGTTTTGCAGCGCCGATTCAAAAGAAAGTGTGTTTTCTACACTAACACCAATGATTTGCGGCACTTCGGTGAAAGTTTGCAAAACCGGCGCGATTTGCGGCCACGTTTCGCTATGCACAAAAACAACTTTCGGCGCGATGTTGCCTAAAACATAATTTAATTCACTGTGGCCCAGACGAAAATTAACCGGCGCCACAATCGCGCCCACGCGTAGCGTTGCCCAATATGCCACATAAAATTCGCGGCAGTTCGGCATCGCTATCGCCACGCGATCACCGGGCCCTAAACCACACGATTTCAAATAACCCGCAAGGCGCGCAATCTCCTCATCCAATTGGCGATACGAATAGCGCTGACCACCCATCACCAAAGCAGTTTTGCTGGGAAATTTCGTCGCCGTATTTTGCCAAATGTCGGTGAGAGTGAGCAGAGGTAATCCGGGCATGATTCAAGGAAAAATTAAAAATGCAAAATGCGAATCAATTGAACTTCTTTACTTATCCCAGTGGAAGAACGCATACATGATTCGCGCAGGCAAACTCAAGAAACATCCTATGACAAAACAGACAAATAATACATCATTTGCTTTTGTCTCTGGGCGCCTCTTGAATATAGCGAACGCTATTCCTATCAACGGCAAAATCCAAGCACATAGCCGTAATGCCCCGGCAGCTTTACTGGCAAACGTTGGCTGCGAGAAGGCATGAATCGGGCCACCAATTATATCCGCCAAATAATCCAGTGCCACAGCAAGCACTACAGGCAATAGCAGCACAAAAAGCGCAGGAATGGAAGCAGCCGAGGGGAATCTCTTCATGAGAGAATTCATTCGTAAACATCAACGGGCACGGGAATGATGTGGTTGATCATCCAGTTGCGGCGGTCGTTGTCGCGCTGGGCGGGTTGTTCGCGGCCTTTGGAATCGCGGGCGCGGGCGCGCACGTTGTAGCCGCCGCCTTTGAGCGGGGCAGGCCACTGATATTCCCATAATTTCCAAGAGCGCGGGCCAGCTTCGGGCGGCGAATCGAGCAGGCGCGCATTTGCCCATGTTTTGCCATCGTCGCCAGACACTTCAACACTTGTAATTTCCGCGTCGCCCGTCCACGCAGCGCCGTAAACGCGATAAACATCTTTGGCGCGCAAGCGTTCGCGGAAAATAGGCCGCGCGATTTGCGCTTTGGGCTGCAATTCCGTCACGGGCGCCAAAACCGCAAAACCGTTGCGGCGTTCCCAAACGGTGCAATCGAATTTTTGAAAATAGCCTTCAAACGGTGCGCCGCTGACGACGATGCGTTGCGGCCATTTGACCCACGCGCAGCTATACCAGCCGGGCACAACGACACGCACCGGGCCGCCGAGTTGTTGCGGCAAATCTTCGTTGTTGATTTTATAAGCCAGCAAAACATCGCCCGCCAGCACTTTTTGAATCGGCAGGCTGCGCGCCACGTTGATGCGTCCCGGCGTGTCGGGCATGGAAGCCGAGCCGCGCACTTCGCCAGCTTCGGCGCTTTCGATGATGACTTCGACGCCTTCGGGACGCAATCCGGCGCGTTTCAAAACATCGGCAAGCGGCACGCCCGTCCACTGCGCACAACCCACAGCGCCCATGCCCCACGGCGTGCCTTCGGCGTTGACATAAGCGCGATTGTTGCCCGCGTCTTCCAATACGGCGCCAATGGTGCGCGAGGGCATATTTATTAGTTCGTCGTAAGTGAGTTCAAACGGGCGCGAAACCGCGCCTTCGACTTGCAAGCGCCAATCGCGGCCTTTGCGAATAATTTCAAATTGGCTGCCCACAAAAAAGCGATCTTTAGGCGTCCAAAACGATTCGAGGTCGAAAGGAAACTCCAAATTTTCCGGTTCACGCCCGCGCAAAATCGGCGCGACCAGCGGATTTGTAACTTGCGCCACAGCTTCACGCACTGAAAGCACCAAAGGCAAGGCCGTAGCCGCACCCACTAAAAAATTACGACGGGAAAACGCTTCGTTTTTCATGTTTTTCCTTTTAAAAGATAGAACGCGAATTTCGCAAATTGCCGCAAATTTTCGCGAATCATTTTAGACACTTTGGCTTTGCAAAGGCATAAGTCATTTTTACGACAATTGCCCAAAGAAAATTTCGTAAATTCGCGCTCATCTGCGAAATTTGCGGTCTATGAACAGTAATTCGTTACGGCACTTTGGCGGCAGCGGACGGAAATTGATTGTAATTCCATGTGCGGCCTGTTTTGACAACTTTGGTCACGGTGAATTGAAAGACATCGCCGGATTGGGCTTCGGCTTCGGGCGAATCAATGCTGACTTTGCCATCGCCCCGCCCATCGTTGCCGGTATTTCCCTGCGCGACAACGATATTGGTTGGGCCAGACCAAGTGCCTTGAATTTGCACGCCACGCATCGGGCGATTGAGACGATCCGTCACATAAATATGCGCCGTCGCCTTCCATTTTTTGCCGTTTTTCTTGCCGGTGACGCTCGTGACGGCCACCTTCATTTCATTTATCGCCGGGTTGTTGCCGATGGTGAAAGTCAAATCGTTGGACGGGTCGCTATCGTGCCCAATCATGTCTCCATCGGCGTTGTAAATGTAATCTTCGCTGGATAAAACCGTTTTCCAATAGCCGCCTTGCCCGCGCGCGCTGACGGGGTTGTGAAAACTTTCTTCAGTGATGACAAAACGCGTATTATAATGGCCCGGCGCAAGGGTTAAGGGCTGGGTGCGGCCCGGTTCGTTTTCGTAATAAGCCGAAACCGCGCTCGGCGAGGGCGGCTCTTTGCCGTAAGCGTAGTTACCCGTTTCAAGCACTGATTGTCCGGCCCATACATCTTTGGCGCCGCCCTGCCACGACAGCCATTTGATGTGATACGGATGCTCGCCCCAAAATTCCATGTTGGCGTTGCCTTGCCCGTCGGTTACAAATTCGCCCATGTAAACATAGCCGCCGATGTTGTGTTCGGCGCCGGGCAGGGCATTTTGATAGTATTCGCGGAAATGGTTGTCGTCGAAATTGGTGCCGCTGCGATGCACAGGATGGCCGCAAAACCAGCGGCCCGCAAAGCCCAATTGCTCGTTGGCCCATTCGTCGCCCTCTGCGCCCCAACCCCACACACCTTTGTCGGGCTTGCCCATTAGTTTGAGCTGATACGAAAAATTCGGTTTTAAACCGCGCGCTTCGATGCGGCCCAAAAAGTAAGGCACCGATGGGGTTTTGGCATAGTGCAAAACAACTTTCGCACCCGCGTAATCGAATTTTTGCGTGCCCTCGGCAAATCCCGCATACGGATTATCTGCGATGTCAATCCAGCGTTCGCGCGCCGCTTGCCACGGGTCGTGACAAGGCTTCAATGTCACAGCGCCATCCAACGGCGGCATGACCGGCGCGGGCGGCGAAAACTCTTGTGCCTTGGCCGCAAAAGGAAAAAACACCGTAGCGGCGAGAAAAATCGTAATGTAACAGCGTTTTTGCTTCACACCAAAAACTCCAGTCCTGAGTTCTTCAAAAATAATACGGCCAGCGCCTTGCTATTTTCAAGCGCCTTTTTAAGACCGGTTCACTCATCCTCTTGTTGTGCCCTTACGCTGAATCCCAGCGCAGCAGGATTGTTTTACGCCTTTTTAACGTTCACTGTTACATAGTATCAAATTGGTCTGGTATAATTTACAAGAACCAGCTCTTTTCTTTTGGCAACCGGAGGCAGGTGTTAGCAAGCACTAAATTGTCTTGCAAGCGACTCGCTTTGAAAA
>JANMKN010000005.1:0-11477 GCA_031372065.1 Abditibacteriaceae bacterium | reverse complement strand
GTAAGCTGGCTTTCGAGCCGCGTAAGCTGGCTTTCGAGCCGCGTAAGCTGGCTTTCGAGCCGCGTAAGCTGGCTTTCGAGCCGCGTAAGCTGGCTTTCGAGCCGCGTAAGCTGGCTTTCGTCAGCAACGAAACATCGCCGCCCGTCAAAAATTCAGGCTTCATATCTTGGGCGAAAACAGGCAGCGTTAAAGCAAGTAAGAAAATGGCAACCCGTTTGTGATAATTCATCAGCGCGCGAGTGCCTTCGCAGAAGTTTTTTCAGTGCGGTCAATCAGTGGAATGTCAATCATCAGCGGCCAGCGATTGTTGCACGAGAGTTGTCCATGCAAACGCAATTTCTGCGCTTCGGGCGCAAAACGGGAAGAAAATTGCAATTTCGCTGTGTAACGTCGTTTATCTTCAGCGGATTGAGTAATTGCAGCAGGGTCGCCACTTCTTCGGCTGCGCGGTTGCCCTTTCTCATCCACAATTTGCCAATCGCTTCCTGCTTTTACAGGAGACCACAAGTCCTGCTCTTGCGACTGTGAGCCGGTATCGAAGAGATGAATAACCAGTTCCTTGTCTTCGTAAGGATTGCCGGGAGCGGCTTTAAAGGGTTCGATACTCCATTTATCTATTCTAAATTGTGGATTGGTGGAAACGATGGGCATTTTTATCGTTTCATTGTCGCGCCGCAACAACAGAGATTTCGACGCCCATATAACGCCGCCTTTTTCCTTTAATTTTGCGAGAGTTGCTTCGTCAATATCCTTCTGGTCTATCGAAGTTGCGGGGCGGATTCCCATATCAAGTAACAACCAGAGTTCGCCTAAATCCTGTGGAACATTACGCAGCGCGAAAGAAATATTATTCAATGAGTGGTCATCACCGGCGCTGCCTCCACTTCCACTCCCGCCGCCACGCGCTGGCAGCCAACGGACATAGGATTCGTAATTATCGAAAGTGCCCCGGCAGAATAATGTTCGATCACGCTTATTTTTGCGGGCAACTAAGCGTAGGCATTGCAGCCATTCAACGGAGGGAGCGCGCCACGCCGGAGGTAGCGTGCCAATGGTTTTCGCTGCGATGCGAACCTTCGTATCGCGTCCGGCCCACACGTCTACGGGATAAATCGGTTCTTTGGTGACTTTCACCGTAAAGCCAAATTTTGGTGGGGCCAGCGGCGGCTTGGGCGGATTGCGCTGGCGCCACCAGCCAAACGCGAGCAGGGCCAAAACGGGAAACATCATCAAAAACAGACTGTTGCGCGAAGATTTCATCGAAGAAGCTCACAGCGCCGGATTGGCTTTTTGCAGGTTTTTGACGATAAAATCGGCAACGGGCGTTGGGTCATCTAAGCCGTGCGGATGATGGCCGATGCCGGGTTTGGCGAGCATTTCGATGCTGCCACCAAGAGCCTTGTAACGCGCGGCGATGATTCCGGCGTTTTCGTCCCACGGCACCACATCATCGGCGTCGCCGTAGATGTGAAAGAGCGGAATTTTCGCGTCGGCCAAAGGCCCCAAATTATCAATCGGATTGCCCCCAAAAGCCAGCGCTTCGGCCTCGTCTTTGAAACCGTAAACCTTCATGGCTAATTGCCAATCGGCGGGACTGCCTTTGCCTTTTCCTTTGCCGCCGGGCCAGCTTTTCAAGTCGCAAACTGCCGCGTCGCCGAAGATGCACGCGACTTTATCAGGGTTGGCAATCGCCCAATTGTAGCAATATAAACCGCCGCGACTCATGCCGATTAGCGCCGGTTTGGGCGCCATGCCATAACGCGCTGTCAGTTCGCTGTAAGCATCTTTCCAATGCTGCACGGCTTCGGGCGCGCCGAGCAGGTTTTGCGTGTTCAAATAAACAATAGAAACGCCGCGTTTTAAAAGTTCGATTTCCAGTTTGGGAAAAGCGTCGAGAAACTCACCTTTCCATGCCCACAAGTTGCCGGGCAGCGGTTTTTCCGGCACAATCACGCTACACAATTTGCTTTGCCCGACAGGAAAATCGTAGCGGTCAGAACCGTTCCATTTTGAAAGTTTGCCGGGAAGTTTTTGCGCACTTTGCGCCGCGATTTGCGTGGTTAAATCGTTGATTTTGGCATTCGCTTCGTCCATTGGCAAGCCTTTGGCGACGCCGGGGCGCGTGTGGACTGTAAAAGTCAGCCACGCATCGCGGCGAAGGGCCATGCGCTGATTGATAAGTGGGCGCAAAGCGGTGCCCAAATAAGGCGAATGCGCCAGAAAATCTGCGGTTTCGGCGGGCGTTGAAAAATATTCGATGAGTTGTTTGGCGATTAAATCGTGGCCCTCGCGGTTTGGATGAACGCCGTCGCCCGCAAAGCGAAAGTTCGGCTCAGTTTTGCGCCGTTCATCCAATGCGGCGCGCATTGGGCCGTGAATATCCACGACATTCCAGCCGTCTTTTTTCTTCGACAAAAGCCAGTCGCTAAAGCGCGTCAGCATTGCGTCGTGCTTGCTTTGCGCTTGGCCCGGCCCGGCGTCGTGAAGGGGCGGCGTCATGAAAATAATTTGTTTGACGCCCGCGTTTTCGAGTTGCGATTTGAGCGTTTGCATGGCCGCACAATAGCGCGCAAAGCCTTCGTCGTTTTGCGGCAGCGAGGAGCCATCGTTCATGCCGTAACAAGCAACCACCCAATCAGGCTTCGATTTTTCGAGAATGCGGCCAAGTCGTTCGCTTATCGTTGGTCGCGGAAACCCGTATGGTTTGATGTGCGTTTCCTGTTGCTCGGTTGGCGTTAAATCAGCTCCAGTTTCGCTGGGCAAACCGAGATTTATCACTTCGGCCTCGGCGCCACGCGCAAGCAGCCACGCCTCGAAATTGGTCACCCAATCGCCGGAATAAGTGATGCTGTCACCCAAAATAATGATGCGCTTGGCCTCTTTAACATCGGGCGCGGCGAAAGCGGGACAAATGGTCAGGGCGGCCAAAAGAGCGAGTGCTAAAAATAGTTTCATTGGTTTGCTTTTAAACTTCGTCATCTTCCATTTCCACTTCGTCGGTTCCGAGCAGCACGCGCGCGACTTCGTCGCCGGTGGTCAAGCCTGCTTTTACTTTTTCGAGCGCGTCCTGCCACAGCGTTTTCATGCCTGATTTGACGGCTAAACGATGCAAAGTCGTCGCGTCGGCGCCGTCCATAATTGCTTGACGGATTTCGCGGTTGACATTGAGCAATTCGATGACGGCCAAGCGTCCGCGATAGCCGGTTTGATTGCATTCGGGGCAACCGGCGCCTTCGTAAAGTTTGGTGCCCGGCGGCAGTTTCAAACGCGCGATATTAATGTCGTAACTGGGCACGTCCTGCGGCACTTCCTGACGGCAATGGCGGCAAATCAAGCGCACCAATCGTTGCGCCAAAACGCCCGACAAGCTGGACGAAATGAGAAACGACTGCACGCCCATATCCTGAAAGCGGGTCACAGCCGCCACAGCCGAATTGGTGTGCAACGTGGACAAAACCAAGTGGCCGGTCAGCGCGGCGCGAATCGCCATTTCGGTGGTTTCGGCGTCGCGGATTTCGCCAACTAAAATTACATCCGGGTCTTGGCGCAAAATGGCGCGCAATTGCGTGGCGAAAGTGAGTCCGATGTCGGGATTGGCGTTGGTTTGCGTGATGCCCGGCATTTCGTATTCTACGGGGTCTTCGACAGTCACGATGTTTTTCGTTTCGTCGCGCGTGGCGGCTAAGGCCGCGTAAAGCGTGGTGGTTTTGCCGCTTCCCGTCGGGCCGGTAACTAAAATCATGCCATACGAGCGATGTAGCATTTCCTCGAACAAATCGCGCGTTTGGCCGGTAAAACCAAGGCGCGTTAAATCGGTAACGAGCGACGAGCGATCTAAGAGGCGCATCACGAGTTTTTCGCCATAAACACTGGGCAACGTCGAAACGCGAAAATCGAATTGCCGCCCGCCGATAATGGCGCGAAAACGGCCATCTTGCGGCAGGCGATTTTCCGTAATGTCGAGGTTCGCCAGCACTTTGTAACGCGAAATAATCGGCGCTTGAATGCTGCGCTCCAATTCTTTGCCAAACGAGCGCAATTCACCGTCAATGCGATAGCGCGGCAGCAAGCCTTTTTCGCGCGGTTCCAGATGCATATCTGAAGCGCGGCATTCGACAGCAAAGCGCAACATTTCGTTGCAATAGGAGACAATCGGCCCCATAGTGCCGTCATCATCGTCGCGGTCACGCGCCGCTTCGCCCAAAATGCGCACGCCGCTGTCGTCCAGCGAACTGTTTTCCTGCCCGATTCCAACGTGCTGCGCGGGCGCGCTTTCTTGCATTACTTCATCAAGAGAAGTTTTCACGCCCAATTCGCTGGCCGGTTCAGGCCGCTTGACGGCTTCAATCATCTGCTTGCCAACCTGCGGATTGGTGCCCGTCGGCCCAATTAAGGCTTCGGGATCAACCTGCAAAATATCAATCTGATTAACCCAGCCTTTTTCGACGATAATTTGGGCCAAACCATGGCCCGGACGGCGCATTTGAGCCGCCGTTTGCACTTGTTGCGGCGATAAAAGCCCGGTTGCCACCAACGCTTTGGCTAATTCTTGTTCAGTCATTTTTGGCATAATTTACCTCTACAAAAGAATTATAAATCAAGAAGGTAGGAAAAAAGGAAAGGCAGGAAAGATTTTATTTTCTTTCCTGCCTTAATGCCGATTCATAAGTAAAACTATACAAATCGGCAGTTATCCATGATATTCACTAATCATTAGCCAATTAGCACGGCTCCTAAGCCAAATGTTTGTGCTTTTCTGCCAAATGTCACGGCTCCTGAGCCATTTGTGCCGGCTCCTCTGGCAAATGTTTTTGCTTCTCCGCGTGTTTGCGCGGCTCGTTGGCGTTTTACCAGCCGCGATTTGCCATGCGCTCGTCGTCGGGCATGGTGCGCACATCAAGACTTGGCATAGATTCGCCCAAATCCATCGAAATTTCCACCAACTTCGCCGGATTATTGAAATGCGTCACGGCGTCCACGATGGCTCGTGCGCGCGGCGCGGGGTCGGCACTTTTGAAAATGCCGCTGCCCACGAAAACCGTTTCGGCGCCCAGTTGCATCATCAAAGCGGCATCGGCGGGCGTCGCCACACCACCGGCACTGAAGTTTGGCACCGGCAATTTGCCCGTCGCAGCCACTTCACACACCAAATCGTAGGGCGCGCCGAGATTTTTGGCTTCGGTCATCAGTTCGGCTTTGTCCATCGTCTGCAAGCGCCGGATATGGCCGTGAACGCTGCGCAAATGGCGCACAGCCTCGACAATGTTGCCGGTTCCGGCCTCGCCTTTGGTGCGAATCATAGCCGCGCCTTCGCCAATGCGCCGCAGTGCCTCGCCCAAATCGCGGCAGCCGCACACGAACGGCACCTTAAAAAGGTTCTTATCAATATGAAACGCTTCGTCAGCGGGCGTGAGAACTTCGCTTTCGTCAATGAAATCTACCCCAAGGGCTTCCAACATTTGCGCTTCGACAAAATGCCCGATGCGGCACTTTGCCATGACGGGAATGGTGACGGCGGCTTGAATTTCTTTAATCAAGCGCACGCTGCTCATGCGCGCCACGCCACCATCGCGGCGAATGTCGCTCGGCACGCGTTCGAGGGCCATAACCGCTGCGGCTCCGGCTTCCTCGGCGATTATTGCTTCAGCGGGCGTCACAACATCCATAATGACGCCGCCTTTTAGGTTTTCAGCAAGGCCCACTTTGGTGCGAAAGGTGGACTTTTGCTCACTTGATTTTCCGTTTAGTTCAGACATGATGCCTTTATTTTAAACCACAGAGAACACAGAGGTCACAGAGATTTTGAAAGAGTGAGGATTGAATCGCAGCCGATGATCCAGTTCTTCTCTTTTCACACCTTTACTTTCTCTGTGACCTTTGCGTTGAATTCTATACTTCGCGTCGTCCGCGCAGGGCGCCAGCGATGGTAATTTGGTCGGCGTAATCGAGTTCGCCGCCAAAAGGCAGGCCGCGCGCCAGTTGTGTGACGCGCACATGGCGCGGCTTGAGCAAATTCGCCAGATAATTGGCGGTTGTTTCGCCTTCGACAGTGGGAGGCACGGCTAAAATCACTTCTGTGATGCCTTCGTCGCCGATACGTCGCATTAGCGCATTTATCGAAAGCTGTTCCGGCCCGATGCCTTCAATCGGGCTGATAACGCCGCCCAAAACGTGATAACGACCTTTAAATTCGCCGGAATTTTCAATCGCCATCAAATCGCGTGGCTCGGCGATGATGCACAAAGAATGATCATCGCGGCGCGGATCAGTGCAGATGTCGCACATTTCCAGATCGGTGTAGTTACCGCAGCGCGAACACGGCTTGATTTTCTCACGCACGTCACGAATGGCTTGCGCTAAAACCTCGGCGTCCTGCGAACTTCCGCGCAAAACATGAAACGCCAAGCGCTGCGCCGATTTCGGCCCAATGCCGGGCAATTTTTCCAGTTGTTCCAAAAGCTGCGCCAAAGGGCGCGCGTAATATAGCATGAGAATGCGGAGCGCGGAGTGCGGAATGCGGAGTGCCATTCGCTCCGCACTCGCCATTCCGCATTCCGTATTTAAAACAGTCCGGGCATCTTGCCAGCAAGCGGGCCAGCGATGGAGTTCATTTTCTGTGTTTGATTGTCTTGCGCTTTGCGAATCGCATCGCGCACAGCGGTGACAACCAAATCTTCGAGCATTTCGACATCGCTGGGGTCAACCGCTTCGGGCGAAATTTTGATTTCCAAAACTTCACCGGCGCCGCTGGTAAGCACTTTCACCATGCCGCCACCCGCCGTAGTTTCCAGACGCTGCGCGGCGAGTTCGCCTTGCAAACGTTCCATGTCTTCCTGCATTTTTTGCACTTGCTTTTGCAAATTGCCCATTCCGGGAATATTGGGGAGCATTTCGTTATGGCCTTTGTTTTTTGGTTTTAGGTCTTTGGATTTAGGTCTTTGTGTTTTGAACTTAGGTCATTGAATTTGAGTTTCCGTAAATTCAAAGGCCTAAGTCCGAAGACCAAAAGCCAATGCCCACAAAGTCTATCCTTCGCCCGAACGCCCTACAACTTCGGCGGCGAAGACTTCCTGAGCGTATTTATGCACATCCGTTGTGGTTTGGCTCACGTCCACATCGAAGTCGTCATCTTCCACGACAACTTCTTCCTGCTCGATGACAGGCGCGGCGACTTTTGGTTCGGCCAAGCGAAACACCAAACGATGCGGTTTTGCCATGCATTCGTTTAACACTTGTTCAAACGGCAAGCGCTTGGCCGCATCGCAAGCTTTGGCGTAGTGAAATTCCTTTTTGAATTCCAAAATCGCGTCTTTTTCATCCAGCGCAACAGGCAAGGCATCGTGCAAATAGGCCACCGAGGTGATGCCGATTTTCTTTTTGACGCGCATCAAAACAGCGGGCCACAATTCGATAAATTCTTCCAAATTGTGAATGCGACGGCCCTTTTTCGCCGCTGGCGGCGACCATTCGGCCTGCGCGGTGGGCGTTTGAAAATCAGAAGATGGCGTTTGCTGCGCGGCTTCGGGCAAATCCACCATTTCGGTGAGATTCGGCTCTTCCAAATACTCTTCCGATTTTTCTAATGGCTCAACAACGCGCGGCGTTGGCGCAACAGCAGCAATGGGGTCTTCGATGAAAACTTCTTCGCTTGCTGCAACCGGAGTTTGAATTGGTGCTTGAATAAACGGCGCGGGACGCGGTTCTTCGCGCGGAATTTCACGCGGCGTCGAACGCTGTGGCGCAATCATCGGGCTTTGCGGAATCACATGTGGCGCGGCTTGCAAGACTTGCGCGGCGGGCGCCATTAACATTTCGGGCGCGGTGGCGGCGCGCACTAAAGTGAGTTCCAAAAGCAAGCGATGATCGGTGCTTTGACGCATTTCTTTTTCGGCGTTGCGCAAAGCATCCACCATGTTCATCAAACGCGCGCGGCCCATTTGATTGGCATAACGGTGACGCAATTTCTTTTCGCTGTCGGTTAAAAGATGGTCGCTTTCAAAACCAACCGTGAGTAGCAGTAAATCACGCGTATAATTAATCAGATCACGCGCTAACTGCGAAAAACTGGCGCCTTCTTCTGTCGCGGCTTCGATTTGTCGCAAAACCGTCACGGCATCGCGCAAACCGACGGCTTCGATTAGGGCGTGCATCAACTCAACGGAAACCGTCCCCAGAACAAGGCGAACATCGGCTTCACTGATGGTTTCCGGCGAAAACGCGGCCACTTGTTCGAGCAATGTGAGCGCATCGCGCAAAGCGCCATCGGCATTTAAGGCAATCAAACGCGCCGCTTCGGGCGAAAGTTGAATGCCTTCGTTTTGCGACACATATTGCAGGCGCCGCACAATATCGGCTGGTCCGACGCGCCGAAAATCGAAGCGCTGACAGCGCGAAGTAATAGTCGTCGGGACTTTATGCGCGTCGGTGGTGGCAAGCACGAAAACAGCGTGCGCGGGCGGCTCTTCTAAGGTTTTCAGTAGGGCGTTGAAGGACGACACACTGAGCATATGCACTTCGTCAATGATGTAAATGCGATAGCGGCCCTGCGCCGGGGCCACATTGACTTTTTCGATGATATTTTCGCGGACATTATCCACGCCGGTATTGGACGCGGCGTCAATTTCGACCAAGTCCATGACCGCTTGATTATCGCGCACACGCGTGCAGAAATCGCATTGGTTGCAAGGCGTGGAAGTAGGACCGTTTTCGCAATTGAGGCATTTGGCGAGCAGGCGCGCCGAGGTAGTTTTTCCGGTGCCGCGCGGGCCGCAAAAGAGGTAAGCGTGCGCGGTTCGTCCGGCGCCTACCGCATTGCGCAAGGTTTGCGCGATGTGTTCCTGCCCGACAACATCTTCAAAAGTCTGCGGGCGGTATTTGCGGTAGAGGGACATGGGGAGTGACGATTTACGAGTGACGAATGATGAGTAAGTTTGCACTCGTCACTCGTCATTCGTCACTCGGCACTAAAAATGATCGCGCACCCGCGCCTGGACACGGTCTTCCGGGTGGAATCGAGATCGGTTGCTGGAAACAGGACACCCACAACGCACGGCGGGAGGCGCTTACCGTTGCTGCCTTCCGACCCTGGCGGAGTTCACACCGCGCCGTCGTATGGGACCCGTTTCGTTGTCGCTCCGTGTCTCGCCCTGACCCACAAGGCCGGGCCGCAGCGCAGGAATTCGGCTCCGCTAAAGCGGATTGCGGATAGAGGGCACCGCTGGCTCCCCGCTTAGCGCGACCAAACAGTTTTCAATGATCAATGGTCAGTGGTCGTGGTCAGAAGAATTCGATTCAAACTTTCTGTTCACTGCTCACTGCTCACTGCTCACTGATACGGACAGGGTGGGATTCGAACCCACGAGGCTTTTAACACCCACACGAGTTCCAGTCGTGCTCCTTAAACCACTCGGACACCTGTCCTGCTGTAGTGGTCGGTGGTCAGTCTTCGGTGAGCAGAAAGTTCGATTCGAATTCTTCTGACCACTGACCACTGTTCACCGGCCACTGATACGGACAGGGAGGGATTCGAACCCCCGATACCCTCGCGGGTATAACGGTTTTCGAGACCGCCGCGTTCGACCACTCTGCCACCTGTCCTTACAACAGTTAGGAGTTTTGAATTGAGGGTGTTGAGTGAACAGAAGACTGCTTATCCAACTCTAAACTCTCACCTCAAAACTCCTAACTGCTTTATAGCCTCACAGATATTACAAAAAAAATCGCGTTTTGGCGAGGCAATTCTGCGACTCAATTTTCTTTGACTGGGTTTCTTTCACGAGCCCAGTTGCGCCTCGTAGCCTTCTTCTTCCACCGCTGCTATCATTTCGTCCACATCGGCGTCATTGTGTTCTACAACGGCGCTTTTTTGCGCGAGGCTGACTTTGGCATCCTGCACGCCGGGCACATTTTCCAAGGCTTCGGTGACAAAACGCACACAGTTTTCGCAAGTCATGCCGCTAATTTCAAAGGTTGTCGTTTCCATAATGCGCCTTTACACGCTTCAATTTCGGCTTTGTTCCCTTGTTTGCTTGTTTAATAGGGCCGGAAAAAAGCGGGCAGCAGAGCGCCTTTTTTCGCGATGTAAAGCGCCGAATCGGCGTCTTCGAGCAGTTCAGCCAAATCTTCGCGAGTGGAAAGGGGTGCCGCGTCCTCTTCGCCGTCTTCAGGAGCCAGAGGATGGCTCCGCCCCGGCACGCGTTGGACTTCACCAATGCTGACGGTGACCGGCAATCGTTGATGCTCCCACAAAAAATAGCCGCCCTGAATTGAACTTTCGATTTTCTGGCGCACAGTGGTAGCACCTTCGGTGTCGGTGTGGGTCAGCAAAACCACAAACTTCGAGCCGCCAAAACGCGCCACTAAGTCAGTGTCGCGCACGCTGGTTTTTAAGATGTTCGCCACTTCGCGCAAGATAGAATCGCCACAGCCATAGCCAAAAGTTGTGTTGTAAAGGTTGAAGTGATCAATGTCCACCATCAGACACGAAAGTGCATAGTCATAGCGCCGCGCCCGGCTGCATTCGCGATAAGCCGCTTGAAAGAAAAATCGCCGATTTAAAGTGCCGCTGAGGTCATCAATTTGAATTTGATGGCTCAATTCTTCGCGTGTAATATGCAAATCGCGCTCGGCACGGCCCAAACGAATCGCTAAGGCTAAATGCGCATGAATTTCGGTGTCAGAGGCATGGGCGTGGATGAAATCGTCAATACCCGAAGCCGCCAGAGCTTCTAAATTCATGTTTTCACCGATCAAAGCCAACAAAGGCATCGTTTCAGTGGCGTCATTTGCGTTCTCGCGCGTGGCACGCTTCAAACGCTCGCCTAAAGCCTGAATATCGGTGGCTGTCGCGTCCAAAATCACGGCGTCAGCGACAATTTCCTCGCGACCATACAACACGTCGCGCGGCGTTGTCCAAGCGATTTCGTGGCTTTCGCTGGCTAATACTTCGCGCAAACGCTGTGCGGCCTCATTCGGCGCTGCAATATCAGCCACAACGACTACTACGCGCCCCACGACTTTCATTGGCCCCTCTGGCATAGCGGGCAGCCCTGAAGATTCCAACATCGCCGCCTGAGTGGATACCTGAATGGACGCCATTTCGCCGCTGTCTTGTTGTTTCTGCCCGTTCTCAACCATCACCAAACCTCTTTTCCCCGCGAATCTGCTTGTTTTATGCGTCGCCACGCCATTTTTCTATGCTAACACCTTGCTATTTTATCACGTTGCGCGGTTATAATTAAAACGCTCCGCGTAAAAACGCAAATTTCCAGCGGACGTAGCCCAATTGGCAGAGGCACATGGCTTAGGACCATGCCGGTAAGGGTTCGAGTCCCTTCGTCCGCATTTTTTCAATAATTTCAGGATTAACCCTTGACCTATCTTCAGGAAGTTGTTTATAATTTCCGTGCTGTCTTAAAGAAGTATGCGGAAGTAGCTCAGTGGTAGAGCATCACCTTGCCAAGGTGAGGGTCGCGAGT
>JANMKN010000017.1:0-6509 GCA_031372065.1 Abditibacteriaceae bacterium | reverse complement strand
CCAAAGGCACCGCCAAAGCTGACCGTGTAACCAAGAAGCAATCTTACGAAAGCGCAGGCGTGCGGATTTATGTGATTGTGGATTTGAAAAATAAAACTCTGGAGATTCATCATCTCAAAAACGAAAAATACGGCAAGCCGGAGATTCTAAAAGACGATGCCATGTGGCAACCAGCCGAATTACCAGAATTAAAAATCGAACTGGCGCGTTTGTGGTTTTAAAGGAAAAACAATGAGAAATGATTTGACAATCCGCAATCAATCAAACCGCGCGCTGAACATTTGGAGTTTTCTGTTTCCACCAATCGGCCTTGGGGCTTACTTGGCGTTGCGCAAAATGCAGCCACAAAAGGCGCGCAGTGCGGCAAATTATGCGCTTGGCAGCGCGGCTTTGACGGCGTTGACATATACGTTTCTCTGGTGGCTGAATGAATCTTCGCTAGAGCCAGCGATTTTGTTTTATGCCATGCTTTGCTGGATAGGCGCACTGTCGGATGGGATTCTTATCCGCTTGTGGCGCCGCAAAAACTGACTACTGACCACCGAAAACTGACCACTGAATTATGCTTGATAAAGCCCTTGCCCTCGGCATGACCGAGGCGGAATACAACAAAGTCGTTGACATTTTGCAGCGCCAGCCGAGCGCGACGGAACTGGCGATGTATTCCGTCGAATGGAGCGAACATTGCGGTTATCCGCGTTCGCGCGCCCTGCTCAAAACACTGCCCAAAGCCGGACGTTTCGCGCCGCTTTCAGGCGCCGATACCGGCGGCATCGAAGTGGAAGACGGCCTTTTTGTCGTCTTCAAGATGGAATCGCACAACCATCCCTCGCAAGTTGAGCCGCGCCAAGGCGCCGCGACGGGCATCGGCGGCATTGTGCGCGACATTTTCACCGTCGGCGCGCGCCCGATTGCATGCCTTAATTCGCTGCGCTTCGGAACGCTTGACGAAGCCAAATCGCGCTACCTATTTCATGGCGTGGTCGAAGGCATCTCGTGGTATGGCAATTCGCTGGGCATTCCCAATGTCGCGGGCGAAGTCGGTTTCAACGAGTGCTACAAAGGCAATGTTTTGGTCGGCGCCATGTGCGTTGGCGTGGTGCGCGTCGAAGATTTGGCTTCGGGCGATGCCAAAGGCGCGGGCAATTCCGTGATGTATTTCGGCAACGCCACGGGCCGCGACGGTATCGGCGGCTGCTCGATTTTGGCTTCGCACGAAATGACCGATTTGGCGCAGCGCCCGACGGTGCAAGTCGGCGATCCGTTTGCCGAAAAATGCCTTATCGAAGCGTGCTTGGAAGCCTTGAAAACCGGCGCCTTTGTTTCGCTCAAAGACATGGGCGCGGCGGGCCTTACTTGCACCACTTGTGAACAGGCCGCAGCGGGTGGCGTGGGCATGGACATTGACCTCAGTTTTGTGCCGCTGCGCGAAGCCGATATGGAACCCTACGAAATCATGATGAGCGAATCGCAAGAGCGAATGCTCGGCGTGGTTTATCAGGGGCGCGAAGCCGAAGTCGCCGAGATTTTCCAAAAATGGGGCGTTCATGCCGTGGTTTTGGGCAAAGTCACCGACGACGGCATTTTGCGCATTCGCTATCAGGGCGAACTGGTTGGCGAAATGACCGCCGACAGCCTCGCCGATGCGCCGCTTTATCAATTGCCCGCCGAAGAACCCGAATATTTGGCCGCTTTGCACGCTTTTGATTTCTCTTCGATTGACGAACCGGCAGATTACGAAACCGCACTTTTGCAATTGCTGGCTTCGCCGAATATCGCGTCCAAAGAATGGGTTTATTCGCAATATGACCACATGGTGCAAATCAACACGCTGGTTTTGCCCGGTCAGGGCGATGCCGCCGTTTTGCGCTTGCAAGATTCTAAATCTAACAAAGGCATCGCGGTGAAAGCCGATTGCAATTCGCGTTATTGCTTTCTCGATCCCTATGAAGGCGCGCGTTTGGCGGTGGCCGAATGTGCCCGCAACTTGGTGTGCGTCGGTGCCGAACCGGGCGGCGTGACCGATTGCTTGTGCTTTGGCAATCCCGATAAACCCGACCGCTTCTGGCAGTTCAAGCGCGCCATCGAAGGCATCGTTTCCTCCTGCGAAGAATTGCATTTGCCGGTCATTTCGGGCAACGTGTCGTTTTATAACGAAACGCCCGAATCGGTCATTCATCCCTCGCCGCTCATTGGCATGGTTGGCGTGTTGGACGATGTAAACCAGCACATTGGCATGGGTTTTCGCGACATCGGCGATGCCATTGTTTTAGTCGGCCAATGCCACGACGAATTAGGCGGCAGCGAATATGTCGCAGCGCTGCACGGGTTGGAAGTCGGACGCCCGCCGCAACTGGACATGGAGCGCGAATTGTTGGTGCAAAAGTTCACCCTTGCAGCCATTCGCGGTGGCATCGCGAAATCGGCGCACGACGTTTCCGATGGCGGCTTGGCGATTACGTTGGCCGAATGCTGCATCGCCGGGAATCGCGGCGCTTCGATTGAATTACCGCCGGAAATCGAAGCCGAAATGAACATTCGTTTAGATGCAGTTCTGTTTGGCGAATCGCAGTCGCGCGTGGTTCTCAGTATCGCGCCGGAAAACCTCGAAACGCTGCGCTTGTCCGCGCAACACGCCGGTTTGTCTGTCAATTACATCGGCACCGTCGGCGGCGATAAATTCACCTTGGGCGATGACCGCAGCGGCGTTTTGCGGCCTCTGGCGAACATTCCGTTAGAAGATTTGGAGCGCGTTTACAAAGGCGCGATTCCGGCTTTGATGAACAACTAAAGGCACAGCGCCCATTGCAAAAAGGCTCCGTCATTTGCGACGGAGCCTTTTGTTTTTGGGGAAACAGGCCGCAAGAGCGCATTTTTCGCCTCGCGAAGCCATTTTTCTATCGTGAGGGTGCGATTTTCAAGCTAAGAAGCCGATTTTCAGTTGTAAGTGCGTGATTTTCAAGCCGCGAAGCCATGTTTCAGGCTGAGAAGCCATATTTCAACCGTGAGGATGCATATTTCAAGCTGAGAAGCCATATTTCAAGCCGAGAAGCCATATTTCAGGCTGAGAAGGCATATTTCAGGCTGAGAAGCCATATTTCAAGCCGAGAAGCCATATTTCAAATAAAAAATGCACTCTCACGACTGAAATTATTTACTGAGTTATGAACTCTGGCCGCGCGCGAAATCTTCGCCGGCGTGATAGGAAGAACGCACAAAAGGGCCGCTGGCGACCATCGCGAAGCCCATTTGCTCGCCAATAACACGCAGTTCGTCGAATTGGTCGGGATGATAGTATTTTTGCACCGGCAAATGGCGCGGACTGGGCCGCAAATATTGGCCGATGGTCACGAAATCCACTTTATGCGCCTTTAAATCGCGCAAAACGGCCACGATTTCGTCAAATTCTTCGCCCAAACCGACCATGAGGCCGCTTTTGGTTTTGATGTCGGCGTCGAATTCTTTCACGCGCCGCAAAAGTTCCAGCGAACGCTCATATTTCGAGCCGGGGCGCACTGGTTTGTAAAGGCGCGGCACGGTTTCGATATTGTGGTTGTAAACATCGGGCCGCGTCGCGGCAATGGCTAAAACCTGCGCCCAATCGCCTTTGAAGTCGGGCGTGAGAATTTCCACTTTGGCGTCGGGCAATTCCCGTCGCACAGCAGCGATAGTTTCAATCCAATGCGCCCTGCCACCATCGGCAAGGTCATCGCGGTCAACCGAAGTGATGACGACATATTTGAGGCCGAGCTTTTTCGCCGCCAAAGCGACGCGCTGCGGTTCGGTGGCGTCCAAGGCCAGGGGGCGATTGGTTTGGATGTTGCAAAAGCCGCAGTTGCGCGTGCAGCGATCACCGCCAATCATAAACGTCGCGGTTTTGTGGCTCCAACATTCGCCGATGTTCGGGCAACGCGCTTCTTCGCAAACCGTGACGATTTTGAGTTCGTCCAACAGTGCGCCGGTTTGCACCGTTTGGCGCGCCTTGCCGGTTTTGGCTTTGAGCCATTCGGGCACACGCTCGGCATTAGGCTGGGCTACCAAAGCGCCGCGATGTCGTCCGCCGGGTGCAGTAAGAGTTTCAAGAGGAATAAGTTCGGCCATAAAAACACAGCGCCGCTTCGCTGCAAGCGCTTCTTTCATTTTAGCAGGAAGACGTTTCGTCAAAATTATCTTTTCACTAAATGCTGATGCTGCCAGACTTTAAATCTCCTGTTCTATAGAGAACACGGAAGTGAACCACGGATGGACAAAACATGAATCGTTTTCTGAAAATTTTATGCGCCGCTCTTTTTGTATTGAGTTTTGCGCTTGACGTCGCCAAAGCCGATTTCGTAGTCGCCGCCGATGGCAGTGGCGATTTCAAAACTGTGCAAGAAGCCGTGGACGCCGTGCCGGACAACAACGAAAAACGCGTCACGATTCTTATCAAGCCGGGCACTTACAAAGGGCATCTTGAGGTGCCCAAACGCAAAAAACGCCTCACTTTGCGCGGCGAAAACGCCGAAAAAACGCGGCTCACCAATGATTTACACATCAAATCGCCCGGCGTTGATGGCCGCGAGGTTGGCACCGAAGGCTGTGCCACAGTTGTGATTCAAGCGCCTGATTTCATTGCCGAGAATTTGACAATCGAAAACAACGCGCCACACGTTGCGCAGGCTCTTGCGCTCTATGCGGACGCTGACCGCGCCGTTTTTCGCGGTTGCCGGTTTTTGGGTTATCAAGACACCGTTCGCGTGCGTAGTGGGCGCCAGTATTTTGCAGATTGCTTCATCACTGGGCGCACCGATTTTATCTATGGCGAAGCAACGGCGTGGTTTGAACGCTGTCACATTCACGTTTTAGATTGGGGCTGGATCACCGCCGCCGACACGCCGCCAGATCAACCCTTCGGCCTGATTTTTTCCAACTGCAAAATCACCGGCGAACCGGGCGTCAAAACCATGTTGGGCCGCCCGTGGCGCGAGTTTGCCAGCACAATTTGGCTGAATACCGAAATTCACGACGCCATCGCGCCGCAAGGCTGGCATAACTGGAACAAACCCGACGCCGAGAAGACCGTGCGCTACGCCGAATATGGTAGCCGCACGCCCGATGGCAAAATTATAGACCTCTCAACGCGCGTGTCTTGGGCCAAATGCCCATCAGCCGAAGAAGCTGCGCAAATTACTGTCGAGCGCGTGCTAAATGGCGAGGATAATTGGAATCCGCCTTTCTAAGAATCAGTTTGAAAAGTCTTAATCGAGGCGAAAAAGAGGCATTTTGTCATCCTGAGCTTGCGAAGGATCTCTGCCTAATAGGTTCAGGCACGCAGAGATCCTTCGCAAGCTCAGGATGACATCTCTTCTGTTTTTTGCTCAATTCTCATGCTTTTGAGACTTTTCAAACTGATTCTAACAGCATTGGCAGAACAGATAAGTAGTGTTCTAATCGTCTTTTTGAACACCTCGCAGCGCCAAGAATTGAGCCAGAGCTTAAGTCGGGGACAGGGAATTGGCCCGCACCCAAACCAAAGCGCGCATTTTGCTGTTGGCTGACCGCAGTTTGGGCGACTCTCGCAGCGATGAGCAAGTGGCCCAGGCGGTGATGTGCCATCCTCTGACGGTGCTGCGCACCCGGCGCCGCTTTGCCGATCACGGATTAGGGGCGGCCTTGCACGACAAAGAGCGCCCCGGTGCCCAACCCAAAATCACCGGAGAAGTCGAAGCGCATTTGGTGCATCTGGCGTGTTCACCCGCCCCCGAAGGTCGCTGCGCCTGGACACTGCAACTTTTGGCCGATAAATTGGTGGAGTTGAACTTGGTGGAGAGCATCAGCCCGACACAGGTCGGAGTGCGGCTCAAAAAAACACGCTCAAGCCGTGGCAGGTCAAATCGTGGCGTATGCCCAAGCCCGGTGCCAACTTCGTAGCCAAAATGGAGGACGTGCTGGAAGTTTACGCTCGTCCTTACAACCCCAAGCGCCCAGTTGTATGCGTGGATGAGGCCAGTAAAGAACTTCATGCCACGCCTCATGGCACCTTACCCGCACACCCGGCACACCCGGCACACCCGGCACGGCAAGACTACCAATATGAGCGTCAGGGCACGGCCAACATCTTCTTGGCGGTCGAACCTCTCAGCGGACGGCGCGCGGCTCAGGTCACGGACCGGCGCACCGCTATTGACTTCGCCCACTTTGCCCGCTTCGTAGCCGATGACCTCTATCCCGATGCCGAGATGATCGTTTTTGTCACCGACAACCTCAATACCCACAAGATCGCCTCTTTCTACGAAGCTTTTGCTCCCGACGAAGCACGCCGTTTAGCCCAACGCTTCGAGTGGCACTACACGCCTGAACACGGCTCCTGGCTCAACATGGCCGCAATTGAGTTCTCCGTTTTGCAAAAACAAGCCCTCAACACACGGCTCACTCGCCCACAAGTCCAACACGCCGTCCAACTCTGGCAGGACAATCGAAATGCCAACACCGCCAAAATCAACTGGCACTTCACAAACCAAGACGCCAGA
>JANMKN010000352.1:0-30436 GCA_031372065.1 Abditibacteriaceae bacterium | reverse complement strand
GCGGCAACTGCACCGTAATTGATCACGGTTGCAACGTCTTTTCACTGTATTATCATCAAAGTAAAATTTTGGTGCATGAAGGCGACGTGGTGAAACGCGGTCAACTCATTGGCAAAGTCGGCGCGACTGGTTTTGTCACGGGTGCGCATCTACATTGGGAAATCCGCATCGGCTGGGAGCCTGTTGATCCCTTCAAAGTCACGGCCAAGGCGCTAATTTTTTAGAATCAGTCTGAAAAGCCCCGCCTAATCCTGCCCAGAAAGGGAGAGATTACGCTTTAGGAGTCTAATTTTGACTTTTACGAGCGTATCTCTTCCCCTTTTGGGTGAAGCTGGATGGAGTTTGAGTCGCTATAAGCGACTTTTCAGCGTGCCTCTTCGGTTTTATGGCCTGACTGAGAAAACAAAAGCCCCTGTTCTCTGGTTTCCAGAACAGGGGCTTTTGTTTGTTGTATTTATGCCGCCGGTCGGGGTCGAACCGACACTCCCTTACGGGAACTGGATTTTGAGTCCAGCGCGTCTGCCAATTCCGCCACAGCGGCATTTCGGTGGTTAGTGGTCAGTGATCGGTGATCGGTGATCAGAAAACCACATTGGCGAAGGGTTATTTTACGTTGATAAGGACGATACGTCAACTAAAAATCTGACCACGGCGCACCGATCACTAACCACTGTTTAGTTTTCGCCGATTTTATAGCGAACCATGCGACCAACTTGGATGTTTTCCCCAAGTTTAGCCATCGCTTCTTTGACAAATTGATCAATGGTTTGCTTGTCGTCTTTGATAAACGGCTGTTCCATCAGGCAAACCTGCGAATAAAACTTGTTCAGGCGTCCTTCGGCGATTTTATCGAGAATCGCGGCGGGTTTTCCTTCGCCCGCCGCTTGTTTGCGATAAATATCTTTTTCGGCTTCGATAACGTTTTCCGGCACTTCTTCGCGCCGCACATATTGCGGACGCAGCGCCACGACTTGCATCGCCAATTCGCGTGCCAGTTCTTTGAAGGCGTCGGTGCGCGCCACGAAGTCGGTTTCGCAGTTCACTTCGACCAAAGCGGCCTGTTTGCCATCGGTATGGATGTAAACGCCGATTACGCCTTCGCTGGCCGAACGGTCCGCTTTTTTCGCCGCCGAAGCGATGCCTTTTTCGCGTAAAATGGTTGCGGCTTTATCAAAATCGCCACCGGCATCGACGAGGGCTTTTTTGCAGTCCATCATGCCGGCATTGGTCATATCGCGCAGTTTTTTCACGTCCGCTGCATTAATGCTTGCCATCTTTCTCCTTCGGAGAGTTGAGAGTGAATAGTTTTGAGTTAAAGCAGATTTTCCTTATTAACTCAAAACTATTCATTCTCAACTCAAAACTGGGCTTCAGCCCAAACTTCCCTCCGCCGGTTTCATCGCGGCGGCGGCTTGTTCATTTTCGATGCTGCTCATCGCGGCGTCGAATGATTTGTCGTCGTTATTGCTGGCGTTGGTCATCATGCCTGCAATGGTATCCAAGTCCTCGTTCGAGTCGCCTTCGCCCGTATCAACAGGCGGCATTTCGACATTCGGCGCACCAGCGTATTCGATGCGTCCGCCTTCGCCGATATGAACCGCGCCGGCGGCCATGCCGTGCATGGCGGCTTCGGCGCGCTGCTCAATGGCCGATTGTGCCATGCCACGGCCTTCGTTGATCGCTTCAGCCATTTGTGAGGCCATCAGTTTCACGGAACGAATCGCGTCGTCGTTGCCGGGAATGACATGATCAATTTCATCGGGATCACAGTTGGTGTCCACCACGGCGACCAGAGGAATCTCCAAACGGTGCGCTTCTTTGATAGCCAGATGTTCTTTTTTGCAGTCAACGATGATGATGCAATCGGGCAGACCATGCATATTGCGAATGCCGCCAAGAATCGTTTCCAATTTCTGGCGTTCTTCCATCAGGCGCGCCGATTCTTTTTTGGTCAGCTTTTCCATGGTGCCGTTCTCGATCATTTTGTCGAGAGCATTCAAACGGTCAATACGCGTTTGAATGGTCGGCCAGTTGGTCAGCATTCCGCCCAGCCAGCGCGAGTTGACATAAAACTGCCCGCAGGCTTCAGCCGATTCCTTGATGGAATCTTGTGCTTGCTTTTTGGTGCCGACAAAGAGGAATTTATGGCCGTTGAAAGCCATCAAGCGAACCTGTTCATACGCTTCTTCGAGTTTCTTGCGCGTTTTGTGCAGGTCAATGATGTGGATGTCGTTGCGCGCCCCGTAAATATACGCCTTCATTTTGGGGTTCCACTTGCGCGTGTGATGTCCGAAGTGAACGCCCGCTTCGAGCAGTTCCTTCATAGAACTTACCGGCATGAGTTGTCTCCTTTGGGTTGGCCTTCCCCCGACCAGAACGCGCTGCTGAAAAATTTCAGCGCGACCCAAAGGTGCCGGGGTGCCAATTAACAACTGGGATTAAAACCTCGCCCAGTATAGCGGGACGACTAAAACGCGGCAACCATTCGCGAAAGAAAGTGGGCACATAACAAACACCGACTGCCTTCGATAGAATAGAGTTTATGCACGTTCTTACCCCTGACGATTTGCAGTTTTTTGATGACACTGGTTATCTTGTGGTGCCGGGCGCGGTGCCGCAGGAAAATCTCGACGCGGTTATTGCGGCGGTTTTTGACTTTTTAGAAATGCAGCCCGATGACCCGCCAACGTGGTATGACACGCGCCGCCGCAATCATGCGATTGTGCATTTGCATCAGCATCCAGCGTTGTGGAAGAACCGCGAAAATCCGCGTGTCTATGGCGCTTTTGCGGATATTTACGGCACCGATGAACTATGGGTTTCGATGGACAGAGCCGGTATGAAACCGCCGCTTGATGAACGCTTTCCCGGCTTCGATGATCGCGGTTTTGTGCATTGGGACAAAGACACATCCCAGCCGCTGGACGGCCCGCTTTTTGTTCAGGGCGTGTTGGCACTGACCGATACCGACGAAACAATGGGCGGCTTTTGCTGCGTGCCGGGTTTTCATAAAAATCTGGCCGACTGGATTGAAAAGCAGCCCGCAGATCGCAATCCGCGTGCGCCTGATTTATCACGCTTGCCCGAAGGCATGGAAGTTACGCCGATTCCGATGAAAGCGGGCGATTTAGTCATCTGGAACAATCTTTTGGCGCACGGCAACGGACGAAATGAAGGCAAAACGCCGCGTTTGGCACAATATCTCACGATGTATCCGGCCCGCGATGACGAAGCCGAACGCCAAGCCCGCGTCGCTTGTTTTCGCGAACAGCGCCCGCCCGATGGCTGGGAACGCGAAATTCCCGAATGGTATAAAGACCGCGAGAAAAAATATCCCGCCGCCGAACTTTCCCCACTTGGCCGCAAGTTATTGGGCTTGGAGAATTGGAAATGAAACACCACAGGGATTCCACAAACCGTGGAATCCCTGTGGTGTTTCTATTTCTTCGTCGTGCCAATGGTGAATTTTTCCAACGGGCCGCTGGGCAATTTTACTGGGCCGGATGTGCTGAGGCGTTGAGGGAAGGTGTTGCAATAAGCGGTTAGCAAGGTGTTCAAATCGCGCGTGCTGATTTGCGTATTGGTGCCATCGGTTTGCGCTGCCATCAGATCAGTATCAACGGGGCTATGCAAGCTCAAACCCAGAGCGTGACCGAATTCGTGCGCGGCAGTGATTTGATTAATGCGCGCGGCATTGGGCTGATTGAACGGCACAAAGAAGAATTCGATCTCCGCTTGCGCAATCGTTTTGCCCGAAAATGTCACCGTCGTCAAGCCCAATTGCGGGCCGCCGTTATTGATGTCGAACGCCACCGTTACATCGGCGTTGGCGGCATTATTCACCAAAACATAATCCACGCGGCCCCCGGTGGCGCTGACCCATTGATCGAAGCCGCGCAAAGTTAAATCAATGGTGGATTGATTGGCCGGGCCGAGAAAAACGCGCAGCGGAAAGCCATTCCAATGGCGTAAATTGGATGAATCCGCATAATTGGGCGTGAACGAAGCCAGATCGCAGGTGCTCGGCACGCCGTTGGAGCTTCCGCCGCCACAACCGGGCAGAAAAGCAGCGAAAAGCACCGCGACAAGGGCGATTCCGCGAAAGTTTGCATTTTTCATGGGATTACTTTTTGTAGAGCAGGGGATTCAATTCGCTCGCGGCGAAATCGCCGGGTTTGAGGCCGGGCAGCCAAGTGCGCAAATCGTTGTTGCGATGCGGATTATCGCCCGGATCGGTGACTTTGATGCCATCGGGAAAGTAAATAATCGTCATTACTTCGCGCATATTGGGCGTCGGATTGCCCGGCGCGCCGTGCAGTGTCCAGCCGGAATGAAATGACACATCGCCCGCTTTCATGCCGCCGTAATTATGCAGTTGCATCCCTTTTTCGCGCACCAGAACCTCAAAAATCGCGTCCGATTCGTCGCTGATTTCAAAATCGCCCAAAAAACCGGCTTCGCGTGAGCCGGTGGCGAAAGTTAAGGTGCCCACTTCGTCGGGCACATCCACCAGCGGCATCCACATGGTAATGGTGTTGTCGGTGCCGAGCGGCCAATAATACTGATCTTGATGCCACGGCGTTGGGCCGCCAAAAGGCTCTTTGAAAAGCGCTTGGTCGTGATACAAACGCACGCCGTCCACACCCATCAGTTCGGCGGCGATTTTGGCGAAGCGCCGCGCGAAAACGTAGCGGCGCACGGCTTCGTCTTTTGTCCACAAATTCATGATTTGCAAAAACGCTTTGCCATAAGTGTCGCGCTCTTCCATCGGACGCTTTTCGGTGTTGTAAGCGTCGGCGGCGTGATTGAGGATGGGCCGGAAAGCGGCCAATTCCTCTGCCGAAAGCACGGCGGGCAAATGGACGTGGCCTTTTTCGCGATAAGTCTCGATTTGAGTGGGCGTGAGGGCGTAATCTTCGTGCAAATCCGGCAAAGTCTGAACGGCTGTGGACATCGGCATCTCCCTTTTAACCTGCGTTTTTAGATAGTTCAATTTTCGGTTACGACAAGGCGCGGCGCAAGATTTTCTGTCGCCAAAAAGTGATTTCCGCTACGGAAATCGGTTTTTCGGCTCTCCTAAAGTTGATTTCCGTATCGGAAATCGATTTTCCGACTCTCCCAAAAGTGATTTCCGTATCGCAAATCGATTTTCAGACTCTCCCAAAACCGATTTGCGATGCGGAAATCAACTTTCGGAGATAAACCAGCGCTGATTATTGATTCAACGGCAGGCGAAATTCGACTAATAAACCGCCGCCGGAGGCGTTGGAGGCCGAAATTGAGCCGCCGTGCGCTTTGATAGCGCGCTCGGCGATGGCTAAACCGAGGCCCACGCCGCCGCTTTGTCTATCGCGCGCCGGTGCCACGCGATAAAAGGGGCGAAAAAGCTCGCTCAAGGCTTCTTCGGGCACGCCCGGTCCGTGATCGCGCACGCGGATTAAGGCTTCGCCGTTTTTCTGGCGTTGCTCGATTTCGACTTGAGTTGCCTCGCCCGTATAGCGAATCGCGTTGCGCACCACGTTTTCGATGGCACTGCGCAACAGTTCAATATTGCCGATGGTTTGTGCGTCGTCGTTGTGCGTTATTACTACGCCACACTTGTTGCTTTTCGCCTCGAAATCGGCGTCATGAGCCACTTCTTCGATGAGTTCGCTCAAATTCACGGGCGTTTCGCGGTCTTTGGTATCGCCGCTTTCAAGGCGCGCTAAGGCCAATAATTGGCCGATGAGTTCGTTTAAGCGCCCCGATTCCCGATAAATGCGTTGCAAATAAATCTGCGTGTCGTCGTTTGCGGTTTGCTCGGCTAATTCCAAGGCGACGTTCATGCGCGCCAAAGGTGAACGTAATTCGTGGGAAATATCGCCCAACAAGCGGCGCTGCGACACCATAAGAATTTGCAGACGCTCGGCCATGCGGTCAAAATCGCGTCCCAAATCTGCTAATTCGTCGCGGCGTCGCCCCATTTTCGGGCCGACACGCACGCTTAAATCGCCTTCCGCCAACAAATTCGTGGCTTGCCGCAGATTTTTTACGGGCGAGGCAAAGTAAAAAGCCAGCGCATAACAAACTACGCCAGCGCCGCCCAGAAAAATCAGTGCCTGCGGAAAGGAAGTCGGTAACTGCGACCAGATATTTTGCAAAAGCGAGTCTTGTGGGCGCGGGCCTTGGCCCGGCATACCGCCGAAGAAGTCGCGACCCTTGGAAACGATAATATACGCTTCACCATTAAAGGAAATCGCCGGACGCGCGGTATAGAGAAAATCGCCTTCCGGGATGCGTTCAATGTCTTCCGATTCCAAAACTTTCAAGGCAGCTTTGCGCGTCGTATTCGGCACCGATTGGCCGCTGAGTTCGCTCACTTCCGCGCCTCGAATACGAAAAAGCCATAAAGTCAGCCCCGTAACTTCCTGTGTTTGGGCGATAAATTCGGCAAGGCTTTTTTTGCCTTCGGTTTCGTAAAGAAACGCGGCATTCTGTGCTGTTAAATCCAAGGCCGCGCCCAAAGAACTGCGTCCCCTCCGCCGCATCGCTTGGATGTTTTGGCGTTGACGCGCGTCGTTGGTCGCCATGAAATAGCCCACGGACAGGGAAACCAGCAGAACATTGGAAAGCCAAAACCAAACCAAAATTTTGAAAAACAAACTGCGCATGATTCGGTGGGCAGTGGTCAGCAGGTAGCAGCAGGCAGGCCACGTTCCAAATTTCAACCGACAGAAGGGCGGGCGAAAATATAGCCGACGCTGCGCACAGTCTTGATATATTCGCTGCCGTCTGGCGCGGAGCCAAGTTTTTTGCGCAAATTGGAAACGTGAACATCAATGCTACGATCCATTGGCAAAAGCAGGCGATCCAAAACTTTGCGGGCGATGTCTTCGCGCGAAACTACTTCTCCAGCCGAACGCATCAGCAAATCGAGTAAATCGAATTCAGCGGCGGTGAGTTCGACAAGTTGACCGCCTTTGCGCACTGCGCGGGCGGCGGCTTCGAGTTCTACATTTCCCACTTTCAGCACGGCACTGGCCGCAGAGTTTGCGGCTTTTGTTTCGCCGCGCCGCAAGACAGCGCGAATGCGAGCCACCAGTTCGCGCGAGGAAAACGGTTTCGCCAGATAATCATCGGCGCCGGTTTCCAAACCCAGCACACGATCTAATTCATCGCCGCGCGCTGTGAGCATGACCACCGGAACGGCTGAAGTCGTGCGGATGCGCCGCAGCACTTCAAAACCGCCAATGCCGGGCAGCATTACATCCAATATAATCATGTCGTAAGAGCCAGCCAACGTTTTGCTCACACCTGATTCGCCGTCGTGAACAGTGTCCACTTCGAAACCTTCGCGACGCAGATATTCGCCAACCAGTTCGACCAATTCGACATCGTCATCTACCATCAAAAGGCGTGCAGTTGTCATAAGGTAATCCGCAGTCAAGGTAAGTGTCCTTTTCAAATTAAAACACACCCGCGCCCTTTTGGGGCCTTTTATAATACAACCGTTTATGGGGCGAGCCAAATATGTTGCAATTCCAAATCCCATTCTTCCGACACTTTAATATCGCCTGTAAAGAGCCGCGCGTGGGTTAGACATTGGTAAAGAACTGTTAGCAAAATTCAAAGAAGCCAAGAAAAAGGGTTGTGGTGCGCGAAACTAACGATTCTTTACCAGAGATTTTCTCTGTCTTAACCATCAAAGCAACTGAGATTTGTTCTACTCTATGCAATCTGCAAAACGGGTAGGTGTAAAACGCCGAAAACGTTGGCTCAGAGCAAAATGCGGATTTAAAGAAGAATGTATGAAACTTCAACTCACACGAAAGAATGCCCATCGCGGACAAGTGAACAGTGCGTTCACGCTGATAGAATTGCTTGTCGTCATAGCGATAATAGCGCTTCTCGCTGCGATTTTGTTTCCGGTTTTTGCCCGTGCCCGTGAAAATGCGCGCAAGTCCAGTTGCTCTTCGCAAGTCAAGCAATTGGGATTGGGCATCAAGCAATATATGCAGGATTACGACGACACTTTTCCTGCGGATGGGCGCGCTGTAGCCAGCCAACCACTAACTGGTTGGGCCTACACCATTCAGCCATATTTGAAAAGCGAACAGCTACTGCAATGTCCCAGCGATAGCGCCACGGTTGTGCTGGGGCCGACAACTGCCAAGCTTGAAGATCGGGCGATTTTACCCAATTTTACGGATTATGCCTACAATTTCAATCTTGGAAGTGGCACATTAGCTGATGCTCAAGTTGAACGTCAGGCCAATGTGGTTATGCTGGGTGATGCTTCGGCAGGAACAGCCTCCAGTGCGGCGGCCTACAGCGTTAGCAAACCGCAAGGCACAATTGGCCCGCGTCGCCATTTGGAAGGTGGCAATTACATTTTTGCTGATGGACACGTGAAGTGGTTATTGCCTACTAAAGTTTTAGACGGTTCTGTTGTCGCAAATTGCAACGGCGGAGTAAATTCACCCAGTGGCGGCAACGCGACTTACTGCGCTTATTAAATCTGACATTGGAAGACACAAGGAGAAAATTATGAAGAACAGCACGAAGCGGAATTTGGCCCTGTTGAGTTGTGGGGCCGTTTTCAACATGACATTTGGTATGCACATGGCGCAGGCCCAGCGAGATCGGGCAGATCGCCAAGTTCAGCGCCAAGACAATCGCGAGCGTCGCGACAACCTCACGCCGGCGCAGCAGGCACAATTTCAGCAGCAACGCGGGCAAAACATGACGCCCGAACAGCGTGCGCAGATGGAAGCGCGTCGGGCGCAGTTCATGCAGCAGCGCGAAAAAGAGCGCACCGATTGGGTGCGCCAAGCCTTGACAGCCGCAGGTTATGGCGATGCCGCGTTGCAAGATGCTGTGATTGACATGATGAAGGTTGACACCGAAGGTTTGGCGAGTTTGCAAGAAATGGAACGCCAACTGGCGCAGAAATTGACCGACCCCGCTTTTCAGCCTGAAGCGTTCACGACTGAACTGAAGACCTTCCGCGATGCGGTTGCGGCTTATCAAAACAAAAAGAAAGAAAAACTCGAAAAATTCGATGTGACTTACAAATACACCACGCAGCCCAAATTGGAAACCACGTTGGTGGTCTTAGGCGTGCTGGGCCAAGAAACCAATTTGATTGGTGGATTAGGGCAAGTGTTTACGGATAGCCCCTATGGGCGTGGTGGCTTTGGTGGCGGACGTGGCGGCGGAAATGGTGGCGGTCAAGGTGGTCAAGGCGGCGCTCCCGGCGGCGGACGGCCCGGTAACTAAGGCTCGTTTTTGAATAAAAAGGCCTGCACGAATTTTCGTGCAGGCCTTTTTTGCGTTTAATATTCAATCGGCGTTTTCGGCGAGAGCGGCGCACCAAAATGCGGCGAGCCATCGGCATTCCATGTAAACGGTTGCATTCGCACATCGCGATTCCAACCCGCGCCGGAAAATTTCGCGCTATGATAGATAATCCAATCGCGCTTGCCGTCGTTCACAAAAGACGCGTGACCGGGGCCGAAAACCTCCTTAGTCTTGGCAAAAACGGCTTTGGGATGCTTTTTCCAGCTTTTGGCATCAAGCGGATTATCGCCAAATAAAGTCAGTTGGCCCAAGCAATAATCATCCGTCCACGAGCCGCTGGCCGAATAAATCACGAAGGTTTTGCCGTTGCGCTGCAAAACTTCCGCGCCTTCGTTGATAAAGGGCTTGCCGTTGAGTTCCCACGGCAGTTCCGGTTTGGAAATCAAAACGCGCGGGCCGGAAATTGTCCATGGATTGCTCATCGGCGCGATATATAAATTTTGCGCGACGTTTTCTGTGCCCTGCCAGCCCGACCAGATGAAATACAGCTTGCCGTTTAACTCCAAAATTGTGCCGTCAATAGCCCAGCGTTTTTGATGGCCTTTTGGGGTTTGGATGCCCGTATCCAAAGCGCCCATCATTTCGTAGGTGCCTTGTGCATCGTCGGTTTTGGCGCGTAAAACATACATCAGATGGTTTTCGTTTTTGCCGTCATCGGCGGCGAGATAAATAAACCATTTGCCTTGCAAAAAATGTAGCTCCGGCGCCCACAGTTCGTGTGAATACGCCGTTTTTTTCGGCGGGAACCAGACGTTTTTGGTGTTGGAGCCGATGGTTTGCAGCGTTGCCGATTTGCCAACGAAAATCGCGCCACCATCCGCGCCGCAATAGTAATACGCGTTGTCCTGTTTGGTCACCCACGGATCGGCGCCGTTATGCAAAATCGGGTTGGTAAAAGTGTGTTTCATAATTTTGAGGCGTGATTTTTGTGCGCCGTTGCTGGATGACGACAGGGAAACCGCGCTCAAAACTACAAACACCAGCGCGGGCGAAAAGGCAGAGAAAATTTTCATGGCAACTTTATGGACAAGCGTCGTGCGGTCTTGGTTGCCGACAGACTAACCCGCTTCGATTTCATACCAGATGGTTTGAAACTGCGCCCCGATGCGAAAACGAAGTTGGCCGTTGACGATTTGCGACGGCACCGTTTGCGCCCGCTTGCCGCTGCCATCCAGCGCATAAACTGTGACTTTTTTGGCCTCGGTGCGCACGATAATTTGCGCCGGAATGTCTTGCGCCATTGTCGGCCCTGTGCCCCAATTGGTTCCGACGCTGGTGCGCGCTTCGTTCCATTTCATGCCGTTGTTTTCAATATCGGCCAAGGCTGTCAGCAACAGCGATTTCGATTTAGCAACTGGCTTATCATCGCGCGGCGTAAGCATGATAGTGGCGAAATTACGCGGCGTTTTCTCCATTTGCACCACAAAACCGCCCAAATCAACCCATTGCCCGCCCAAAAAGCCAATTGCGCCCTTGACCTTGTCGCTTTTTAGGGTGAAAAGTGAATTTTCCGGCGCGTCGGTGTGCCATTCGAGCGCTTCAGACGAAGACAAAAACTGCCGTTCAATGCCAAGCGGCGCGTTGCCATCAACAAGGCGAACCGCCATTTTGCTTTGCAGCCAATCGCTACGCGTGGCGCCGTTTTGCGCCCACAAGCGGCCCATGTTGCTATCCCAAAAATTCGACAGGCTGCTTTTGGCAATTGCTTCGGTCACGCTGCTGCGCGGCACAATCAGCGTGCTTTTGCGCTCGACGGGCGAAATCAATCCACCCAAGAAAATCAGCGATGCAGCGGGCAACGCCGCCATTTTATTGGGGTCGCTGGCCGAAGCGAAATAACCGGTAATTTTATCGGCATCCCAGCCGTCGCTGCTCGAATGATAATCGAATAGAAATAGGCCATCCCAATCTTGCCATGCGGCATAAGAGGCAATGAGAGGCATGGTTTCGCCCGCGTAATCATTGGGCGCCGGATGGTTGTATTCGGTGACGGTAAACGGCTTGCCTTCGATGCGGTGCATCGCCAACTGCGGAATAGTGCCGCCTTTGTATTCGCGCACCATCGCGGTGTTATCAATTGTCCAATCGCTGCTGTCCCACGGCTTATTGGGGAAATTGGGATGCTGCCAATACGCGTGCATATCCACCCAATCCATGCGCGATTCGCGCAGCACGCCGCCCAAACCGCCGAGCCATGCCTGCGAACACGCGACGGGTGATTTAGCGCCCAAATCTTTCTGAATATAATCGCGCATCAGGAGCGAAAAATCGCGTTCGACGCCCAGCAGAAAATCAATGGCGTCGCGGCCTTGCGGCGTGTTGCCGCCGATAGCCAAAGCAATGGTGCCGTCTTCGAGTTTTTGATCGGGCGCCAGTTCGACAACGATGCCTTTTCGCAGCGATAAATCGGCCAGCCAAATATCGCCCAATTGCTCGCCGATTTGAAACGACAAACGGTTGTGATCGGGCAGCGGATTGTTCGCTGAAATCACGCGCGTAAACTTTTGCCACGACGTTGTCAGCGCCACGCGTCCGCCTTCGCCGACATGATTCCACGGCTCTTTGTCGTAGCCCAAATAAAGCGGCAAAGTGCGGTTTTTGTCAGATTTCGCCCAAAATTGCAGCGTATAAACTGCGCCGTCTTCAAAGTTCAGGCCGTTTTGATGAACTTGATGCTTCCACGTTTGGTCGGCAAGTTCCGTGACCGAAAGATGCAGCGCTTTGCCGGTTGGCCCGCCTTCGGCAGTTTCAAATTTCGTTTCGTATTGGCCGTTTTGTTTTTCAAAAGTCCACTTGTCGCCGTCAGCGGCAAATTGCGCGTTTTGCAATAAATTCGGGCCGAGTTCTTTGGCGCCTGACCACGCTTTTAAAAGCGCTTCGGTTGAGGGGTATTTCGCTTTTAAAAAACCGTTCCACTGGCCTTGCAATTGATCGCGGTAATACGGTGGCAAAGTTTGCAAACTGCCGGTAAACGCCTCACCAAAAAGCGTGTCTTCGTTGGTGATTTCAATTAGCGCAATAGCCGGATCGTCAGCCCATTTCAATTTGGTGTAGGGATTAACGTGCGTCAAAAACTGCTTGGCGTAGTTTTTTTGATGCTCAATTGAGCGTTTTTCAAAATACGAAATTTGCTTGCCGAGGTCAGGGATTTTATCGGTATCGGGAAAGCCCGCTTGTGTGCTGGGCGCCCACGAAACGTGCAAATTCAAATCAACGTAGATGCCGTTTTTCTTGAGTGCGGCCACGAAAAAATCCAGCTTGTCCAAACTGTCGGGCGAAATGGTTTCGCGCTTATCATCGCCCTGAAAAATGCCCGGATTGGCCCAGGTCGCGTCCATGTGATGCAAACGAATAATGTTAAAGCCCAGCTTGTGCAAACGCGCCGCGATTTTCGGCGCGTCTTCTTTCGAGGGAAAATTCGCGCCCGCGCTGGTGCCGGTGCCCATAAAGCGCACGCGGCGATTTGTGGCATCAAAAAAATGCCCATCGCGCACGCTGATGCGCTGCTTATTTGTCAGCGGCGCCGGATTAAGAAACGACACATCCGCCGCGTTTTTGGTGGCATCATCCCACGGCATAACCCACGGAAAGCGCGCCTCACTTTGGGCAAAAGCGCTTGTCGTCAATACGGCAGTCAAAAGAAAAATCGTTGGTTTCATTTAGTCCGTTTCGACAATTTCCATGTCATCCAAAAATACTTCGCTTTGCGCGCCGTTGAAGGAGTGAATCCACAATTGCGCGTTGGTGGTCGCGCCTGGAGTTTGAAAGGGCAGCGCGAAGGTTTGCCACTCGCCAGCTTTGGTCGGCGTGTTGCCGAGGGGCGCGATGTTGCCGTTGTCGGAGGCGTTCAGCATTTGGCGATTGGCGTCGTAAAACTTCAGGTAAAGACCGATGCTTTGGCCGCTCAGGTGAAAGGCTTTGCCACGCAAAATATATTTCTTGCCGCCTTGCAATGAAATGCGCGACGAGGTGACATTAGAGCCGAGATTTTTATCGGCGTCGCTGATTTTGAGCGAAGTTGTGCCGCTGGAAAATCGCTCTGTCGAAAGCGCGCCCATGCCGTTTTTGGGCAGCTCCCAACCCAGCGAGCCAAACTCGAAAGCGCCGTTGCGCAGCGGCGATTTATCGTTATCGGGCACGTTAAAAGGCGTGATTTTGACGGTAATTGTGGCGTCTGTGATCGGCTCTTGGAAATTGATGCCAAGGCGCGTCGGGCGCACGGCGGCGTCTTCTTTGATTTCTTCGGCATCAAGGGAAAAAGCGCGGCCTCCAGCGTCAATTTCGACGCGCAGGGCTTCGTCCACATCGAAAATTAAAAGGCTGCCATCGGCTTGCTTTTGCCACGAACCAAGCGTAATCAGCGCCGTCCCGAACGTTTTCGGCTGCGAAAAGACAACGTGATCGGTGACATTTAACGCGCCTTGTCCGATTCGCGAATAATCGAAGGTGCGCGTCAGTGTTTTCAATTCCGGCACGCGATAAGCCGATGAAATATCGAGTTGCAGCGTGTCCTGCGCGTCGTTGAAATCGCTTTTCAAAACCTTCGCTTGCGATTGCGCGCCTTCTTTTTGCAATTGGCCCGCGACAATTGGAACGGCGTGGCCGAACGAATTGAGCAACTTGCTATCGTAGCGCCGCGCGCTAAAAGTGCGCGCCGTGTAAACCTCGCCGCCCGGATCAAGCAAAACGGGCCGCTCGCCGCGCACCACAACGTAAGAACCGAGATCGTTGTGGTTGTGATGCTCGTTGTTGTGCCCGCCTTTGAGAGCGACAGCGAAGCCATTGGTATTGGTCGGACGCGAAATGAGAATGCCCGCAGTGTCGAAAAAGTCGCGTAGTGGCCTTGTCGCTGTGTTGGCGAGCGTGCCTTTGGCGTTGTTGTAAATCATCGCCTCAAAGAGCGTGCTGAAAGTTTGTTCGGGCAAAACGACATCGTAGCCGTTCGCCAATTTCAGATGCGCGTTGAGAAAAGCCATCAGCGGCGCGGAGGGTTTTGCAAAGACGGCACAATCGGCGAAAGCGGGCGCCACGCCGTTGATAATTTCGATGCGCGTGGCAAAGCGCGCGGGCATTTGGGCCTTCGGCGCCGTCAATAAATCAATTTTGCCCTTCGTGGCACCGCGAATGGCCTCGGATAGCAAAACATAGTGCCCAAAACCGTAATTCCAATAGCCCAAACCTTCGCTGCAATAGCCGTCGGGCGTGAAACCGGCCAGAAAATGCCGCGCGTAATTTTCGCCCGCCACGATAAATTCCGCGCGTTCGCTTTTGCTGGGCAGTTCAATCAGTCCGGCGCCAGTCACGCCCGCCAGACAAACCGCATTCCAATTGTTGGTGCCGACCATCCACCAATTCAAATCGCGCTGCCCGCGAATCATCGCTTTATACGGGTCGAGAATGTGTTTTCGGACGCCATCGCGCAATAATTGGCGCGAGGCGGGCGCGAGTTTTTCGCCGAGCAAATAATCGGTCATGGACAAATTCCAGCCCAGCGCCGACGAGCCGAGATCAATATCAATGGTTTTGCCCTGAAAGTTTTCGAGTTTGGCGTCGTGTGCCGGATAAAGCCACGAGGTTTCGGCGCTAAAAGCGGCAATCAATTGTTCGATAGCGGGCAAAAAACGGCCTTTGTTTTCCAGACATTCGGCCAAAACGAGCGGCGCCAAACGCCCGCGCCGCTCAAACGCCACTTTTTGCCAGTTGGTGCGATTGCCATTGCGCGAAAATTCCAAATACAACTCGTCCGGTTGCGCGGGCAATGGCGAGGCCAGCAATTTTTCGGCGCGCGGAATCAGCGCTTTCCACGCGCTTTGGCCCGCGAAATTCTCCCAAAAGGCGCGGTCTTCAATCGGGCGCCCCGGCCCGGCAGGTTTGTCGTCAAGCATCGCCGCCACTTGCGTCCTGCGTTCGGGCGACAGTTTTTCGGCAGTGGCCGCTAAAAGCGGTGTGGTGGACATAAGCAGCACCAATAAAATCCAAATTTTCATGGCAATTTCACTAAAGGGGGTTGAGAAACAGTATCCGATGGATAAAGTGCGTAGACAACGGCAACGGCGAATGAATTCGCGGCCATAAGAATTCATTCGCAGGCAATAAGGCGCTATAGAAATGCACACCAGATTGAAATTCTTCCTCATCGTGCCAACGCGCCGGTCGCAGTTTTTCGTCCCAGTGCAGTTGCTTTTTGGTTGTTTCGATTAATTCACCCGCGCAAAGCCAGCGCTAAAGCGGCCACAGCCGCAATTAAAGCAGCGCCGCCGATGCCCCATGCGATAAGAATTTGCGTTTTCCATTGCGCGGTATTGGTGTTTTGTGCTTCGCGTTCGCTTTGCAAGCGCGTAAATAAGTCGTCGAGTTTGGTTTGATGCTCGCGCAATTGCGCGCCTAATGTTTCGCGCATGGCGCTGTTTTCGCCTGCGGCGTTTTGCGCTTCTTGCGCGATGCCGGAAAGTTGGCCCGATAGTTCGCCAACTTGCACCGTTAAATCGGCGCGCAATTGGTTTTGCGCGGTGCGCGCGGCATCATCAAAACGCTCAACGATGCCGGGCAAAGCGCGTGTGGCGCGTTCGGTTTCGCCGAGGCGCCGTGTCAGCGCTTCGATTTGTTCGCTTTGGCCTTCCTGTGTGCGCGCAAACGAATCGAAAAAGCCGCCTAAACCGTTGGGCATCGCCGAGCCGTCGCCTTCGGCAAACAGCGTTTGATCCATCACTTTTTTGGCGGCTATGACATCTTGCATTCCCGCTTCAAAATGGCGTTGATGGATTTGCTTGTCGTCGTCGTCACCCGGTTCGGTAGTTGCCATTTGCGCGGCTTTGAGAACCGCGTTTTTGATATCGCCGCCGCTGGCGGTGAATTTTTCGCCCAATTCTGCAAAATCTACATCGTCGGCAAGCGGCGTTTTGCGCGCGTGTAGTTGCACTTTCCAAATTTCGGCGCGTTCGGGCGCGCCGGGCATTTCAAACAAAATATGGGTGCGAATGCGCCGCTCAAACGCCGGGTCGAAATTCGCCGCTAAATTGGTGGCGAAAATGGTCGCGCCGTCGAATTCTTCGAGTTCTTTGAGCAAAACGTTGACAACCGCGTTGGCTTCGCGCTGATAGCCTTGCGTAACCGATGAAAAACGGCGACTGGCGATGGCATCGGCTTCGTCGAAAAACAAAACCGCATCGTGTTCGGCGGCGGCGCGAAAAACTGCTGCGACGTTTTTGCTGGTTTCGCCTGCCCACAAACTTTCGACTTCGCTGTAGCGCACAACCAGCAGTTTTTTGCCGAGCGCGTTGGCAATCGCTTCGGCGCAGATGGTTTTTCCGGTGCCCGGCGGCCCGGCGAAGTTGAAAGCGAGCCCGCGCCCTGTCGAATGGCGTTCGCCAAGGCCCCATTGATGAAAAATTAGGTCGTGTTTTTTGATTTGCGAGAGCGCAAAATCCAGCGCGCGGCGCGTGGACAGCGGCAGAATGACATCATCAAAAGTGCGGCGCGGCGTGATCGCCTCAACCAGTTCTTTCTTGGGGGCGACAGTGCCGAAAAATAAATCGCGAAGCGGATTAGCCATTATTCTAAGTTACTTTCGATGAGGCTCCTGTCGCCTCGTAAACGTAGCCGATGCTGCGCACGGTTTGGATTCGTTCGTTGCCGTTTGCGTGCCGTCCCAGTTTTTTGCGCACGTTGCTGATGTGCATATCAATGCCGCGTTCATTGCGCAGCAGCGAACGCTCAAAAACGTGCTGCGAAATATCTTCGCGCGTCACGACTTCGCCCGCGCGTTCGAGCAAAAGACGCAGCAAATCGAATTCGATGGCGGTCAATTCGATATAGGAGTCTTCACAATGCACTTTGCGCGTGGCCGGATTGAGTTCGACATCGCCCACGATAACTTTTTCATTTGGCAAAACGGGCGCGGCCTGCGCGCGGCGCAAAATGGCGCGAATGCGCGCCGCCAATTCGCGTGACGAAAACGGCTTCGCCAGATAATCATCGGCGCCCAGTTCCAAGCCGACGACGCGATCTGTTTCCTGACGCCGCGCGGTCAGCATCAAAACCGGCACTTGCGCTACGTTGCCTTTGCCCGCGCGCACGCGCCGCAGCACATCGAAGCCGCTGCCGCCCGGCAAATTGACATCCAAAATCACGAAATCGTAGTTCCCCGTTAAAGCGCGCTCTGTTCCGTTGTTGGCGTCATGCGCAGTCTCGACGTGAAAGTTTTCAATCGTCAAATACTGCGCTACCAAATCGCACAATTCGCGGTCATCGTCAACCAACAAAATTCGTTGCATAAGAGAAACCTCGGCCCGCTTTCGCTTGACAGAAACTTTACAAAGAGACGGTGTAGATTTTACCGACTTGGCGCTGCTTTATCTGTCAAACCATGCGAAAATAAAAAGTGTTCCCATGAAAAACATGAAGTTGAGAAGCATTTCCCGCGTGTTACTGGCGAGCGGCCTGACATTTTGCCTGATTGCTCCGTCTTTGCAAGCCGCGCCCGCTAAACCGGCGGCGAAAGCACCCAAAGCCGGACAAAAACAAGGCCGGATGAAGCAAATCATCAAGCAACTGGGTCTAAGTGCCGCGCAGACCGCGAAGATTGAAGCGATTTGGAAAAAATCGCAAGCCGATCTCAAAACGCTGCATGGCAACAAGACTTTCACGCCCGACCAGAAAAAAGCGCGTCATCAGGTGATTGTGGCTGACCGTATGGCCGCCGTGCGCAACGTGTTGACAAGCGCACAACGCCAAAAACTGGAAGCGATGATGGGCGCCCTAAAAAAGCAGCGCGCTTTGCAACACAAGGGACAAAATAGGAAGTCGTAAAACTGTTCAACCAACCCCGCGCCAAGGCGCGGTTTGGCAATAAAAGGAGAACGCACATGAAAAGCAAATGGATGATCGGGACGGCTCTGGCTGTGGTTTTGGGTGCCGGTAATTTGATGAGCGCGCAAGCCGCGACGAGCAAAACGGATGGCAAAGTTTTGCTGGCCGCCAAGGGCGACAAAAAAGCCGGCAAAGGCAAAAAAGGCAACGCCCGCGTGATGCTGCTTCAGCCGCAAATGTTGGAAAAAATCATCGGCAAGCCGTTGACCGACGACCAGAAAAAAGGTGTCAAAGACGCCGCCGATGCCTACAATGAAGCCGTCGCCAAGGCGCTTGGCATGACTTTGGACGAACTCAAAGCCAAAGCGATGGAATATCGCAAAAACAACCCTCCAAAAAAGAAAGCCGCGTAAATTCGCTTTCGATTTCCCAAAACACAGGGCCAAGTTCATTCTTGGCCCTGTGTTTTGCTAAGTGTGGATGGCTAAACTGACTTCACTATGCCAAATCCCCGTTTTTTCCTGTTGTTTCTGACGTTTTTGATGGGAGCCACAGCTATGGCCGCACCGAAAATCGAAAAGCCCAACATCATTTTCATGCTCAGTGATGACTTGGCGATGGGCGATGTAGGCGCTTACGGGCAGAAGCTAATTCAAACGCCGAATCTTGATCGCATGGCACGCGAAGGCACGCGCTACACGCAGGCCTACTGCGGCACCACGGTTTGCGCGCCCAGTCGCGCTTCGCTGATGACGGGTTTGCATACCGGACACTCGCCGATTCGCGCCAACCGGGAAATTGGGGCCGAAGGACAACTTCCTTTGCCCGGCGAAACTATAACAGTCGCGCAGATTTTGCAAAAAGCCGGTTATGCCACCAGTGTCATGGGCAAATGGGGCATGGGAATGTTCGATACAACCGGCAGCCCGCTTAACAAAGGCTTCGATCATTTTTTCGGTTACAACTGCCAGCGCCATGCCCATTCGTATTTTCCAACGTATCTTTATAACGACGCCACGCGTTTCGATTTACCCGGCAACGATGGCCTTGGCGTCGGGAAAACTTACGCGCAAAACCTTATTGAAGACGACGTTTTACAATGGGTGCGCGGCCAAAAAGACAAGCCGTTTTTCTTGTTTTACGCTATCACTTTGCCGCACGGAAATCACGAAATTGACGATTATGGCGTCTATAAAGACAAGCCGTGGACGCCCACGCAAAAAGCCTACGCTGCCCAAGTGACGCGCCTCGACAGCGATTTGGGGCGCTTGCTGGATTTGCTCAAAGAATTGAAAATAGATGAAAAAACTTTGGTCATTATGGCGGGCGATAATGGCTCGTCCTTCGCGCCCAATTCCGAACTGGGAAAATTGTTCGAGCAAGCCTCCAACGGCTTGCGCGGTTACAAGCGCGAGTTATACGAAGGTGGCTTGCGCCAAGCCGCGATTTCGCGCTGGCCGGGCCAAATTCCCGCTGGGCGCGTCAGCGATGAGCCGTGGGCCTTTTGGGATTTTCTGCCGACAGCCGTGGAACTGGCAAACGCACCCGTGCCTGCTGACTACAAAACCGACGGCTATTCGTTGGTTTCTTTTCTCAAAGGCGACGCGGCGCCCAAACGCCCGTATTTTTATTGGGAATTGCATGAAGCCGCCAGTTTGCAAGCCGTGCGCTGGGACGATTGGAAAGCCGTCAAAAATGGCCCGTCCAAGCCGATTGAAATTTACGATTTGAAAACCGACGCCGGCGAAACCAAAAACCTCGCGGCGGCGCATCCCGAATTGGTGCAAAAAGCCAAAGAATTGATGAATCAAGCGCACGTTGACGACCCGAATTGGCCACTGGCAGACAAAAAAGCGCCGAAGAAAACGAACAATTAAAATGATGCAGAAATGGTTTTTCTCCTTGTTGGGCATGATGTTTTTGTTAGTAAATGGAATGGCGGCGCCTATGACAAAACCCAACATTCTGCTGATTTTGGCCGATGATTTGGGCTGGTCTGACATCGGCTGTTATGGCAGCGAAATCAGCACGCCGAACTTGGACAATTTAGCCAAAACCGGCCTGCGCTTTACCCAGTTCTATAACTCGGCGCGCTGCTGTCCCACGCGCGCTTCGCTTTTGACCGGCTTGCATCCGCATCAGGCAGGCTTTCCCGCTATGAACGGCGTATTGCCCGCTTACGCGGCCACTTTGCCCGAAGTTTTGCGGCCCGCCGGCTACAAAACGTATATGGTCGGCAAGTGGCATTTGAGTGAGAAAAGCAAGCCGACAGAACGCGGTTTCGATGAGTTTTATGGAATGCTCGGCGGCTTCAATAGCTGCTGGCAGGAAGAACCATTTTTCACGCGCTGGCCGCAAGAACATCCCAAACGCGCCTACAAAAAAGATGAGTTTTATGCCACAAACGTTTTTGGCGATTACGCGCTGGATTTTTTGAAAGACGGCCAACAATCGGGCCAGCCGTGGTTTATGTATTTGGCTTTCAACGCGCCACATTTTCCTTTGCACGCGCCGGAAAACGTCATCGCCAAATACGAAAAAATGTATCTTGAAAAAGGCTGGGACGCCATGCGCGCCGAGCGTTTGATGCGGCAGAAAAAATTGAAACTTATTTCGGAAAACACGCCGCTTTCGCCACGCGAAGCGTTGCCGCCAAATCGCTTCAACAAGCAAACCGGCTGGGCCGATAAAGTGGTTCCGGCGTGGAATGAAATTCCCGCTGACAGGCGCGCCGACCTTGCGCGCCGAATGGCCGTTTACGCTGCGATGATTGACATTATGGATCAAAATATCGGGCGCGTGATTGATTATCTGAAAGCCAGTGGCCAGTTTGAAAATACCGCGATTTTCTTCCTCAGCGATAATGGCGCCTGTGCTGAATGGGACCCTTGGGGCTTTGACCAAGTGGATTCAACTCTCAATATTTTGCATAAAGGTGACGACCTGAAAACTGTTGGCGGCCCGCAGAGTTACGTCAGTTACGGCAGCGGTTGGGCCAATGTCAGCAACACGCCGTGGCGACTTTATAAGCATTACAATCACGAAGGCGGCATCCGCACGCCGCTGATTGCACATTGGCCGCAAGGCATGAAAAGCAAAGAATTTGCGACAACAAATCAAGTGGGATACATCACCGATTTCATGCCAACACTTTTGCAAATAAGCCACGCGACTTATCCCAAAGAGCGCAACGGCGTGAGTATTCTGCCGCACGAGGGCCAAAGTTTGCTGCCGGTTTTGCAAGGCCAAAAAACACAAAGCCGCTTAGTGTGCATCGAACACGAAGGCAACCGCATGGTGCGCGAAGGCGATTGGAAATTAGTGGCGCTGCATGACAAACCGTGGGAACTTTATGACCTCGCAAAAGACCCCGTCGAACTCAACGATTTAGCCGCGCGCGAACCGGCTCGCGCTCAAAAAATGAGCGCCGATTGGCAAGCGTGGGCCGAGCGCTGCATGGTTGCCGAACGCCCGAAACCGGCCTTGAAAATCGCTTCGCCGCGCATCGCCAATAAAGCGTTGATCATTCGCTGCGATGTGACGACACAAAATAAAAACGGCGTGATTTTAGCGCAAGGCGGGCAAAAGCACGGCTACGCTTTGCACTTGCAAAATGGCAAGCCGCTTTTCAGCGTGCGCCAAAATGAAAAGCTGTTTTCTATCATTTCGCCCGAAACCGTTGCAGGCAAATTTTCGCTCGAAGCGCGCCTCGAAAAAGACGGCGCGATGAAGTTATCTGTCAATGGCAAACTTGTCGCGCAAGGCCAAGCGCCAGGCCTGATTTCGGTGCAACCGATGGACGAACTAAGCATCGGCCAAGACGCGCAAACCGCTGTCGGCGATTACGAGGCGCCTAATCCATTGCAAGGCAAAGTCGAAAACATCCAAGTGGTAGCAGAGTAGGGTTGACTATGAAAGCCTACATTGAAAAATTGGATGGCGAATTCCGCAATGACAGCGCTTATACCGCTTGGCGCGGCTTGGCAGGTCGCGGTTGTGAAATTGAATTTTTTAGCGCGGTGGAGATTGAAGATTTAGCACTGACACCGCGCACACCTGTTGTCGCAGGAATACCAACTGTGCATCGCGCTTTGCAACGCTTGGGTTGCGAAATTCCAGCTTTGGAACCGATTCCTCCAGAAGTTAAAACTTACGCGGGCCGCGACTTTGGGCTTTGCACGCTGGGCGAGGCGCGCCGCAAATTCGCCGATGAGTGCGGCCCCTTATTTATCAAGCCACCAGCAGGGCAATCGAAAATTTTCAACGGTCACGTCATCGCTGCGTTTCGCGATTTAATTCAAACCTCGCATTTGCCCAACGAGCAAATCGTTTGGTGGTCGCAAGCGGTAGAATTTGTGGGCGAATTTCGCGGCTTTGTGCATCGTGGTGAACTGGTAGGATTCCGTCATTATTACGGCGATTTTCGTGCTGCGGCTGATTTCAATGTAGTCGAAAAGGCTATGCAGGAATGGACTCAGCGGCCTATTGGTTGTTCGATGGATTGGGGTGTCACGAAAGAGGGGCGCACTTTATTAATTGAAGTGAATGAAGGGCATTCGTTAGGTTGCTATGGCCTTGTGTCTCATCTCTATGCGCCTTTATTGATAGACCGTTGGTTGGAAATGACCGCAGAATCTACAGGTGTGATGAAAATTGATTAGCGTAGATTCGCTAAATTTTGATTGGTGTAGTATGTTTTCCGATAACTTATTTCAGAAGTCCAAGAGCGGGGCTTGCGCCCAATGGCATGGAGTTAAGGGGTAAGTAGAGCTTTTTACACGTTAGGAATCCAGTGAAAAGGGGAGTATTGTCATCCTGAGCCTGCGAAGGATATCTGCGTGACTGAACCTATTTTGCAGAGATCCTTCGCAGGCTCAGGATGACAATACTCTTTGGCTCCGAATACCTTCAAAATTCCCTTAACTCCATGCCATGTGGCTTGCGCCCACTTTGAAGAGGATTTTCTCAGTTCTTGGACTTTTGAAATAGCCTGTAATTCATTCCACTTCAATTCCGGACTTCAATTTGGGCTTTGCGCCTTTATGAATCAGCCATGCTAAGGGCGCCATGAGAAGCCACGCGCCGATGACATCTGTCCAGCCGTGAAATTTCAAAAAGATAATCAGTGCGCCGTAGAAAAGCAGTAGCGGCACGACAAAAAATAAAAAACGTCGCTGTAAAAATACCAATGAAACGGCTATGCTGACCGCGAAGCACATATGGCCGCTGGGAAATTCGTAGTGGCCCGGATCGAGCGGCAAGCCGGGCCAGATTTTCAATTCGGCGTTGAGGCGTCCGAGGCCAAAAGCAACCAGCAGCGACAACAAAGCGCGCCCAAAAAACTCGGCGGCGCGAAAAGTTTTGTCGTGGCGAAAGCGCACAAAAAATGCGGTGAAAAATACCATTACCAACAGCGGATTGATGCTGTTGGCAAGATGGCGCAGCGAATGGTCGTCGAAGTGAAAAATGCTCACAAGATAATCAGAAAATCAAAATTAAAAATCAATTAAGTGGTGCCGTCAATGATTTTGATTTCAAACAATTTCGGCCACTGCTTGCCAGTTAAAAACAAGCGTTTTTTATCCGCGTCGTAAGCGATGCCATTTAATACATCTTCGTTGCCGGTGCGCATTTTATCGGGCAGTAAATCGGTGAAATCGAAATAACTATTTACTTGTCCCGTCTCTGGATTAATGCGCACAACTTTGTCGGTTTGCCAGAGATTCGCCCAAATTTCGCCGTTAATCCATTCCAGTTCGTTGAGGTTTTTTACCGGCTGGCCGTTCATCGTTACCGGCAGTTGACGCACCGGCGTTAAATTTTGCGGGTCAAGATAAGTGAGATTGTCGCTGCCGTCGCTTTGAACGAGATTTTGGCCGTCGTAAGTCAAGCCCCAGCCTTCGTTGGCATAAGTAAATTGGCTGAGTAACTTGAATGAGGCGCGGTCATAAACGTAGCCGATATGCGTTTGCCACGTCAGTTGATAAATCTTGTCGCCCGCCAAAGTAATGCCTTCGCCGAAAACTTCTTTGGGCAAGTCGCGCTGTTTTGAAACGTGGCCCGATGGAAATTCCACGCGGCGCAATTGCGACTGGCCTTCGAGTCCGGTGCCTTCATAAAAACCGCCGTCGTGCCATTGCAAACCTTGCGTAAACGCCTTGGCATCGTGCGGGTAAATGCCGACCACTTTCCAGCCCAGTTTTTGCGCGTAAACCGGCGCGATTGTTTGTGTGGTGGTTTGCGTGACAGTTGGCGCAAGCGGCGCCGAACTGGTGCGCAAAACATTCCAACCGGCTCCGCTTAAGGCCAAAAACGCCAGCAAAAGCGGCCATTTGGCGCTTTTGGCGGCCAATTTATCGCGCTTTTGCAGCGCACCCGATTGAGTTCTCGATTGATTTGAAATGGTTTTCATTGTTGAAACAGCCTATCAATAAGAATATAATTGCCTTATGGATTCCACCCAACTCGGACAGCGTCAAACGCGCCAGCGTGAGGCGATTTTTCAGGTCATCGAAGTGGCAAACGGGCCGCTTTCGGTGCCGGAAATCCACGAGCGCGCCTGCATTCTTTTTCCGCGCCTTGGCATCGCTACAGTTTACCGAACTGTCAAACTTTTACAGGAAGCCGAACGCATTCAAAGCGTGGTTTTGCCCACCGGCGACACGCGCTACGAAGAAACCGGCCTCGGCCATCACGAACATTTTCAGTGCCGCAAATGCGAGCAAGTTTTCGATATTAACGTGTGCCCGGTGCATTTTCCCAAAGGCCAACCCATCGCGGGCGGTTTTATCGTCGACGATCACGAACTGACCATTTACGGCCTGTGCCCCGATTGTGCGACAAAAAGCAAATCCCACAAGAAATAACCGCAAAACTACGTTACGCGAATTGCATTTGAAGAAAACGACGCTATTTTAGTAAATAGCGTCGTTTTCTTGCTGTTTTGCGAAGCGCAGCTTAGCGGCTATTTTTACAACAATTGGCCTTCGCTCTTGCGCTTCACGCCGTCCCTCGTTATAGTTGCTTATTGGTAACAAGTTTTCAATATCGCCATGCCTGAAGTTGTCTCATCCACATTTTTTGCGTTGTTGGCTGCCGCGTCGCTGGTTTTCGGCTCGGCTTTGCCGTCGGCGGCGCGGACGTGGCTCTCGGTCAATCGCATTGCGATTGTTATTGGTTTTTCTGCTGGCATGATGCTGGCGACTTCGCTGTTTGAATTGTTGCCCGAAGGCTTGAAAAAAGCTGGTTCCCATGCCCTCACTGGCGCCGGACTTGGTTTCATGCTGCTTTATGTGGTGGAGCGCTGCACTCATTTTAATTCGTGCCGTGTGCAGCGCCAAAAAAGTCATCAAAGCTGCAACGTGCATCACGAAAATCCGGTAGATCATTTCGATCATGTGGTGGGGCACGTTCACACGCACGCCACGACCACTTTGCTTGGCATCGGGCTACACAATTTTATAGACGGGCTGATCACCGCAGCAGCTTTTAGCGTGTCACAAATTGCGGGCGGCCTGGTTATCGGCGCTCTGGTGCTGCATCAAGTGGCCGTTGGCATCAGTTTGGGCGCGCTTTTGTTGCGCTTTGGCACGCCGCGCCGACAGATTTGGATTTCGACGGCGCTAACGGCTTCTTTTATCGTATGGGGCGCACTTTCGTATGCGGTTTTGCCGGTTAATGAAGCCATGAGCGGCTTTTTATTGGGCGTGGCGGGCGGCAGTTTTCTCTATGTCGGCGCTTGCGATTTACTGCCCGAAGCGCACTTCGAAGACGAAGGTTTGCTGATTACCATTGCCACGGTAATAGGCTTTGTTTTCGCTTACGGCATGACGTTTTTATTTGCACACGGCCATTAAAGAAGCGTGCTAATTTTTTGCCAAACTCTTGAAAATGCAATCGTTTTATCAATAAAAAGGAGAGGGACGTGACTGGACGAAAAATCGAAGTGAAGAAAAAAAGAGCCTTTGGAATGACCACGACTGTTTTAAGCGGCGCGTTGCTGATGTCTGCGGCACAAACTTTCGCGCAAAACATCGAAGATTTGCCGATTGATGCGGCTACGCCTTCAAAAGCTGCCACACCTTCTGTGCCAAAAGCGCCAAGTAATTCCGTTGCCAGCGGCGAGATGATTATGGTGCCGCGCGCCATTTGGGAAAAGCTGCTTAAAGATGTCGAAGACTTGAAAAAGAAGAACGGTGGCGCACCTTCGGTAATACCTTCCCCAGCGACTACCGAAACGCCGCCGCCATTGGAGGCCCCAAACACAAATAGCGGCGGAGCGCAGCCTTCGGGCACGGGCAGTCGCAATTATCTGCTGTTGCCTGACATCAGTTTTATTTTGCAAGCGAAAGGTTTGTTTGGTTCGGATAAGCGTGATGCTGCAAGGCGACGCTTGAACTTGGACGAAGGTGAATTAGCCATTCAGGGCTATGTTTATCCGGGCATCAAGGTTGACACGTTTATCACGGCGGCGCCTGCGGAAGACGAACCGTTTCAAATTGAAGAAGGTTATTTGACCTTTTTGGGTTTGAAAAAGGGCCTGAGTCTGAATGTGGGCCGCAAGTTCGCGCCATTTGGACGCACAGGCGAAACGCACAATCACTCGTGGCTTTACCCTCGCCAGTTGTTGCCGATTCAAAATTTAGTGTCGCCCGAAGCCTTGGTCGGCGATGGCGTGAATTTGCATTATCTGCTACCGCTGAAGGGCAAAAATTTTGTGCGTGCCAGCTTTGGCTCTTTCACCGGCCAAGGTTCGTCAACACAAATCAATGCGAGCAATCCGGGCGATCCGTTCTTTGGTGAAGTGCCGCACGGAACGGGTGCCGGATTTAATGATCGCTTTTATAACGGGCGCGTGTGGATCGGGCGTCCTTTGGGCGAAAAAGCGGAATTAGACGGCGGATTTTCTTATGCACAGGGGCCTTCGACTTTGGGGTTGGACAACGGCGCGAATTCTGTCGGACGCGTGAAATTGTATGGCGCGGATTTGACGTATCGCCGTTATTTACAGGACAACAAGCGCTTGCTCTTGCGCAGCGAGTATTTCAAATACAAGCCCTTCGGCGGTTTGTTGACCAAGAGCGCCGATGGCTATTATGGCTTGGTGAATTATCGCTTGGATAAATTCAACGACGTTGGTTTGCTTTACGAAAATTCCGGTTTTCCGCAAGCGCCGGGCGTGCGTGAAAACGCTTCGTCGCTGATTTACACCAAACAATTCACCGAGCAATTTTATTTGCGCTTGATGGGCACGCACGGGCAGCGTGGCGCGCAGTCATACAACGAATTGCGCTTGCAATTCACGGCGGGCATCGGCCCGCACACTCATAATTTGGAGTAGAAATCATGAAACGAATCAAAGTTTTTTTGCTGGCGGCGCTGTTTTTCGCGCCTTCTTTCAAAGCCGCACACGCGGCAACCGACATCGTGGCCTCGGTGCCCGAACTCGGCGCCATTGCGCGCGAAGTGGGCGGCAACAAAGTTCATGTTGATGTCATCGCGCTACCGAACAACGATTATCACCGCGTTGAACCTCGCCCCAGCCTGGTGCAGCGCATTGCCAAAGCTGATTTATTAGTGCGTTCGGGGTTGGGTTTGGACGTGTGGATGGACGCGCTGATGAACGCCGCAGGCAACACCAAACTGAACAAAGGCGGCAACGCTTATATAGACGCTTCAGAAGGTATTCCCGTTTTGGACAGACCCAATTCGAGCATTACCGGCGCCAGCGGCGATGTGCATCCCGATGGCAACCCGCATTATTTTTATGATCCGATTTACGCGAAATTTGTGGCGCGCAACATCGTCAAGGGCCTCATTCGCGTAGATGCTGCTAACGCCGATTATTATCGCAGCCAACTGGCCGATTTTTACAAGGACATTGACGGGCACATGGAAGGCTGGAAAAAAGAAATGGCGCCCTATGCCGGTAAACCGGTGGTGACTTACCACGAAGATTACGAATATTTTTTGCGTCGTTTTGGTTTGAATCTTTACGGCACGTTGGAGCCAAAACCGGGTCTTCCGCCGTCAGCGGCGCACGTCAATAACCTGATGAGCGGCATGAAAAAAGACGGCGTGAAAGCTCTGGTGATCGAGTCCATTTTTCCCACTAAATATCCCGACTTGGTGTCGCGCACTATCGGCGTGAAATATGTGGTTTCGCCATATTCAGTGGGCGCGATGGGCACCAAAACCTATTTCGATCTCATTGACATGATGGTGGACAAAACTAAGCAGGCACTCAGCCAATAGAAGCAATTTTATGCCGCTGGAATGAAAATCATGGCTGAAAAACAAGAACTGCTGCGCTTTGAATCGGTGGCGCTCGGTTACGGCAAGAAACCTATTTTGCAAAACGTTTCTTTTGTGCTGCGCGCCGGCGATTACTTAGCAATCGTCGGCGCCAACGGCGCCGGGAAGACCACACTCTTGCGCGGCTTATTGGGCTTAATTGCGCCTAAAACCGGGCAGGTGACACGCGCTCCGAAACTTCGCTTTGGTTATGTGCCACAATTGCAAACTGTCGAAGAATTGTTTCCGTTTACGGTTTTGGATGTGGTTTTAATGGGCCGCTACGGGCAAATCGGTGCATTGAAACGGCCCGCGCCTGCCGATGTGCAACACGCTTTGGAATCGCTCGAAGAAACTGGCATCGCGGCGCACGCCGAGCGCTTGTATCGTGATTTATCGGGTGGTCAGAAGCAGCGCACTCTCATCGCGCGGGCTTTGGTTTGCGACCCGCAGGTTTTGGTTTTGGACGAACATACCAACGATCTTGACATCGTTGCCGAGCGTGCCATTATGACTTTGATTGATGAACTGCACGCGCGGCATCACATGGCGGTTGTGATGGTGAGCCATTCGCTGAATACGGTTGCCAATCACGCGCTGGAAATCGGCATTATCAACCACGGCACCTTTCAAACGGCGCCTGTCGAAGAGGTTTTGCAATCGTCGTTTTTGGAAAAACTTTACGGCGTGCCGCTACGCGTGGTTGAGATTGAGGGAGTGAAAGTTGTCCTCTAAAAAATTCGCGCCGCTGGCCTTGCTCTGTTTGTTGGTGTTGCCGTCATTAGCGCAAAAAAACGTCGAAGATTTACCCATCGAAGATGTGATACCAACGCCCGTCACATCGAAAACCGCGCCGCCTAAAACGGCGCCAACAGCTACGCTAAAACCCGCGCCAAAGCCGACAGCAGTAGCAACGCCAAAATCCGTTACAACAACCGTTAGCACGCCGAAAGTGGCACCAATAGGCGCGCCAACCAAAGCGACCAACGTCGAAGATTTGCCTATCGCCGACGTGCCTGCTGGCAGTAATTCGGCCAACTCTGTCGCGCCAACACAAACAACTACGCCTCCAACGTCGATGCAAACGTTTACTGAGACAGAGTTTTCGGCGCCCGATGGACACACTATCGGCTGGTTCGATTTGGGCCACACCTTTCAAATTGATTTTCTGCGTCACGCTTTATTTGCGGGAATTTTAGTGGCGCTGATGTGTTCGTTTTTGGGTGTGTATGTAGTTTTGAAGCGCATCGTTTTCGTTGGTGTGGCGCTGGCCGAACTGTCATCGGCGGGCATAGCGGTTGGCTTGTGGCTGGGCTTTTCGCCAATCTGGGGTGCCATGCTTTTAGTGGTTGTCGGCGTGACAATGTTTGCCGTGCGCTGGTCGCCACGGCGTGTGCCGTCGGAAAGCATTATCGGCATTGTGTATTCTGTGGCGGGCGCTATGGCTATATTGTGTATCGCTAAAAGCGCTCAAGGCGAAACGCATATGCTGAAACTTTTGCAAGGCGATATTTTAACCATCGCGCCAGAGGAAACCATGCAAATGCTCGGTATTTTCGCGGTTGTCGCCGTCATTCACACCTTGTTTAGCAAAGAATTTTTGCTGGTTTCCTTTGATCGCGATGCCGCTTCTACAATGGGCTACAACGCCACACGTTGGGATTTTTTGTTGTATCTCACCATCGGTGTAGTGATTTCGTTCTCGATTCGCGCCACCGGCGTTTTGATGGCGACGACCATGCTGATTATTCCTGCGGTGACTTCGCTTTTGCTGGCGCAAAGAATGCGGCAAGTGTGGCCTGCCACTTTGTTTTTCGGCGCTGTGCCCGTTGTCTTCGGCTTACATCTTTCGTTTCTAATGGATTTGCCCGCTTCAGCGGTCATTGTGGCGCTGTCGTTTCTCTTTTTGCTGCCCGTTTTAGCTTTTTCCGCGCGGCGTAATTGATTGCAACACGGCGCGCACCGGGCCGTAAGTTTGGCGATGAATCGCGCAAAT
>JANMKN010000407.1:0-3147 GCA_031372065.1 Abditibacteriaceae bacterium | reverse complement strand
GGAGAGAGAGTGCAATGCTCATAGGCTCTGAACTGTTTGATATGGGCAGAAACGAAGCATATTCAGCAGTCTCCCTCTCCCCGCGAAGCGAATTGGGGGAGAGGGCCGGGGTGAGGGGAATTAGCTTAAATCGTTCAATTTTCCAGTCCCATTTCTTGCAAAATGCGTTTAACGGCATTGATGACTTCGGGCGCTGCGATGTCACGCGGGCGCGGTTCGTGAATGAGAAGTTCACATTGAATTTTGGCGGGCCGTTCGCTCAAAACCACCACGCGGTCTGCCAAATGGGCGGCTTCTTCGACATCGTGCGTCACGAAAACTACAGTGCGCGGATGTTCCGCCAGCAATCGTTCCAACTCGCGACGCATTCGCAGCCGCGTCAGGTAATCTAAAGCCGAAAACGGCTCATCCAGCAGCAAAATATCGGCGTCGCCCGCTAAAGCGCGCGCGATTTCCACGCGTTGCTTCATGCCGCCCGACAGTTGATGCGGATAATGATTGGCAAAACCATCGAGATGAATCAAATCCAACAATTCGCGCAGTCTGGCTTGCTGTTCGGCAGCTTTTTTCAAGTGGCGCAGGCCGAGCAAAATGTTTTCGCGAGCTGTCAGCCACGGAAACAAGCCGTCCTGCTGATAAACCGTGCGCACTTGGCCGTGGCGTTCAATCTCTCCCGCTGTTGGCTTGTCATAGCCGGATAGCAAGTTGAGCAGCGTGGTTTTGCCGCAACCGGAGGGGCCAACCACCGCCACAAACTCATGGCGTGCGATGGATAAATTGAGATTTTCATAAACCGCGACTTCGCCGTAAGAACGGCTGACATTGTGAAGGCGCAAGGCCGTTTCAGGACTTGCCATCTTATCGTTCATAACCCCAGCGCACGCTCGGCAGATTCGCTAAGGTTGCCAATAAGCGATCTAAAATCACACCGATGATGCCAATGTTTATCATCGCAACCACCAACAAATCGTTGCGCAAACCATTGCGCGCGTCCCAAATGGCGAAGCCCAAACCGCTATCGCCTGCTATCATTTCCGCCGCGACGACCACCAGCCACGCCACGCCCGCTGTCACTCGTAAAGCTGTAATCAGTTGCGGCATGATGGCAGGCAATGTCACTTCAAGCAGCAAATCCAAGCCGTGCAAGCCATAGTCATGCGCCACGCGAAAATACACGCTGGGAATGCCCATGACGGCGGCCATGGTGGACAAAACCAGCGGGAAAAACGTCGCCATGAAAATTAGGAAAACCGACGGCTTATCGCCCACGCCAAACCACAAAATCGCAAACGGAATCCATGCGAGCGGCGACAAGCTGCGAAAGAAATTGAGTCCCGGCAAAAACGCGGCGCGCGCGATGGCATTGCCGCCCAAACCCAAGCCGCAGGGCACGCCCAGCAAAGCTGCCAGAGAAAACCCGATAGCCACGCGAAACAGCGAAGACAACACATCGCGCACCAAGCGCCCGGTGCGCCATTCTTCGCCAAAGCCCTGCCACACTTCGAGCGGCGAAGGTAGAATCGCCGAAGTGAAAATGCCGCGCGCCGACAAAAACCACCACACGGCGATGGCGAAAAGTAGCACGGGAATCGGTAAAAGCCAACGCCAAAAATGAGTGCGCCACTGCACAGGAAAATCCTTCGGCTGTCACCCGGAAAGGCAAGATGACAGGCAGCAAATCAGCTTCGTGGGCACGTTTTCGCAACACAAAACGCGTCCAAGGCGAAGCAAGCAAATTGATTGAACGACAAAATATTGGGAAAATCAGCGCACAAGCCGGAGACAAAAACACGAAAAATTCGCGTTTTCACAACCAAATTGCATTGGCAGGCTTGGCCTGAACAGATTCCACCAACGAAACCTGCGGACTACTTTTGTAAGCAGCGGTCTGACGAGTAACACGGAGTGGTGATTTCGATTGCCGATGGCAAGACACTCAATGTCGGAGCATTATTTATTATAACCACAGTCGCGGGGATTAAAACATCGTGAACCCCATCCCCGGCCCTTCCCTCTGATACAACAAAGGGAAAGGGAGAAACGCTATGACGCTTCCGAAAATTATTAAAAATTCGGAGTAGAGTAGGCAAGACACCCTTCCCCTTTGCTGTATCAAGGGGAAGGGCCGGGGATGGGGTTCATTGCGACTCAGAAAAAATCGCGAATTGGTTACACTCAAAACCACACTCAAATTCTTATGAAATCTCCGCTTTCTCGAATCGCGCCGTTTTTTTTGCTGTTAATTCTTGGTGGCCTCGGCTTTTTCGTTTTCAATCGTGGCAAAGGCGGCATCACGCCCGATTCGCCGCAGTATGCGGAAATTGTTTCGGCATTTTATGTCGGTCTTGGCGCGCTGGAAAGCGGCGAAAGTCGCGCCTTGGAAAAGTTTGCGCGCGTTACCGAATTGGCACCAAGCGAAGCGGCTGGCTGGGCCAATTTGGGCCTTTTGCAATTGCGCAATAATCAATTGGAAGAAGCCGCACAAAGTCTGGGCAAGGCGCTTGCTTTGGCGCCAAAAAGCGCTGAAATCGAAAGTTTGCATGGCATTCTCGAAAGCAAGCGCGCCAATAGCGAAGCGGCGATTAAACATTTCAAACACGCCGTCGAATTGCAACAAGGAAGAAGGCATGATCGAAAGACGATGCCGCCGAAGTCAATCGACTTCAGCGGCATTTTTGTTTTTCAATCAAGTCAGGCCGCCATCGCGCGGCGCCAGGTATCGTCGATGGCCGCCATCACGCTGGCCTGAGAGCCGGCGGAGCGTCGATGGCGTGTCCGAACGCCTTCGCCCTCCATGAACTTGCGAAGCATCACCCGAGCCCGATGGATGCGAGACCGCACTGTGCCGATGGCGCAATCCATATGCTCGGCGATCTCCTGGTAGGAGCGATCTTCCACGTCGCAAAGCAGAATCGCCGTGCGGTACTCGTCCGGAAGCGCGGCCAGCGCATTTTGCAGCTTTTCGTCCATGATGGGATTCAAAACGATCTCTTCGGGATTGGAGTCGGGCGAAGCGAATTCGTGAGCGACGGGCGCGCCGTCGTCGTCTCCGGCGATCGGGGCATCGAGCGAGTACATCGGAACTCGCTTCTGACGGCGGCGAAGGTCGATCACTCGATTGGTAATGATGCGGAACAGCCATCCTTC
>JANMKN010000345.1:0-1590 GCA_031372065.1 Abditibacteriaceae bacterium | reverse complement strand
TACGTGGCGCTGTCCGCGACAGAATATTTTGCCAGTTGCTGAAACTTATCCGCCGCTTTCTTGGCCACAATCAAGTTTGCATCGCTCGTCAAAATGAACAGTGCGTCTTTCGCATTTAGCACGGAAGCTTGCGCGCCTTCGCGGCTTTCCGTAGTCCACAATACTTTTCCCGTAGCAGCTTCGGCGCAGAAGAATTGGCCTTTGCGTTTCGCGGACATCCCGTAAAAATGTTCGCCGTCCAGCACGGGCGAGTTCATGTACAACGTCAATTCGGGATTATGCCAGACTTGTTTCGTGCTCCATTGCTCACCGCTCTTTGTGACTTGCACCGCCATTGTCCCCCGGCGCGTACCCGATAAGATCAGCGTGTTTTTGTAGAGGGTCGGCGTCACGATGTTCTCGTTCCATTCGTCCGGCCACGCAAGTTTCCAAAGCTGCGTGCCTTTCTGCACGTCTACGCCAAGCACCGATTTGTCCGTCATCGTCACGAGTTGGCGCATGCCTTCGAGCGTCACGACAATCGGCGAAGCGTAGCCGGGGCCATCGCACTCCAGCTTCCAGGTTTCTTTACCCGAAGCCACATCAAACGCCGTCATGATACCGCCTTTGATGTCGTCTCCCACGTGAACAATGACATTGCCGTTTTCAATCACGGGCGACATCGCGGTGCCGCAGAACATTTTGGAGGTGTCCGGGATGCCGAAATCCTTGCGCCATTTGAGCGCGCCTGTGTTCGCATCAAAACACGACAGCACCGCGTTGACACCAAGCGTGTAGAGCTTACCGTTCGACAGCACAGGTGTCGAGTATGGCCCCTTGCCCATCTCAACGGCGTACTGATTTTTCTTGAACGGCACGTCGTAGCTTTGGCTCCAGAGAATCTTGCCGGTTTTCAAATCCAGGCACGAAACAACTTCCGATTCGTCTTTGCGGCTGAACACCCACGCCTTGTTTTGGAAGACAAGCGGCGATGAATAGCCGCCGCCGACAGGCGTTTTCCAAACAAGCTGGAGTTTCTCTGGCCAAACAGCAGGCGCAGTGAAATTCGTCACGACGCCGTCACGATTTGGGCCGCGCCATTGCGTCCAATCTTGTGCGTTAGCCACCGCAACGCAACTCAATAGGAAACCAATCTGAATGATTTTGCGAACCATAATATCGTGTAGAGATGGCATATTTGAGAGAGCCGACTTCACTTCCACTTTATGTGTTGCTCTCGCAGTTGATGCCGTTGTCAGACGGCAATTCTCGCGTGCGAAACGCGTAGCACTTTGCCCATTCGCTTGGCTTGTGTTTTGAAATCAGGATGACGCAAAAGTCGCCGCACAAACGATGCCACTTCTGATTTCTCCACCATATAGCAGTTTTCAAGTGAGTGCGCCCCCATAACCACAGTGGCCAAACCAGCCGCGAATATCCTGCGCGGTGATGGCGGCAAAGGCTGCGCCCTAGGCCGTGTGTAAAGCGTCAAAGGTACGGGGCTTGAGCGCGCGCAAAATGGCCTTCACTTTCGACCAGCAGTTTTCAATCGGGTTGAGGTCGGGTGAATAGGGCGGCAGAAAAAGCACCCACGCCCCGACCGCTTCAATC
>JANMKN010000285.1:0-9098 GCA_031372065.1 Abditibacteriaceae bacterium | reverse complement strand
ATTGCCACTGCCAGCGGCAGCGAGCCGACGACTATCGGCAAGCCAGAGCCGCTCATGCTGCAATTGTGCGTTAATGCTTTCAATTTAGTGCCCGCCCAAACCGCGATGGTTGGTGATCGCCTTGATACCGACATCGCCTGCGCTCATCGCGCCGGGTTGCCCGCGATTTTAGTTCTCACCGGCGTCCACACCCGCGCCGATGCCGAAAACGCCAGCGCCGAAGAAAAACCTGACGCGATTTTCGATGACCTGCCTGCGTTGTGCCACGCCATTTTTGATTAAACACAAAGAACACGCAGAAAGCACAAAGATACACCAAGAAATATCAAAATCTTTGTGGCGCTTTGTGTAATCTATGTGTTTTGAACACCATGCTTTCGACCATTTTTCAAACGCCGGAATAGCGTGAGGCTTATCGTCAATTTTTCGGCGCGGGCAAGCGTTTTCAGGCGTTGCAAATTGAGGGCGCGAGCGCATTTTTGATGGCGCGCGGCAAAAGTGCGCGGCGTTTGGAATGGTGGGGCGCAGGTATTCACGATATTGGCGGCGCGAGTTATGAAAATGCAGGCGTAGCGCAGGGTTTATGGACGCAAATCGAAAACGCCGCGCGCGATTGCCACGGCGCGCATTTGGCGCAGATGCCCGCCGATGATTTGCTACTCGAACACGCCCAAAAAAGCGGCTGGACAACGAGCGACGCCGAGACATGCCCTGTTTTAGTGCTGCCCGCAAGCTACGATGAATATGTTCGGTCGCTCGGCAAAAATATGCGCGAGCAAATCAAGCGTTATCCGAAGCGTTTGGAAAAAGAATTTCAGGTCGAATACGAGTTGGCCGACAGCGAAAACGCGGTGCAAAACGCTCTGACGGATTTATTCAAGTTGCACGGCGCGCGTTGGCGTCAGCGCGGTCAAACCGGCGTTTTAGCCACCGCGCGGCGTCAGAAATTTCACCGCGCGGTGTGCGCAGCCTTTTTCAACAACGATTACCTGCGTTTGTGGACTTTGCGCTGCAATGGCGCGCCCGCTTGTGTGCTTTTGAATTATGTTTACAACGACAGATATTATTTTTTTATCGGCGGTTTCGACCCCGATTTAATGCGTTGGAGCGTTGGCACTTGCTTGTTTGCCCAAGTCTTCAAACACGCCATCGAAGAAGGCGCCACAGAGTTTGATTTTTTGCGCGGCGAAGAAGAATATAAATATCGCTACGGCGCGGTCAACCGCGATTACAAAACCATTTCATGGTTCGCGCCCAACGCGCGCGGCCAACTTTTAAAACGACGCGTGCAAGCCGAAGCAACCCTCATGCATCGCGTGCATTTGATGTTTTCCTCCGCCCATCGCACGAAGAATTAAGTGTTGGCGCCAATGGAAGCGCAGTGTTTTTCGATGGTGGCGATGATTTGTTGTTCTGGCGGCGAAATGGCGCCATCCAACTCGGCGATGCGGCGGCATTGCACTAAAAGCGACGCGGCGAAAGCACAATCAAGTTGCGGAAGCAAAGTCATCAACGGGCGCGGTGTGTGCCATTCGTTTTGCATGATTTCTAAGGCGGCATTGCTTAGTCCCAAAGTGCGCAATTCTGCTTCGAGGTTTTGCCAGTTGTTGTTGTGTCCGGCCCGCGCGACGTGCGTTAGAACGCGCTGAAAAACATCGTCTTGTTGCGCGGCGAAGTCAAGAAAGTCGTCCGTGTTGGGCGAAGTATCGTTTTGTTTTTCATAATAACGGCTGGCAGCGTGTCCGAGAGCGAACAGCATCATGGCGTTAGTGCCTGCGCCGATGGCGGCGCCTACGAAAGGCAGTTTTTTGGCGGCGAATTTTCCGGCAAGTTTGGTGGCGACTTCGGTTTGCACGATTTTTTTGCCCAAAATGCCCGCTGCTTTGGCGCCGCCAAAAGCTAAGGCGAAAATTCCGGCGATTTCGGCTTGCCGCTTTTGATCGCGCAAATCCATACCGTAAGCTGCGGCAATTTGATACGCAAGTTCGGCTTGCAATGAAGCGCTCATCGTCCAATCAAGCGGCGCTAAGAGCAAGGAAACGCCCGGCACGGCATTGGTCGCCAAACCGACGCCGCCTGCATAAATCGCTTTTTTGATGGTCAAGCGGTGCGCGATTTCCGCTGGCGATTCGCTCGGAAATTGCGCTTGTATTTCGCGCACGGTTTGCAACGCCGAATCTATATCTACTTTTTCGAGGGCGTTCATCAATCCGGCGGCGCCCAGCGGCTTGAGCCACTTCAACAGGTTCGGATGACCGCGCAAAATATTCATGCCCGCATTGCCGACATCGGAGGCCTTGTCGAGTGCGCTGCCTGCCAATCCCGCCGCGCCGTGAGCCGCATTTTGCGCGACATTTTTCGCGTTGTGGCCTGCGGCGCCGATAATTTTGCCCGCCGTTGCCAATTTTGAAGGCTGATCATCATTTGGGGTAGGATTGCTGGAATTGCTCATGTGTTTGGTTTATCACTTTTCGTCGCGGAATTTTTGGCGCATCAGAGCCGCGATGATTGCTATCAAAATCGAAGCCACGATTAACATGAACATTCCGCAAAACGAAGCCAGAGTTTGCAAATTGTGAAACTGTCGTGCTTCGTTTTGACTATAAATTTGGCTATAAAAAGGGCTGTCATAACCTCCATAAGGCGCAGCAAGACGAAATTTTAAAAGAATAACCAACGCGGCAAATGGATTCCACCAACTTAAATAGCCCAACGAATCAGTATCATGGTCAGAAGTGGCATCAGCGAATAAAAAAAACAATAGTAGCCACGCCGCATTAATCACCAGACTGAGGCCAAGCGCGACCTGTGTGGTGCGAGCAAGCCATGAAATAAACATCGCCACACTGCCGGCCACCAAAGCTGTCGCTACAATAATGCCCGTCACTTGCAGCGCACACGAAAAACCAAGGACACATAAAACCATAGACAAAGGCACGGAAAACACCACAAGAAAAAGGGCAAGAGGCCAAACTTTACCGTGTAGAATCTGGCCCGGCGTAAGTAGCGATAAACGCAGGTTTTCCCAAGTGTTGCTTTCCCGCTCGCGCGTGAAAACTGTGGCGCCACTCACGGCAGCATAAAGGCAGAGTAGGGTCAAATGCAGCGTCCCTATTTTGTTGATTACATCGTTGTGGATCAGCCAATTTGAGACAAGACCAAGAAAAACAAGGCAGAACCCCCCGCGCAAAATCCACAGCAGCGGAGACGCGACGCGCCAGCGCAGTTTACCGCGCAACTCGCGCCCAAAAACGGGATTGTCAAAGCTGCGCTGCGATAAAATCGGCAGTCCATAATACAGAGCGCGCTGGGTGCGCGCCGTCGGCTTTTCGGACGCCTCCGAACTGGTTTTGCGCCGCGCAGATTCTTTTGATTCAACGCGCCGCATAAATTCGGCTGCGGGCAAAACGCGCGCTGTGGCCCGCACCGTCAAAAAATAAAGCAACAGCGAAAGCGCGCCGATTCCCGCGACGAACAATTGATACGCAGTTTGAGCCGTTATCGGTGTGTAAAGTGGCCCCAAAGCAGGGTTGCCAAACGGAAATGCATAATAGTAAGCCGAAGCATCTGCGGCAGTTTCTTCCTCTGTCAAATTGCGCAACGGCCATTGGAAATCTTCACTGCCCATCCAGCGCAAACCGCTAAAGGGATGAATCACTTCAACTACAGCCAACGGTTGCCGAATTATTAACGGCCAGCCTTGATAACTTGGGCCGCGTGTGCCGGATAACGCGGTCAGCGCTGTCCAGACCACGATGAAAATTAAAGCATCGCGCAGTGCCGCGCCGGGGCGGGGCCGCGCGCTGGAAAAATACAAGCCAATCATCGTGCCGCAAAGTGCCGTCAGCGCAATGGTAATGGTTGAAAGCACAAAAGTTTTCGGGTCAACGCCGCCGAATAAAAAGCAGATGGCCACAACCGGCAGCGGCACCAAAAACAAGAGCGCTTGAAACGAAAACAGCGACAAACATTTGCCCCACACAATGCGCGAGGCTTTCAAATTCGCCAGTTGCAAGGCTTCGAGCAAGCCACGTTCGCGTTCGGTGGCGATAACAGGCGCCGCTGTCAGCGCGGAAATAAAAAGCCACGCGGCGACTTGCACCATAAGCAAGGCCTCAAAAAGCTCTTTGCCGACGGTGGCTAACGATTTGTCCGAACTCAGATTGGCCGCAAACGATTCGTAAAACAACGCCATGCCGAGCGCCAGCGGCGCGGCGTAGAAAAAGAGCGTCAAATACGCCGCCGGACGGCGCCAGCGAGCGCGCAACTCGCGTTGGAAAACTGGATTCGGTTCAAATAAAGAGCGAATGAAATGGGGCGACAGGCTTTTGGTCATGGCAATGAACTTTGTTTTGGGCGCAGGCGCGCTATAATCTTTTTATCTTCTTGGTTTCCAAAACTTTATGACAACTTCTCACGAATTGAACGCGCGTTTTTCTTGCGACGGTTTGCGTTTTGAAGACGCGCCGAACGGTTTAGTTCGCGCCCTTATCGAAACGCCGCAAGCGCAGGGCGAAGTTTATTTGCATGGCGCGCATATTACGCGCTTCCAGCCTGCTGGACACGCTCCGGTTTTGTTTTTAAGCGAGAAATCGCAGTTTGCGCCCGATAAACCAATTCGCGGCGGCGTGCCGCTTTGTTTTCCGTGGTTCGGGCCGCGCGCCGACGACCAAAGCGCGCCGATGCACGGTTTGGCGCGCCTCGTAGAATGGGAAGTGGAAAGCGTGAATTGTGATGAAACAGCCACGCAGATTGTGTTGCGTTATGCGCCGACAACGAAACCGTATCCGGCGTGGCCGACTTGCCAATTGCGTTACGCCATTTCTTTTGGGGCCGCGTTGCAAATGCGCTTTGAAGTGAAAAATGTCGGCGAGAAAGCGTTTGCTTTTGAAGAAGCCTTGCACACTTACTTTCAAGTCGGCGACGTGCGGCAAATCGAAATCGAAGGCTTGGGTGAGACGCGTTTTCTCGATAAAACTCGCAATTTGCAAGAAGACACGCAGTTCCATCGCGCCTTTGGCATCAGCGGCGAAACAGACCGCATTTATCTCGACACGCAAGCGGCTTGCACCATTCACGATGCGGTTTACAATCGCAAAATTTTGGTGTCCAAAGAAAATTCCGCTACAACTGTAGTGTGGAATCCGTGGAGTGCCAAAGCCGCTGCGATGCCGGATTTTGGTGATGACGAGTGGCAAAAAATGGTCTGCATCGAAACCTGCAACGTGAATAAATGTGAAGTTGAACTCCAACCCGGTGACAAGCACGTCATGACGGCTAAAATTGATAGTGAACGATTATAAAAAGGTTGTCGGGAGGCCATCGTGAATTTATTCAAATCAACGTTGTTAATCGCAGGCACTTTGAGTGCTTTGCATGGCTGCGCGCGGGCGCAGGAAGACATCGCCAAACTCAACGATGAGTTCGATAACGAAGCCAGCGCCGCGCAATGGCAACGTGTCGAGCAAGTCGAAGGCTGGAACAACAATCAGCTTGAACTGTTTGACATCAACAAGATTTACAAAGGCCAGTGCGCCATGATGCCTTACACCAGTTCGTGGTATCAAGATTGGCGCGGCGTGCTGCTTTTCAAGCCCGTCAAGGGCGATTTTGTGATGACGACCAGCGTCAAGGCCACCGGACGCGATGGCCGCAGCGCGCCGAACGCGCAGTTTTCGTTGGCCGGACTCATGGTTCGCACGCCGCGCAACATCACGCCGCAAACATGGCAGCCGGGCGGCGAAAATTATGTGTTTATTTCGATTGGCGCCTCGACCCAAGCCGGCGTTTACTCGTTTGAATACAAAACCACGCGCAACAGCGTTTCTAATTTGAAAACCGTTAATACCAATTCAAACGAAGCGCAATTGCAAGTGGCGCGCATCGGCAACGCGGCGATTGTGTTAGTGAAAACATCGCAAATGCCGTGGCGCATTATGGAGCGCTTTGACCGCCCCGATATGCCCGCCGATTTGCAAGCGGGCATGACGGTTTATACCGATTGGCCGGGCGTCGAACGCGTGCCGCCGCGCCAGCATAATTCCACCGTCATTCGCAACGGCAACCCCGATTTGGGAGCGCTTTACGATTATGTGCGCTATGCGCGCCCCAACGTGCCGCAAAATTTGCAAGGCCGCAATATGGCGAATCGTAATGAAGTTTCTGATGCTGAATTGTTATCCTTTTTGGGTGACGCCGCGACGGGTGGCAATGCAAATAATACTGGCGCGGCAACGCCCGGCTTTGCCGCAGGCGCCGCCAAGTAAACGCGCAAAGTGAGAGAGTTTTGAAAAATTTCGTTCGACGGTTTTGTTTACTGGCGCTGGTGCTTTTTGCGTCGGCGCCTTTTGCCGTGGCACAAACGCTTGCGCATCTTGAACTGGTTTTCAACAATGCTACTGGCGATTAAGCAGTGAATTGTTGGCGGTAAGGCACAACCAGTAAGTTAGGATTCTTGCAAAAGGTGATTTGATACCCAATAGCGGGGCTACTGGGGCTTCCCAACAGATAACTTAAATGAAACACTTACTTTTCATCGCATTTTCGCTTTACGTCTGCGGGCATTTCATCGCTCAGGCCGCACCGGTGTCGATGATCTTAAACACAGACATTGCTATATCATTAAAATATGTGGCAGGTGAGAACTCTGTCAGTGAGACCAACTCTGGGCAGACATTGACGGAACATCCTCTAACTTTTCAGCGCGAGAACTTTAACGCCTCACTTGTTGGTTTTTCCTTCGATAGCAGAACTTTAATTGTCTTCAAAGGCGACGAAATTCAGTTCTGGGATACAACCAAATGGCTGTTGCGGCACAGGATAGAGAACAAAAATATCGGTTCACCTCTGGCATTATCCGCTGACGGAAAGAAGCTTACAGCCTCTACCACCAATTACCGAATGCAAGTGTGGAATGTCGAAACTGGAAAGCTGTTCCGCAATCTATCCGGTTTTAGGACCAACATGGTCTTCTCTCCAGACGCCACTCTAATGGCAGGAAATGGAGTTGCGTCCAACGGTGGTGCTGATGCGACCGTGCGGGTGTGGAATGCGCTGACCGGCGAGAGAATACACACATTTCCGAATCCCTACTACAAAACCCGCTTTTACTTTTCTCCTGACAACAAATTTTTAGCTGGTGCTGAGGCTCAACTCGGTAAGGACTCGGTTGAAATATGGAATCTGGAGACAGGTCGGCTTGTGAGCAACACTATAGGTCAGGGCGATGTCGCAGCGCCAGTCGTGTTTTCGCCTGACGGAAAAATCTTTGCGACCGCAGGGATTGATCCGAATTGGCGGCTGCCGGAAGACGGACCTAACGGCCCTTGCTGCTCGGATGGTGGTGCTTTTGTGGACTACGTGGCGAAGCTATGGGACGTTCGCACAGGAAAATTGCTGCGTATGTTTAAGGGTTGGACAAGCCTGTCAAGCCCTTATTCACCAGTGGGATTCACGACGAACGGGCAAAAAATGCTTTGTCAACTTGGCGATCAAAGTTATCCACAGGGAGTTGAGATTCTTGATGCCGCAACAGGAAAGAAGTTAAGCAAAATTAGTAAAGGCAGCGATGATAATTTCCTGTTATCACCCAACGGCAAAATCCTTGTCGCTGGCGGCGAAACACTGAGAGTTTGGAAGTTCAAATAATGCTTGTGTATAGCAAACACTTGCCCAATGAAGCCAGTGTGCAAGATGCCAACAAACTACGCTATCCGCACGATTTGACAAGCGGCAATGATGTGCCCGAAGTTCTGACGGTGCTGCGCGAAGATATGAACAAAGTGAGAGAGTTTTGAAAAATTTCGTTCGACAGTTTTGTTTTCTGGCGCTGGCGCTTTTTGCTCCGGCGCCTTTTGTCGTGGCGCAAGTGCCACAAAACGGCGCGGTTTTGACGGGCATTGATGTTTTAGCCGCGCGCAACTTCGATATTTTGCGCGGCAAAAAAGTGGGGCTTGTCACCAATCAAACGGGCCGCGCCCGCGATGGCCGCGCCACGATTGATATTTTGCGCCGCGCGCCGAATGTCAATCTCATCGCGCTTTACGGCCCCGAACATGGCGTGCGCGGCGAAGCAACGGCGGGCGCGCACGTCAAATCTTATCGCGACAAAACTACGGGCTTGCCGGTTTATTCGTTGTATGGCGCGACGCGCAAACCCAACGCGGCTATGCTGCGCGGCGTGCAGGTTTTGCTGTTCGATATTCAAGACATCGGCTCGCGTTCTTACACTTTCATCGCCACAATGGGCGAGTGCATGAAAGGCTGCGCCGAAAACAAAATTCCGTTCGTCATTTTAGATCGCCCGAACGCTATCGCCAGCACTATCGAAGGCAATATCCCGCAGGAGTTTTCGTTTGTCTGCCCGTTTCCGCTGCCTTATCGTCACGGCCAAACGATGGGCGAAGTCGCGCGTTGGCTTAATGCCAAACGCGGCAATTCGTGCGCGCTTTCGGTTGTGCCGATGCAAAATTATCGGCGCTCGATGACGTGGAACGATACTGGTTTGACGTGGGTGCGCACCAGCCCGAACATTCCGCGCGCGACTTCGCCGCTGTTTTACGCGGCGACGGGCATCATCGGCGAACTTTCGGCGCTTTCGATTGGCATCGGCACGCCGTGGCAATTCGAAGTGGCCGGCGCGCCCGGAATTGATGCGCGCGCTTTGGAAAACAATCTGAAAAAGCGCCGTTTGGCGGGCGTAGATTTTCGCGCCGCGTCGTGGAAGCCCAAAGGCGGCATTTATTCGGGCAAAACCTGCAACGGCGTGCAAATTATCATCACCGACCCGCAAAGCGCGCAACTGACGCGTCTCAATTTTGAAATCTACGATGCCGTGCGCCACATCGCGCCGAAAATTGCGTTTTGGAATTCGTCGGAAAGCAATTCAATGTTCGACAAAGTCTGCGGCACCAATCAAATCCGCCGCATGATGCAGCGTGACAAATCGTCGTCGGAGATTTGGAACGTTTGGAACAGCGGCGCGGCTCAATTTGCCAAAGAAGCACAGGCGGCGCGGCTTTACGAGGATTAAAAGCGAATCAGAGCGGGGGGGTGGGCCAAGAAAAAAAAAGGGGTTTGTGAATTGGGGTGAGGGGAGC
>JANMKN010000248.1:0-14131 GCA_031372065.1 Abditibacteriaceae bacterium | reverse complement strand
GCAAGGGACCCGTGCAACTGCACGCAGTCGCAGCAAATTGCATGGCAACCAGAAGAGCGATGCTAAAAAAGGTGGAAGGGACTAGGGGAATTCTCATGGCGCGACCTGCGAGGTTTTCAAGCTTTGAACTACAAAGACGTAATTTGTTTTATGCGACCCCAATAATCACCCGCCGCTTTCCGATTGAAGAATCACTCGAAAGTTTTCTCAACTGCCGCTATGAGGTGCGGATGCGACCACAGCGGCGTAAAGGTATGATCTGGCCCGGCGAGGCGTTGAATCGTGAGGAAACCAGCTTTTTCCAGACGCGACACCGCCGCTCCGCCTTGTTCGTGCAAGAGGGCAAAACCGGGATCGTCTTCAGAAAATAGGAATTGCAAGGCAACGCCGCGCCGCGCCAGAGTTTCCAGGGCCGCGCCTAAATCATCGCGGCGACGATAACCGAAGCGTTGTGCGGCATTTAGGGCACGCCGCCCGGCAACATCAGCAACGCGGCGTCCCACAAATTGCGCCACGACTTTCGCACTGGTTTTTCCTCTTAGTAAATTTTTCCATTTGTCGGCCTGCATCATGGATTGCTTATAGCGCTCGGCTTCGGCGATGACCTGACTGTTCGGCCCATACAAAGAATCGCCGACTTTCCAGTTGAATGTCAGCGGATTAATCAAAATCACGCCGTTCAGCGGCGCGCCTGCCAATGCCGCTTTGAAGGCATGATAACCACCCGAACACAGTCCCGCCGCGTGGCATTCGGTGACATTCCATTTGTCGCGCAGGTATTTCAGCGCCGTTTGCACATCGTTTGTCGCGTGCGGCGTGTAAACAATGTGTTCGTCTTCGTTTTTGTGCGGCAAGCTATCGCCGAGGCCCGCGATGTCCATGCGCAAAACCAAATGACCGCGCCGGGCGAAATGGCGCGCTAATTTCACATAAAGATTGTTCGGCCCGGTGCGATGATTCGCGCCGGAATTAATCAGCAAAATCGCTTTGTGCGCTTGCCCAATGTTCTTTTCGCGCGGCGCGCTGACGATGCCAAATAATTGGCGCTCGTCGTCTAAAAAAACCGCGTGTTCTTGCACTTTGTCGCTGACCAAAGCACTCGTTTTTATTGGGGCGGAAATGGGCGACGAGGCATTTTTAGCAGCCATTGAACACAGCCAATCTGTCGTCGCCGCAATCATCGTTTGCGGCACTTGCGATTCATGCGGATCGCGCATCATATCGGCATAGCCGGGCAAGGTTTGGTGGTCAACTTCGGCGCCCAATGCCTCAAAATGCGCCCTCACCTTTTCGCCGTTGGGCAAATCATCGCGGTCAAGCCATAAAACGCGCGCAGCGGGCGCTTTTTCGATTTTGGACAGATCAATTTCTGTCAGCGATTGCTGCGTTTGCGCCGAGAGAAAAAAGCCCAACGCTTCGCGGGCGCCATCGGGCAAAGGTTCGGCGTCGGCGGGCGTTTCGGATAAAGCTAACGCGCTGTGCAAAGCGCGCATTTCGCGCAGCCATGCTTTGCCGCTGATAACGGGCGCGACCAAAGCCAACGCGCATACTTCTGGATTTTCGGACGCCGCTAAAGTCGCCAACAACGCGCCCAATCGCACGCCCAAAAGCGCCACGCGATGCACGCCAGTTGTCTGTTTCAAAGTTGCGACGGCACTCTGAACGCTGCCAATCCACGCCGCGAGGCGATCTTGGTCTGTATCGCTGCCGCACGAGTCGCCCGTGCCATCGAAATCGAAACGCAACGCTGGAATGCCCGTTGCGGCGGCACTTTGCGCCCAGTGACGCAGGCTACGATGACAACTTTGTGCTTCGTGACCGAACGGATTGCATATCACAAGGCCGAGATTATTTTCGGTGGCCGCGCGATGCAGCCAGCCAAAAAGCGGGCGCGATTCAGGGCCAAAATAAAGCGGCTGGGCGCGTGGAGAGTTCATGCTAATACAATCGTCGTGGCGTTTTCAGAATTCAACGCTTGTAATGTGCCTGATGGCGCGTTTTCGCCCGACGTTGTGCGTCGCAAAACGATTTCGCGTTCGCCGCCGGGCGCAACGTGGAAATAATTATCGCTGGTTTCAAAACCAGCGACATCGACAAATACCGATTGCGCGAAACCATTGCTTGTAACGCGTAGAATCCAAGTTTTTTCATCAACAGTTCGCGCCCGTGCCCTTAAATCCAAATCGCGTTTTTGGACAGAAGGCAGGCCAATCGTAAACAACAACGACTGCGAACGAAATTCGCCATCGCTGTCATGCAAAGTGGCAACAACCAAATCGTGCGACGGTGGCCCGAAACGATAAGCATAACTGGAGTCTATGAAGTGACTGAACAATTCGCCCGCATTTAGCTCAAGGTTTTCTCGTGGCGCCAATATGAATCCGTAACGTTCCATACCGACAGGGATTTTGCCGTCACGGTAGAACTCAATTGCAACGTTCCCGGTAAATTCTTCAGCCCTCTCGTTGATGAGATGCAAATGCAAGCCACTTTGACCTTCGTCGCTGATGGAAACGGCAAGTGGCGCCAAAGCGCGCCGCAAATAATGCCATACGGCTTTGGCATGGCCTTGCGAATCTACAATTCCCCAGCCGGCACCGGGCCACAAATCGCGCAAAAACAAAATCAGCGCGCCGTTGGCCGGCGAAGCCGCGCGACGCCATTCGCCAAAAGTCGCCGCCATCACTTCGCCCGTCACCACGCGGCTTAGTTCCAAATAGCGGGCATGATCAGTGGAACGCAATTGAACCGCATCAAGCCCGAAAATCTCTTTCAAATAATGGTCGCGCACATCGTCGAAATCCCAACCGGCGCCCAAATCGCGCGGCACACGCGTTTTCCAATGTGGATGATGGGCACGATTGGCAAGGCCGCCGGGCATCGCTTTTAAATTCGATTCATCGGGCACGTTCGCAAAGGCCAAACATTCCGTCGCAAAGCGCACTTCGGCGCGGCGCGCGTCATCGAGAGGCCGCAAATAGGCGCCGACGCCATAATACGAAGTCGTGCCACAATTGGCCTGATGCGGAAACGCGCCGCCATGCGCCGACGAAGGCCAATACGGCACGTCAGGACAGAATTCACGCGCTAATTCGGGCAAAATTTTGTGAAACAAGCGCGGCTGCCACAAATCGCGCGCGGCGCCCCACATCGCGGCTTGCTGTTCGACTTCGCTGTTGCCGCATAGCACGGCTAATGCAGGGCGTGCGGCCAAACGCGCCAGCAATTGGCGCGCTTCGGTTCTGACACTTTCGTTGAAATTTTCCTCGTCGGGATAATCCAAATTGGCGAACAAAAAGTCGTGCCATATCAAGAGGCCATGCTTGTCGCACGCATCGTAAAACGCATCGCTTTCATCGGTCATTGTGCCGGAAACGCGCAGCATATTCAGGCCTGCATCGCGTGCCTGCACGACAGCATTTTCGATGGTTTCGGGCGCTGAATGCAACGAAACAATATCCAGCGGCGTCCAGCAGGCGCCGCGACAGAAAATCGGCGTGCCGTTGATGGATAAGGCGAAATCGCCATTTTCAGTGTTCAGTTCCACGCTGCGAAAACCGATATGGCCTAAATCAGCCTCGTAATTATCAGCGCAAAGCCGCGCCGCATAAAGCACCGGTTCGCCATGCGTGTGCGGCCACCATTTTTCAACGTTTTCGATTCGCAAAATGCCCATCACTCGGCCATTTTCAATAGTCAAAGGCGCCTGCCATGTTTTTCCCTTACGTTCGAGAAGGATTTTGGCATTGTCAGCGCCGACAATGTGCGCTCCGATTTCAATAAGGCCAATTTCGCCTTCAAGTCGCGTTTTCCACTTCACATCATCAATATGAAATGTGCCACGTTTTTCAAAATAAACAGAGCGCCAGGGGCCAACCGGCGCGGCGGGCGGCGACCAACCCGGCGTTCGTCCCAAAAACGTGCTGCGAACCCAGCGAAGCTGCTGGTTTTCGATCATTGGCGCCCGCCAACGCGGGCGCGGACGACGTTGTTTTAAGTGTTCGTCCAAGGCGCGAAAACAAATCGTTAAATCTACTTCGCCGCTGAAATTTTGCAGCGGAATTTCGTGCGCCACGAACATATTTTGGCTCGATAAAATGTGTTCGCCATTGAGCCAAACTTCGGCGATTGTCGCAAGGCCAGCGCAGCATAAAAATAAATTTTCACTGCTGGTTCCAATTGTAAATTTGGTGTGATACCACACATCTTCGGCATCGAAGAGTCGCGGCGCTCCGTCCAAACTCCATAAGCTGGCCTCGCGCAAAACCGAGGCGGCTGTTGAAGGCACCGTGGCCGGAATCCAAGATAAATTATCGCCAAACGCCTCAGGCGCGGAGACGGCAAACGGCGGAGTGAGAGTCATCTCCCACTCCGCCGTCAAATGCGTAATTTGTTGACCGCTGATGCTGCGAACGCGACCATTCATAATCAGAGAGCCAGCTCACAAATGGCGCTGCGGATCGCGGCAATACTGCCGAAAACGCTGCGTTTGAGCATATGATCGGGGAATTCCACGTCGAATTCGCCTTCGAGAGCCAACATTACGTTGACACTGGCGTGCGAGGTCATGCCGGCCTGATAAAGATCGGCTTCCTCGGTCAGGTCGTTTACATCGCGGGCGAGGCGCCCATGCGCTCCTAAAATGCGGCGAATGGCGGTGTTGGTGTTTTGTTCAGACATGATTTTTCTCCTCACGAATTTCGTGCTGATGAAGAAGCAATCTATTTGCCTTTTTATGACAACGCAACGACTACCGCCGTCGCATAATCGCCTTCGTGACTCATGCTGAGAGCAAATTCGCCGATGCCTTCAGCCAATCGTGCGACTTCTTCGTGCAAAACCAAAGTGCAAGCGCCAGATGATTCGCGGCGCACTTCGATATTCTTAAAATTGACGCCCTCGCCATCCACGCGCAACGCTTTAATCGTCGCTTCTTTGGCCGCGAAGCGCGCCGCCAAGCGCGAATCGGTGTGAGGCGGCGAAGAAAGCGCGTATTCAATTTCATGCTCGGTGAAAACGCGCCGTAAAAAACGCTCGCCGAACTGCTCGCGCGACTGCGCGATGCGGCTGATTTGCACCAAGTCAATGCCGACGCGCAAACCGTTCACGAATCGAGTGCCTTTTCTAAATTGTCCATGCCGTTTTGCCACGCGGCGCTCATTTCGTCGAAAAGCGGCGAGGAATCCAGCGGTTTTTTGGAATTTACGGCCCGCGCCGCTTTGAGAATAAAGGTTTTCGCGATGGCGCTGATCATTGCAAAATCGTTTGCTGCCGCCGCGAATTTTTGTTCATCAAGCCAACTCAAATGATGCGACAGCAATTCCGACGCGGCGCCCAATTGCCGCAAAGTCGCGAACGCCCACGCATGATAAGTCGCCAAACCTTGTTCTTGCAACCAAGGCAAATCGCTTTCAAAACGCGCTTGAAAACGCCGAACCGGATTGTCCAACGGACGACGAGCAACGTGTTTGCGCAGCAGATTTAAAGCGACTTTTTTCAGGTCGTCCGGCGCATGGCGTGTCAAACGATCAGAGCGCACGATTTCGGCAAAAAGTGGCAGAGAACTCGAATCGGCGGACCGATCCAGCGCGAAAGTTTGCGCGAAATCTTCGCCATCCAAATAGTGAAAACCGGCATTGTGAAAATAGCCGAGGCGCCGCTGTTTTACGTCCAATTCGACCAGCACAATCGTGGTTTTGACGTGATTAGTGCGATAATCTGTGCCGACGGTGTCGGGCAGCCAAAACGAATTAGCTTCGGTGCTGATAAATTTGCCTGCCGCGAGATATTCGGCAGCGTGGTCAATCAGCGGGCGCCACACATTGAGTTCCTGCACGTCCACGCCAAAAAGCATTTTTAAATCTTCGTGCGGCGGCTTGAAAAAGGTCCAATTGTCGCCCTCGAAATCAATTGCCGCTGTGAAGCCCATCGCAGCCAAAGGTTCGCAGCCGAGAGCGTGCAAAAGCTCAATCCAGATGTCAATGTAACAGTTTTTTTCGACCCATAGACATTCTTCGGCGTGCAAACGATGCGGCTGATAGTTCGCCGCAAAGAAGCTGGGCAACGCGCTGATTGGCGCGGTCAAATCGTGTGCGCCCTTCACGACCACAGCCTTTCGCGCACACTTGGCGGCCAGTTTTTCGGCTCGAAGCCATGCGTTTTGAAAAGCGCCATCACGACGCGCTCCATACCGAAACCAAGGCAAGCTGTATGCGCCACTTCGCCGTCGCTGGTTTGAATTCCGAAGGTGGAAGCGAACTTTTCCAGATGATAATTGAACGAGCAAACCGCTGTTGGCTCTTCTTCCGAAATCACAGGAATTGTCACCTCAAATTTGAGTTTTTGTTCGAGTTGTCCGGCGGCCAACATTTTTCCGGCGCGTCCAAAAAACGGGTCGGCGGCGACGCTCGGCGTCGCGGGCAATTCCAGCGAAAGCAGAAAATCCACGCCGCGTTGCAGCCACATATCGCGCCATTTCAGCACTTCGTCAGGCATTCCCAAACGCACATATTCGCGCACGCGAAACGATTGCATTCGCGTTGGTTCTTCGGATGGCTCGTGGCGATAAACCCATGAAATCAGCGTCACTAAGCGCCCGCCTACAGGCAAAATCCCTTTGTTGGTCGGATAAACCGGATAGCATGCGGCGGGCGAGAGCGCCACATCGGTGATGTCCAACATCTCGGCGTAAGGCTCGCCAGATTTGGCACGTTCAGCGAGGTTGCGCGATTCGCGTTCGTGGCCGCAAAAGCTGTGGACAGTGCCCGCCAAGTGCGGAAACGATTCAAAGTAGCCGGTGCGCTCAATGATGGTGCGGTCAATCACCGGCGGGAAGTTCACAACTTCGGCGCCATCGTTGGCCGAAATTCGCAAAATGGCGCGGTCTAATTGTTCAAGAACGTCTTCAAAAACCGCGCCGCGCCCGAAGGCACCTTGCACGCCGGTGGGAATAATCAGGCCATGCGCGACGAGGCCTTCGTAAAACTCATGCAAATCGTAGGTTGGCATAAATTAGTCGTCCTTGAAAACCAGCAACATCGAAGCGTTTTTCGACAAAATACGGTCATTGCCAATCATCAGTGAGGCAGATAAAACGTCACGATAATGGCGTCCTACGGAAAACTTCGTGCCATTGCGATAGCCACTGATGCCGATGATTTGCAAGGCGTGATGCACAATTTTAGGTGCCGCTTCAGAGGCTGCAATTTTGAGATTATTCATCCTCAGTGCCCAGCGCAGTGATGATAATTCTTCGCGTCCTTCTTCGCCTTCTGGCAAGGCATCGAAATCGGCAGCGGCAGCCATGAAATTATTGCGCAATGCTTGGAGTTCAACAGTCACTTCGGCAAGGCGCGTGGCTGTGGGAGGCACCGTGCCGGGCGTTTTGCGGGCGGCGGCACGCACGAAAGTGCCCGCACGCGCCACCGCGTCAGCGGCGATGCCATGCCACACGCTGGCCCACAAAATATGCGAGTAGGGCACCATCGTTTGCGCCGACGAATCGGCGAACGAGCCGGGCACAATATGACCTTCCGGCCCGCGTGCCGTCACCAAAAACGGCGGGCTGCAAGTGCCGCGCATTCCCAGTGTGTCCCATTCGCCTTTGCGCGTTAATTCGTAATCGCCTTTTTTATGTAGCACCAAAACTTGATCGCTGTTGGGCGCTTCGGCTTCGCGGCGGCACGTCAAAAGAAGGTCGTCGGCGTGTTCGCCATACGATACCGTTGTGGCGTCTTTTTCGACGTGGTAACAGCCGTTTTCGCGCCCCACTGCGCAAATGCTGGCGCGCGTGTCGCCTCCGGTGCCGACTTCTGAAGTCACCGAGGCAATTAGGCGTTGTTGCGCTGACAATTCGCACAAATAATCGCGCAAATCCGGCGAGGACAAGCCATGCCGCACGATACAAGCGACTTGAATATAATGCATCGCCATCACCATGCCACTGGCGCCGCAACCATGCGCGAAGTGGCCGCAAATTGAAGCCAAATCGCGCATGGAAGCACCCTCGCCGCCCAGTTCCACGGGCACAGCGGCGGACAGCAATTTAGCTTCGCGTGCGGCGACGAAAGCCTCACGCGGAAAGCGCGAGTTTTTATCTACGTCGTCCGCGTTGGGCGCCGCAATTTCAGCGGCGATGGCGCGGGATTTTTGAATGAGGTCGGTGATTTGTGATTGATTCACGATGTGGCCCATTTGGTAGCCCATTGCAGGAATGTCGTCAACTGAAAACTATTTGCCGCGCAACATTTTATCGCAGTGCTTCGGTTTGTGCGGCATAAAACGGAAAACGTGCTGCTTATTTTTGTAAGGGCACGGTGAAATAGAAAGTGCTGCCTTCGCCGAGTTCGCTTTCGAGCCAGATTTTGCCGCCGTGCGCTTCGATGGTCATCTTGCAAAAAGTTAGGCCGAGTCCGGTAGACATTTTGCGGCCCGCTTTGCGGCTTTCGACTTGTCCAAACTTTTCAAAAATACGCCCGAACGCTTCGTGTGGAATCCCTTCTCCAATGTCGCTCACTGAAAATTGAATGGTGTTTTCATGCTCGCCTTTGCCTCTTTTTGCCTCTATCGTAATAATACTTTCTCGCGGGGAAAATTTAATGGCATTGCCCAGCAGATTCACCAAAACTCGACTGATTTTCGACGCGTCGCACCAAAATTTAGGTAAATCAGGTGCGATAGTGTGTTGTAAGGATAAAGCGCAGTCAGCGAGCAATGCTTTGAGTTGGTGGATGGAAATCTCGATTAACTCATGGGCATTAACCGGGACGTAATTTAAGTCCATACCGCCCGCTTCCATTTTCGAAATGTCCAATAAATCGTTGATCATGCCCATCAGCGTTTTGCCGCCTTGATGAGCCAAAGCCAGCAGTTCATCGCGCTGATCTGCTGATATATCGGGTAGGAATTCGATCATTTCCAAGCCGCTGACAATGGAAGTGAGAGGTGCCCGCATATCATGGACAATCATGTGCATCAGGCTATCGCGTAATTCTTCAAATTTTTGTAATTCCGCGTAGTTTTTACGAAGCTGATTTAAAAGTTGTTCGCGTTGGTCGTTAAATCGTTTTTTTTCAAGACAGGCATTTAAACGCGCCCGCAGCAAAATTTGATCGCAGGGTTTGTGCAAGAAATCATCGGCGCCCATTTCAATGCAGCGAATTACGGCGTCTTGTTCGGAAGCCGAGGAGATCATTAAAACCGGAAGTTGACGCCAGCGCGGGTCATGTTTTAACACTTGTAATAGGCCGAAACCATCCAGCACAGGCATATAAACGTCCAGAAGAACTACGTCAAAGTCGCGTTGTTCCAGCAATTCCAGCGCTGCTTGACCATGCTTTACCGAAGTCACTTCGTGACCCATTTGTTTTATCTGATCCGCCAGCAACAGGCGCATGGTCATAGTGTCGTCTGCCAGCAGAATCGCGCCACAATGAGGGGCGCTGAAAAAAGTATCTGGCGAGGAGGCGTCAGGCGAATCCACAGGTGTAACGGACATAGTAGGTTACAAAGCACACCAAGCAAAGATGATTTAATAGGAAAAATGGCGGGGCCTCAAGGGTTTACCATTGTCCCCCGGCTTTGAGCAGTTCTGTGGCATCTTCGGCAGTGAGGGCTTTGCTGAAATAATGGCCTTGGGCAAACTCGCAATTGAGTGCGCGGCAACTGGCAAGCTGCGCTTCGGTTTCGATACCTTCGGCAACGACATTCAAATGAAGATTGTGTGCCAACGTGACAATTGCGCGCACAATTTCTTGATTTTCCTGCTTGGTTTCCATTTCCGTGATGAACGAACGGTCTACTTTAAGTGTGTTGAGCGGCAAACGATGCAAATAGGATAGCGACGAGTAGCCCGTCCCAAAATCGTCAATCGAAATACGAATTCCCATGTCGCGCAATTCGCCTAACGTTGCGGCGACGGTTTCGATATTTTCCATTAATGCGCTTTCGGTGATTTCCATCTTTAAATAGTGCGGCGGCAAGCCGGATTCTTCCAGCATTTGATGCACAAACTTCAAAAAATCGCGCCGCAAAAATTGGCGGCTCGATAAATTGACGGCGACGGTTAAATCCTCAAAACCAGAGAACTGCCCACGCCACTCGTTGATCTGACGGCAGGCTTCCAGCATCACCCAACGATCAATTTGCACGATTAAACCAGTTTCTTCGGCAAGCCCTAAAAACTCGCCGGGGGCGGTGAAGCCGCGTTGTGGGCGCATCCAGCGCACCAAAGCCTCAAAGCCGTTCAAACGCTGAGTTTCAAGATTTACAATCGGCTGATAGTGCAACAAAAACGCTTTTTGCTCAATCCCTCGGTGCAGGTCAGTTTCCATTTGCAGTCGAGATTTCGCCTGTTCGTGCATTTGCCGATCAAAAACTTCGTAGCGACTGCGGCCCTGTGTTTTGGCGCGATACATCGCGGTGTCGGCATCGCGCAAAAGTTCGTCGGTTTGCTCGTAGGGCACCGTATTTAACGTGATGCCGATGCTAACGCTCATGAAAACTTCCTGGCCTTCAAGCGTGAACGGAATCGCTAAAGCGCGCTGAATACGCTCGGCAATGTGCGTGGCGCTATGTAAGCCTTCGATATCTTCAAGGAGAATGACGAATTCATCGCCACCCAAACGCGCGACTGTGTCCATAGAGCGCGTAGCTGATTCGAGGCGGCGGGCTAACGACGCCAACAGACGATCACCATTGGTGTGACCTAAACTGTCATTAACGTTTTTGAAGCCGTCAAAGTCAAGAAATAAAACGGAAAACAAATAGTTCTTATGGCGTTTGGCATATTCGAGCGAGCGTTCCATGCGCTCCAAAAGCAGCGAGCGATTGGGCAAACCGGTCAATTTATCATAAAAAGCGTTGCGAAATAATTTTTCTTCGGCCAATTTGCGATCTGTTATGTCAATGCCCACAAACAGCGCCGATTGTCCCAAACGATATTTTTTCGCCATGAATAGGAAAACGTGGCGTTCTCCATCTACGATGACATCCAATTCGCGCGAGGCGGTAAATTCTTTACTGTTGACAAATTCGCGCACAAAATTGGAAAAACCGGGGCTATTATTCAAAAAGCCGATAGGTTGACCAATAAAATCGAGTGGTTTGAGGCCATAAAGCGACGTAAGATGCTCATTAGCGCCTAAATAAATTAAATCTGTATCAATCCACGATACGCCGCCCGGCACAGCATCAAGCACAGCCTGAAACTGCTCTTTTTGAGATTGAAGACTGGCTTCGGATTCTTGTAGCTGGGTCGCGAGTTGCTGCATTTGTGCCTGCAAGATTTCGCGGCTTTCAGGCGAATCGTGGTTTTCGTCGCGATTTTTTGAATTTTCGTTGTCTGGCGGAGTGCTTTCAGGCATTGTAGCGGCTCCCTCTACGCGTTTTTGGCCTTTTCTCCTCTCATTATGACAAATTCGAAAAACTCATCTCTATAGTGAGAAGTCAAAATGTCGCTGGAGAAAAAGGTTTGCAAGCTAACGTCAAAGATGAACAGCAAAGGTAAGCAGCAAAAGTGATCACCAATAGAACGATGCTGCAATGTTAATTATAACGTTCTGCGCACAGAAAGTCTTGCGGCCCGCCGCTATGATTCTGACCAAAATAGGCGCCCCACAGAGCCAGACAAAAATAAAAGGCGAGAGTTATTAACTCTCGCCTTTACTGCGGTTGCCTGTGCTGGAAAATTATTCCCTTATGAGGATTCGCTGCTCAATGGCGGCGCATAATGCGCCGTTCATAGCGCTCATAAGCTTGTTGCACTAATTCGAGAGAAAAGCTCTCGTTGGTTCCTTCACTGGCCCGGTCACGCAGGCGGAGATACAATCCATGTGCCTGTGCCACCAAGTGTGCCCAATTTTCACTGTTCTGATTCATGCGCCCTGCGACGGTAGATTACCATCGCGGTTCACTCCTTTTGTTGCATCTTTGTTTCTTGCGGATTTCTTAAGCGTAAAAAACCCACGACCATTCTAACATTCACCTCCAGCCAAGGCAACTAATATGCCTTTTTTAAGTAATTCATGGCAAAGGGCGATGTGTATTTTGTGGCGTGAGGCGGCGCGTTAGCACGCGATAAGCCAGCAGCAAAGGCAGCCAGAGCGGTGAAAACGCGAAAATCCAGATGAAAAGTTTGATGGGCAAGCGTGCCGCTACTAAAAATGTGTCGCCCGCGCCGCGCACGGTTTCGCCCATTTCCTGCGAGAATCCGCCGGTGGGCGTCAGCGATTTCTCTTTTAATTCCAGTGTGATGACCGACAAATCCGAAAGTTTGCGCATGAGTTCCAGTCGCGCCCGCGCTTGGGCCGCTTCGACGCGCAAACGGCGCACTTCGGCGCGCAATTCCCACGGATCGGCGGGCGCTGCGTCCTTCTTTTTCGTTTTGGCGATTTTATCGAGCGCCGCCTTAAGTTGCGCTTCGCGAGTGTTTAATTCGTTGGTTAGCACGTTTTTGGCTTGCTCGGAATCGCTGAATTGTTCGGTCATGTCTTGGCCCGTCACTTGTTTGGCGCGCACTTCGCCGAGGCCGGCCAATTCGCTAACGATGTTTTCAAATCGCGTCACCGGCACGCGCAAATCGAGTTGCGCGCTTTTGCGATTATCGGCGCCGGTGCTGAGATCGTTGCTGACAATATAGCCGCCCGCCGCGCGCACGCTTTGCTCGGCAGCCGCGCTTTGCGCTTCAATATCGTTCACCGCTACCGTCAAGCGCGCTTCTTTATGCACGCGCCGCAACGCAGCAGGCAAGGCTGATGTGTCTTTCGATGGTATTTGACGGCCCGGCTGAGATGTTGAGGGCAGGCCAGCGATTCTTCGTTCTTTATTGAAGCCATTCTCTGTGCTTGACTGAGCGTTTGCATTAAATCTCTTTTCCAAAATTCTTGCTTGATCTTCACTTGTTATAGCGCCGCTCAAAAGCGGGCGTGAATCATCACTTCCGCCACTATCCAATTGATTAGAAGCAGCACTAAATGTTTGTGGAGCGCTCTGATGCGTCAAAGAATTGGCGCCAACGCAAACTAAACCAATCAAACACGCGGCGATGCCGTAATTCCAAACTAAAGGTGGAATTCCGCGTTTTGTTGGCCGTGTCGAAGGCGCTGTTTGTGGCGCTTCAGGCAAGTTGTCTAAAATGCGCTCGCGCAATTGGGGCGAGAGGACGGGGGCGCCGGGCGTGGCGCTTTCGCTGGCTTGTAAATCGTGGCTAATTTGGGTCATGGTTTCAACCTCCGCGCGGCAATCGGGGCAGTGCCGCAGATGAAATTGCAATTCGGCGCGTCGCAGTGGCGATAATTCGCCGTCGAGATAGGCTTTCAGGTCGTCGCGCAAGGCGAGGCAAGACGTTAAGGGGGTTTTCATGCGGCTTCTCCCAACGGGGTGGGTGGCGCGGAGTCTTCGGTATCGCCTAAAACGTAGCTTCCCAGACTGGCGCGCAAATGCGTAAACGCATTGGAAAGGCGCGATTTGACGGTGCCGACAGGCACTTCTAAAATCTGCGCGCATTCGTTGTAAGTCAGGCCGTGCAGTTCGTGCAAAATGACGACGCTGCGTTGCGCGGGCGATAAATCTTGCAAAGCATCCTGCACTTGACCGCGCAGTTCGACGCGCGCCGTTTGACGGGCCGGGTCGGTGCCGGGATTTTCATCGGCGCGCTCATCGGGGAGGTCGTCGGCTTGCGTGGCGCTGTGTTGTTTTTGTTTTTCGCGGTGGCGCAAGCAATGATTGAGCGCCACGCGATAAACCCATGTCGAAAGCGCCGATTCGCCGCGAAAGTTGCTGATGCTTCGATAAAGGTCGAGAAAAATCTCCTGCGTCAAATCTTCGGCGTCGGCTTCGGACAAGGTGTAACGGCGCACCAAACGCTGCACTTGCGGCCCGTAACTGTCGAGAAATGCCTCGAAAGCGGCGCGTTCGCCCTTGGCGATTCGTTGTATCAACTGCCGTTCTGCTGCGCTCATCGTCTTATTAGTTACAGAGACGCGCAAAAGGGTTCATTTTTTAAAATAGGCATAGCCATCAAGCTAAGGGATTTTGGCCTCCAAGAGTCGTTGAAAGGTGGCCGGTTTAGTTCGTCGTTTCTCAATTCGGGCAGTTTTGGGCAGAGTTGTGAGCATGATTTGGAGTTGCTGCA
>JANMKN010000234.1:0-15446 GCA_031372065.1 Abditibacteriaceae bacterium | reverse complement strand
ATTTGCGTGGACGTGGACGAAGCGAAATTAAATCGCCTGCGCGCCAGCGAATTAACAATTTATGAGCCGGGTTTAGAGCATTTGTTCAAGCGCAATTTGCAAGAAGAGCGCTTGACTTTTACGTCCGATTTGGCCGATGCTGTGGGGCGCAGCGACATTTTGTTTTTGGCGTTGCCAACGCCGCCCGGCGCCGATGGCTCGGCGGATTTGAGCTACGTTTTAAACACCTCGGAAGCCATCGGCAAACTATTAACCGAAGCCAGCAGTTACAAGGTCATCGTCACCAAAAGCACGGTTCCCGTTGGCACTGCCGACAAAGTGTGCGCCGCGCTTGAACGCAACGCGCGCAGTGAATTTGATGTGGTATCGAACCCGGAATTCTTGCGCGAAGGCGTGGCGGTTGATGATTTTATGAAGCCCGAACGCGTTGTTATCGGCACTCAGAGCTTGCGCGCCGAAAAAATGATGCGCGAATTGTATCACCCGTTTTTGTTGTCGGGCAATCCGCTTTTGGTGATGGATAATCGCTCCGCTGAAGTGACAAAATATGCCGCTAATTCGATGCTGGCGCTGCGCATTTCTTTTATGAACGACATCGCCAATTTATGTCAGAAATGCGGCGCCAACGTGGATAAAGTGCGCCTCGGCGTCGGTCTCGATTCGCGCATTGGTAAACGCTTCTTGTTTTCAGGCATTGGATACGGTGGTTCTTGTTTTCCCAAAGACGTGCAGGCTTTAATCGCCACAGGCGCGCAATTTGATGCGCCGCAACGAATTTTGGAAGCAACAGAAGTCGTGAATCAAAATCAAAAGCGCGCTTTGATTCCGCGCTTAATGAAACATTTCGGCGGCGACATTAAAGGCCGAAAATTTGCGCTATGGGGCCTCTCGTTCAAACCGAATACCGATGATATGCGCGAAGCGCCATCGCTGACTTTGATTGAGGAATTAACGGCGCAAGGTGCCACGATTTGCGCTTACGACCCGGAAGCGATGGAAGCCTCGAAGAAAATTCTCGGCGATAAAATCAAGTTCGCGGCGCGCCATTATGATGCTTGCGATGGCGCGGACGCGCTCATTATTGCTACCGAATGGAACAAGTTCCGTGAGCCGGATTTTGACTTTTTAAAAGAGCTTTTAAAGCAGCCCGTCATCTTCGATGGGCGCAATGTTTATGAACTGGAAACCATGAAAACTCATGGTTTTACCTATTATTCTATTGGCCGCCCGGACGTGAAAAGCGAAAAGTAACTGTCTTTATTCGTTACTTTTCACTTTTTACTCGTCACTTCCTAAATCACCTTCGGCACGATGACAGCGCAACCCATGCTGCCAAGTTTTTCCTGCAAGCGCGCGAAGGTTTCTGGTGCATCGTAAGTGCCCGCGATGGTGCCGCCGCTGCCCGCGAAATGCGCGGTGGCGCCGCATTCGCGCGCGGCTTCGACCATGTTTAAATGGCCGGGATTGATTGGCATGATTTTGCGGCGCAACTCAAAATTTTCGTCAATGCAGCGGCCAAAAGCGGCGTGATGGCCCGCTAATAAAGCGTTTCTGGCGCGCGTGGTGAGTTCGCGAAATTCCTGCATGGTTTCATGCACAGTTCTATCGCCCGCTTCCCAGCGTTCGCGCAAGTTGTTATGCACAATGTCCGAAGTTTCCGCGAGGTCGGTGCGGAAGGCCAAATAAAGTGGCGGCAGTAACTTGGGATCAAGATTTTCGTAAAAGCCGAAACCATCGCGCTCGATTTTGGCGCGGTCAAAATCCATATAAATCACGCCTTCGTAAGTTTGCGCGACGCGATCTTGCAAGCCACCTTCGATGCGCAGCTCTTCGCGTTCGGTGGCGCGCACCCAGTTTGGCAAAATCTCGCGTGGAATATCCACGGCGTAAAACTGCATGAGAGCGCGAAAAGTGGCCGTGATAATCGCCGAACTGCCGGCCAAACCCACGCCGCGCGGAATGTCGGTGTTGTAGCGTATCGAAAAATTTTGCTGCGGCAGTTTGATGTCGCTTTCCACGCAGTAATCGTGGAATTTTTTGAGGCTCGCCGTCACCAAACGCAGCGCGCCATAATAACCGTTGCGGCCCACATCGGCGGCGAGTTCGCTCAAACTTTCGAACTGCACAAGGTCGGCTTTCGAAGGCAAAATTTCCAGCGTCGGCCAGTCGTAAAGCACAACTTGCGCGCTGAAATTGCGCACGCTCATTGCCATCGTTTTGCCGAAGTAGCCATCGGACGGATTGCCGACCAATCCCGCGCGGGCAAAGGCCTGCGTTTTAATCGTGCGCATTAATTTTCAATCTCCGCCAACACTTTTTTGACGTAATCACGCAAGTTTTCGCCGTATTCGGGGTCGTGCAGCGCAAAGTCTACGAAGGCTTCGAAGTAGCTTTGAAAGTTGCCGATGTCGTAGCGCGTTTCGCCCGGCGGCAATCTCAAGCCGATGACTTTTTCGCCGCTGCGAATGAGCAGGCGAATGGCGTCGGTGAGTTGAATTTCGTTGCCTTTGCCCGGTTTGGTGTCGTGCAAAGCTGGAAAAATGCGATGCGAAAAAATATAGCGCGCCGCCACCGCTAAATTGGAAGGCGCTTCGCCTCGCGCCGGTTTTTCGATGATGTCGCGCAATACAAAAGGTGTGCTGTCCAACACCGCTTTTTCAGGATGCGCGATGCCGTATTGATGCACTTCGTGTGCGGGCACTTCTTCAAACGCGATAACAGCGGCGCAATCGCTTTCGCCGAAGATTTCTGCCATGCGCGAAAGCGTTGTGCTTTGCGCGTGACGCCCCAAAATCGAATCGCCGAGTGCCACGGCAAAGGGCGCGGTGCCGGAAAAATCTTCGGCGTGCAAAATAGCATCGCCAAGGCCGCGCTGCATTTTCTGGCGCGTATAAAAAAACTTGATGTTGGCGCGTTCATATTCCAGTTCGGCCAGCAAATCTTCCTTGCCGGCTTCGCGCAGATGGCGAATCAGAACCGGATCGTAATCGAAGTGATTCTCAATCGAATCTTTGTTGGCGCCGGTGATGAAAAGCAATCGCTCGAAACCGTTGCGTTCCAGTTCCTCGACGATGTATTGCACCACGGGACGCTTGCCCACAGGCAACATTTCTTTGGGTTGGCTTTTGGTGGCGGGCAAAAGACGCGTGCCAAGTCCGGCGACGGGCACAACCGCATTGGTAATAGTCATTTTTCTCCTAAGTGACGGCGCCTCAAAGTGTTGCCGAGGCTTGGGAATGTGTCAAACGCTGGTTTGAATTTACTGTTGCTGCTGGATAAATCGTTTGAGAATAATTGCTGACCGAACTTCACTCCGCAAACCAGACGCGTTCTTGCGGTTATTTATTCACCCCACTTCGAGATACTGAGGTGTCGCGCAAGAGTTTTGTTCTTCGGCAGGAACATCCCTAATCCGAACCACTCAAAGATGCCCTGAACCAGTTATTTCACGACCTGAATCGCGATTCAGGTCAGGAAATCCGCTTTTCAGGCGGAGGTTTTGTTTTTTCAGGTTGGCGGATGCCCTCTTCAAACAGCGAAATCGCGTTTTCAGATATGTTGAGGGCGTTTTCAGGGTCTCGGCTATGCACTTCAGCTCTTAGTGTGTGGCGGTCAGTTTTAACGGTTTCTCAGCCACTGTCCGAATGCCCCAGAAGCTGCCCCTAATGTCACCACTAAAATAAAAGTTACAGCTATCCCCGGCAACGACTTGCTGGCAGCCGCTGGACCTAAAATGGGCAGCATAGACCCCAAAATCCACATTACCAAAATCGCCTGCGACAACCCAATGAGCATACCGCAAAGGACGCCATCCGTTTTTGATATATAACCACTGATGCTACCGCCCGCGATAACCGGAATATAACTGGAAACAGTGGAATTAGTAGGCAACACAAAGAAGCAGACCAAGCCAATGAATATACCTATGGCAACGCCTGCCAACTTACCAGATATGCTAAATTTCATCTGACTCTTATAAATAGTTTCCGGTTCGTCTTACTCTTGCAAAGCAACTACGCAATTTAATTTTTGCCAGTGGTTTTCTCGGTTTCTGTTGGCTTAAGGTCGGGAATTTCAATCCATAGCAGCGAATAAAATTTCTGTGCGGCTTCGGCGTAGGACATGGTTTCGTAGCGCACGGTGGCGCAGTTGCGGGTGAGAAATGTGCCGCCGCCCGGTTGACGCGGATCGTCGTTGAAACCAATTAAAAGCAAGCAATGCTCCGCTTCGCCGCACACTGGAAAGCCGTTGCGCATGACTTTTTTCACCTCGGCCAAATCGGTCAAGGTCATACGTTGGCCGCGTGTAATCCAGTGGCGTTGAAAACCTATGTTCCAGATGTTTTTCGCGTCGCTTAAAGCTGCCTCGCTGGGCGGAATGAAGTTGCTTTGAGAAGCCCTATACGGCATCAAACTCTCGCGGCAGATGCCCCAGCGATTAAAACCATCCACTAATGCGGGAAACGTCGCACCGTCGCGCCCATCGCCATTGGCAACGTTGGCCGACCAGTTTAGATATTCCTCACTGAGCCGCACGCCGCGATCTAATTGTTTTGCCAAGGCGAATTCCAACGCGCCGGACAGCGCAAAAACCGCGCAAGTGTTGCGCGCGCCTTGCTGCTTGAGGCGCAAGCCCCATTTGGTCATTTGCGGGCGAAAATCTACCATCGTCACCGGAGGCGCGTCCGGTTTTTTTTCTGCCGCGAAAACCTTGCCATGCCACAGCAACGGCAAAAATAACAACGTGGAAAATTTGAACGAGGTTTTCATAACGCGCACCGCTTACGAGAAGAAACTAACGACAGCACTTTGACAACAAGCGAATGATGGCGTTGTTATTCCAAAACTAAGTGGCCGTATTTTTCGGCGATGATGTTGCGTTTGATTTTTAAAGTCGGCGTCATTTCGCCTTTTTCGACGGAAAATGGCTCCGAAAGCAGCGCCACTTTGCGGATTTTTTCAAAGTCGGCCAGCGCGCTCGATTGCGCATCAATTTCTTTGCGCATGAGTTGCTGCACGGCGCTTTGTTTCAATAACGCGGCATCGTTTTCGGCTCCGATTTGGTTTTCTTTGGCCCACTCTTTAAGGCGTTCAAGGTGAGGCACAATCAAGGCAGACACGGCTTTTTGCTTGTCGCCGAGCAGCACGATTTGCTGAATAAACGGCGAGGAAGTCATTTTCAATTCAATCGGTGCGGGCGCGACTTTTTTGCCGTTGGCGAGCACCAAAAGGTCTTTTTTGCGGCCCGTAATGCGCAAATAGCCATCGTCGAGCGAACCTAAATCGCCGGAGTGAAACCAGCCCTCGGCGTCAATGGCTTCGCGCGTTTCGTCGGGTTTGTTCCAATAGCCCTTCATCACCGTGTTGCCGCGCACACAAATTTCGCCGTCGGCGGCGATTTTCACTTCGACGCCTTCAAGAACCGGGCCGACAGTGCCCAACCTGATTTTGCCGGGGCGATTCACCGAAATGACCGGCGAGGTTTCGGTTAAGCCGTAGCCTTCTAAAATTTCGATGCCCATGCCCAAAAACAAAGCCCCCACATCGGGCGACATCGGCGCGCCGCCGGACACAAACGCCCATAATTGGCCGCCGAATTTTTCGCGGATTTTGGAATAAACCATCGCATCGAAAACTTTGTGCTTCAGTTTTTCGCCCAAACCTAAACCCGGCGCATCCGGCAAGCCGCCTTGATGCGCGCCGGCTTTTTTGGCGAGTTCTAAGGCTTCCTGAAATTTTTCGCGTTTGCCTTCGGGCAGCGATTTCGCCTGACCTATAATTTTTTCGCGCATGGCCTCGTTCAGGCGCGGCACGCAAAACATCACGTTCGGGCGCACTTCGGCCATGTTTTTGTCAACCGTGAAGAGGCTTTCGCAGTAGGCAATCGGCGCCCCGATGCGCAGCGGCAAATAATAGCCCGCCGTGCGCTCATAAACGTGCGCCAGCGGTAAAAAAGACAGGAATGTGTCGCCTTGTTTCAGTTCTTTAATTGAGGCCAAAACTGCGTCCACGTCGCTAACGATATTGCGGTGCGTCAGCATGGCGCCTTTGGGATTGCCGGTGGTGCCGGAAGTGTAGATTATCGTCGCCACATCGCCCGCTTGTGCGGCGGGCCATGAGGTTTCGTAATCGTCGGGATGCTGCGCCAGATGAATCTCGCCGCGCTTTTCCAATTCGCGAAAGGCGAGAACTTTGGCATCGCTGGTCGGCACGGCTAAAACTGCCTCTTCATCCATCGTGACTACAGCGCTGACATCGGGAATTTGCCCGGCGAGGGCGTCAATTTTTTGTTTTTGCTTTTGGTCGGAAACGAAAACGATTTTCGCGCCGCTGTCTTGCAAAATGTATTGCACTTGCGGCGGTGGCAAAGTCGAAAACAATGGCACGACGATGGCGCCGAGCATTTGGCAGGCTAAATCAGCAATCGCCCATTCGGGCCGATTTTCTGCCAAAATCGCCACGCGGTCACCGCGCGTCAATCCCAACGCCAACAAGCCGCCTGCCACCACGCGCACGCGCTCCGCAATCTGCGCATAGGTGGCAAATTCGTAATTTCCAGCGGTGCCTTTGGCACCTAAACAGCGTTCATTGGCGAACCGCACAAACGAGCGTTGTGCCATCTCGGACAGCGTAGCCGGTGGCTGATTTGGGTCGAGCATAATTAACCAATTTTAAATGTTTCCGGGTCGCGGCCTTTGGCGAATTGCTCCATTTTGCGCAAGGTTGCGAGCGAGGAGCGGCGCCGTTCCAAGGCCTGATCAACCTTGATGCAAACCAATTCGTAAACATCCACATCGGGGATGTTTTTCTCCACATAATCGAAGGCGCCGAGCTTCATGCATTCAACGGCGTTGGACACATTGCCATAGGCCGTCAGCACAATCACTTCGGTGAAAATGTCGCGCGCTAAGGTGGCTTTCAAAACTTCCACGCCCGAATTGGGCGATTCCATCAGCATATCGGAAAGCACCAAATCGAAAGGTGGCTCCGATGTTTTGATGGCTTCGATAGCCTCGGCCTGCGAACCGGCGATAGCCACTTCGTGGCCTTCGCGTCTTAAGCGCCGTTGCAAGGAAAGGCGCACATCATCTTCGTCGTCCGCCACTAAAATTCGTCCCATTATGATTCCTAATCTTTCCGTTTGGATTCCGGCGTTGGTTGATCCGATAAATCTCCGTCCTGACCTGGCGTTTCAACTTGTGTGGTGGGCAATAGCACCAGAAAATGCGCGCCTTGGCGGGCATCGCTGACCGCGCGATTGGTATTCACATCGCCGATTTCACGAATAACGCCGCCGTGCGCTTCGATGATGCCTTTGACAATCGAAAGACCAAGGCCCATGCCTTTGGCTTTGCGCGTGTAAAACGGCGTGAACACGCGTTCGCGGTCTTGCTCGCTCAGGCCGGGGCCGTGATCTATGAATTCAATTTGCAAAACCGGCCCCTGAAACGATTGGCGCGTCAGCGCGGCGATGGTATCGGCGTCGGCCACTGCCGTGCGAATCGTCAATTGACCGCCCATCGGTTGAAAATCTACCGAGTTTTCGATGAGTTCGCTAAAGGCACGCTTTAGTTTGACTTCATCCACCGCAACCGGAGGCAAACTGGGCGCTAAATTCAGCACCAAATCTACGTTGGAATTCTTTGGGAAAGTTTCCGAAGTCACGCGGCGCATCAATTGATTGATGTCGTTTTCCGTCGGATGCAACTGCGTCGCCAGCACGAAATCGCGAAACTCGCCCAAAATGCCTTCCAAACGATAAATGCCGCGACTGACGTGTTCCAGCAATTGCTTGGCGTCGTCCCAATTTTCCGGCTGCGACTCGGCTTTGGTATTTTCGCGGACAATGTGATTCAACTCGTTTAAATGGCCTTTGACGCCAAAAACCGTGTTGCCAATCATGTGGGCAGCACGGGCGCTCATTTCGCCCCACGCGGCCATGCGCTCAGATTGCAAAATGCGATTCAAAAGGCGCGTGCGGTCAATCGCCACCGATAACTGGCCGGCTAAAGTCACGAAAATGTCTTCGTCGGCTTGGGTAAATTCCTGCGATAAAAATGTCAGCAAACCTTTACGCAAGCGCACCACGCGCAACACGCCGGTTTTCGAGCGTTGCGTCAAAACCGGCGCCGCCATCACGGCGGCGATGTCTCCGGCGGGCGCTTCCATAATCAAGCCTTTCCAGCGTGGATCATGGCGCGGATCGCCGGTGCGAATCACCTGCGCGTGTTGCGCGACCCAGCCGGTTAAGCCTTCGCCGCGTCCGTAAGGCGCGGCTTGCACGCCGGTTCGGTCTTTCAAATGTCCATGACTGGCGGCGAGACGCAGCATATCATTGTCGTCGTCCATCAAAAACAACGAGCAATCGTCGGCCCGCAAAACTTTGGTCGCTTGTTGCACGACTTCTTGCATTAGCGCTTCGAGGTCGTCTAACGAATTGAATTCCTTGCCGATGGCAATCAGCGCTTCTTCGCGCAATTGATGCTCGGCCATCGAAATGATGAGTGCCACGCGCCGCGCCAAAACCGTTAATTGGTTGGCGTGATCTTCGGTAAAAGCGTCTGCCTGAGCGCTTTCGACGTTGATAACGCCAACAGCGCCGCCGCCATGCGTCACAATTGGAATCGCAATTTCGCTTTTTACGTCCTCGAAAAACCCGATATAATGCGGGTCATCCGTGACATTGCCCGTCCAATAGCGGCGATTGGTCAACAAAACGTGCCGCGTGATGCCGCGTCGCCCGCCGCCGCGCGCTTCGGCGCTGCCCGGCTCGTCGGGATGCAGGTTAACGCGCAAACGTCGCACATCGTTTGTCCAGCCTTCGCCGGCTGTAAAACGCAAGGCCAATTCGCCCAAAGTAGTATCTACCAGCGCCAAAAACGCCCGCGTGCCGCCTACCGCGCTCATGGCTTCTTCGAGCGTGGCTTTTAGCACTTCGTCGGCTTCGGCCAACGAGGTTTGCGAAACATCTACGTTGAATTCATCAGGATGAAAGGCCGCGCCCGGCAGGGCGGCAGCGGAAAGAGTGCCGATGGCCGCTGACGCGGAGTGACTGGAATCGGCAGGCGATGAAATCGGGAACGACTCGTCGCGAACGGGTTCGGATTGTGCGGATGTAATGCTCATCGAAAAAGAAAGTTAAGCTATTTGGTGTTGTCGAAACGGGGAAAGTATAACCGCCATGAAATCACAAGGACGCTTGTTTGAAGAGTTCAGTAATACGCCGGAGCAGCCCGCCGCCGGCCCGTTAGCAGATGCAAATGCCGCTACGGACGAGAAAATTGTCGCAAAAATCTACGAAATCGTGCGGGCGATTCCTGCCGGACGCGTGATGAGTTACGGCGCTGTCGGCGCCTGCTGCGAGCCGCCTATCAGCGGCTACATTTGCGGGCGCATTATGATTCACGCGCACGAACAAGTGCCGTGGTGGCGCGTTGTGGGCAAAGACGGCGCCTTGCGCATTTCCAAGCGCAATCCTTTGCTGGCCCGTGATCAACGAGATCGCCTTGAAGCCGAAGGCGTCGAATTCGATGAAGCGGGCCGCGTCCAAATGTCGAAGTTTGCGCATGATTGAATGCCTAATGAAGAATCGTAAAAAAGTTTTCAAAATCGCTTTGACCGGTGGCGGCGCTTTGCTGTTAAGTTTTGGCGCGTTGCTATTGTTTCTTGATCGCTGGGGCCAAAATGACCACGCCGCAAAGTCCGATGCGATTATTGTTTTGGGCGCGCACGTCACCGAGCAGGGCAAGGCCAGCGGCGCGTTGCGCGAGCGCACTTTGCACGCCGTCAAACTTTATAAGCGCGGTCTGGCCGCTGCGATTATCACAACGGGTGGCATCGGCACGAATCCGCCTGCCGAAGCGCGCGTCTCCGCCGATTTAGCCATCGCCGCAGGCGTTCCTGCGCGTGCTGTTTTTCTGGAAGACGAGTCGCATTCGACATGGGAAAACGCCGTCAATGCGGCGCGCATTTGCCGCTTTCATGGTTGGCGGCGCGTCATTATCGTCAGCGAGCCGTATCACCTATTCCGCGCCCGCGCGAATTTTCGCAAGCAAGGTTTGCAAACCGTCGTTTCGCCTTCGCCCAATTATGTGTTCTCGCGCCGCCTGACAATGACCTCGCGCGAAGTGGTTTTGGTGCTGCGCGATTTTTTGCTGAGAAAATTATGAAAGAACCCTGAGTCATCAAGCACTCAACGCCGCGCGCAGATGTTCGAACAAAGCAGCGTCCGGCGAAAAAATTTCAATTTCAATCGGACGACGCTCCAATGCGCTGGCGTAAAGCGCCAAAACGACGTGCCATTCGTGCAGCGATTGGCGCAGATTGGTGCCCGGTGCGGCGCCGGTTTCAAGCCAGTCGAACATGGCGCGATGAAACGCGGCCTGCGCCAGTAAATTGTTAGCTTTCCACGTTTCCATGCCACCAAAATCGCCGCTTTGCACGCCGTCTGGCCCAGCGATTTCCCAACGCCCGAATTCTTCATAAGATACGCTGCCGCGCGCGGCGTAAGCCGCCACGCGAACGTGTTGCCATTCGGTTGAGGCGTCGCCACAGCGCGGCGCCGTCGGGCCGTTGTTCCACAAGCCGCGCACACCGTTGGCGAATGTGAGATAGCCAATGGTGTCATCCGGCGCGGGATGCCCGCCGCTCATGCCCTGCGTGCCCGCCGCCGCGCCAAAAACGTGCGTGACGGGCGATTCGTTGTTCAGCGACATGGCGTAATTCAAAATGTGCGTGCCTTGCCCCGATACGTTCATGCCCGCCGAAAAATCAAGAAAACGCACCGCGCCGAGTTGGCCCGATTGCAAAGCCGCGCGGCAAGCGACCAAATCTTTTTGCCAGCGAAATTGGTGGCAAACCGCGAATTTCGTGGGCGAATCGGCCAAATCTTGCAGTTCGTGCCAATCGCCAATGCCAACCGCAACGGGCTTTTCCAGTGTGCAAAGCGGCACGCCCCTTTCGGCGACGAGGCGCATCAGGGGCAGGCGCACGGAAGGCCACGTCACGATATGCACAAGGTCGGGTTTTTCCTGTTCAAGCATCGTCGCGGCCTCGTCGTAGGCGCGCAAACCGAATTCGGCGGCCAATTTTTCGCGCCGCGTTGGAGTTGGCGCGGCACACGCCACGATTTGCGCTTTGGGCAGATGTTTGTAAGCCGCGACGTGCGCGTTGGCGCGTGAGCCGCAGCCAATAATAACAGCGCGATAATGTGAATTTTTGCTCATGGTTGAGGCAGTTCAAACGGGTTGCCGAAAATGTCGGTAGTCACTGCCGAAGGTTTCGTCTTGCATCCATTCAGGCGTCAATTTGAACACTTTGTAGAAGGCGCCGCCATGTGGCGCTTGGCCTTGTTGCCACTACTGCGCGATTTGCGCGTGTCAACTAACTGATTTGGTTTTCGCTTTTCGTCAAAGCGTTTGTTGCCATGTTCTACTCTCTGCCTTGCACGCCAAGGTTATCCAAAAGCTCCTAATTGTATGATCAACTCATGTTACGCAGTGCGCTTATGGTAGGCACTGGAAAGAGCAGCAAAGCTGCTCGTCCCCTCACCCGGCCTCTCCCCCATGGGGAGAGGAGTGCTTTACGCAAGCGCTCCTGCCCGATTGAGGAGGGCAAGGACCTAATAGTCAAGTTCGCCTCTCCCCAGCGAAGCGAATGGGGGAGAGGCCGGGTGAGGGGACGAGCGACGAAGTCGCTCTTTCCAGTGCCTACCACAACCTCACTGCGTAACATGAGTGATCAATTGACAGTGCGCGCCCAATAAAAATACGGCCACAGCAGATAGGCTGTTGCCTATCGAAGCCTCCCTTAACTCCTGTTCTCTATTTCACCGTAGGCCAAACGCCGCGTGCAAGCAATTAATCAGTTAGTTGCGGCCCGCTCGGCGTTGAGTGCTAACAGATGCGACAAAATGGTTTCGTCGGAGGCATCGGCGGGCAAACCGTAGGCGGCACAAACGGCGGCATCCAGCGCGGCGTGCGCCGAAGCCAGCCACGCCGGACGCTCGTTGTAAAGCATGGTTAGCGTGCGGCGTGGCAAAGCACTTTCCAGCCATTCGGTTGTCGGGCGCCATGTTTTTGTGGCGGCATCGAAGCGCGACGCGGTGACCGTTTGGCGCGGGTCGCGCATGACGCGGCGCCTATAAGTGGCGGTGCCGATGCCGCGCTCGTCGGGGTCGCGCACCAAACGCGCCCACGGCCCCGAAACACCCGCCCGAAACGTGATTTCTTCCTCACGCAGCCACTCGGACGGATTCAGCCATGCTTCGCGCCGCTCGTGAAGCCGTTGCGCCGCCGCTGCAATCGCCGCTTCTTGTTCCGGCGTCGGATGCGGAAACGGGAAAGTCAAAAAGCACGTTTCGGGCGTATAGCGGGGGCGGTCTTCCAACTGCGTGCCCTGTCGCAATGCCCACACTTCATGCACGCGCGAATGAAGAACGCCGAAAAAATAATCATCGTCGCGGGCAAAAGCAATAAGGGCATGATCGGGAATAATTGGGGGTTCAACCCATGTGAATAAACGATGTTTAGCTGTGGTTGGCGTAGTGATAAAGCGTGGCAGCGGACGCAACGCAGCTATCATACCGGGTCTCGATTCGACATGGCGCCACCAAAATCGACGGTAGAGTTCTCGGTTGTTGTTGGCCCTTACCGGTTGGACAAATGATTCAATGTGTCCGTAGGGCATTTCATAAAGTTCAGCTTCAGATTGGGAAAGCATTCCAAAGTCCACAATAAACATTTCACGCGAACGCCCAGTGACATCTTGTCCATTTATCCAAGGCAATAAAACGTCGGACGTGGGGTTGCCGTGAGGATTTGGCGAGTGCAGCCATATTTGGGCGTCCTGAAATGAAACGTCGAATGCGCCGCCTTTTGTGTCGCCCATAAACGCCAATCCACGATTTTCTAAAAGCGGAGACACTTCAGTAAGATCGATGCCACCCGATAAATTTGAGTTGATACGCGGCACACTTTGTCCATCAAGAAAGTGGCTCGTTCGTGCTCCTTGACCCGCGTCGAAACCAATTATTGAGACGTGAACAGCCGCTCCGTCGAGCATCCACTTGCGATCCGAAACAGCCCAAAAAATGTCTCCGCTCTCTTTGATGCGCTTTAATACCTCACGATTGGCCCCACCACGTATGCCCTGTGTAGCCAATAACCCAGCGCGACTCGCATCCGCCATTTGGATGCAGGCGCGAGCTTTCTCAAACCAGTAGCAACATAGGTCTGCTTCTGCGGGCACACGTCCTCGATAAACCCTGAACAGCGCTTCAACATAATCATTGCCCATCTCGCGGCGTAACAATTTTCCGCCCAAAAACGGCGGATTGCCGACGATAACATCACAAGTCGGCCACGTTCTTTCGTGCGCAGTGGATAAATTGGTGGGGTCGGGAATTTCCAGCAGGGCGTCGCGGTTTTGAATATCAACCGGCGCTTGCAAAATCGGTTCGGGCGGCGTGGGCGCGCCGTTGCGTTTGAGCCATTGCAACCAGCCGATTTGCAGCGTGGTGGCGGCTAAATCATGCGCGTAAACATTTAATTCAAGGCCGCAAAAGTTGGCGGGCGTGATAGACGGGAAATCCTCGCGCAAACCGGCATCGCGCATCCACACGCGCACACTTTGTTCGATGTCTTTGAGGCTTTGCAGCGCGATATACAGAAAGTTGCCGCTGCCACAGGCCGGGTCAAGCACCCGCAATGCGGCCAACTTTTGCCCGAAGTCGTTGACCTGCTGCGCGATGGTTTCGCGCGGCGTCGGGTCGTCCAAAAGCGGCGTCAAGCGGTCGCGCAAGCCGTTCCATTCCTCGCGCAGGGGACGCAGCAAAACGGGTTCGAGCAAATCCTCAATATCCCCGCGCGAGGTGTAATGCGCGCCGAGTTGCGAGCGTTTATCGGGGTCGAGGGCGCGCTCGAACAGCGTCCCAAAAATCGAAGCATCCACGTTGCTCCAATCAGTGCGCGCCGCGTCACGCAACTTATCGAGTTCGGTTTGCGTCGGCTCCAAAACTTCTACCTCACGAAACAAGCCGCCGTTGAAATGCCGAATCGGATACGGCCCGAAATCGCCGCCGTTTTCCATCGCGTCCCACAGTTGGCGCAGTTGCGCGGCAAAGCGCGCCGGATTATAGCGCGTTTTATCGCCTTCGCAAATTTTGGAAAAGCATTGGTCGGGCAACAAATCAACGTCTTCGGCGAACAGGGTAAACACCACGCGGTCAAGAAATCGCGCTACGCGCAGCGGCTCGAAGCGCCCCGGATTTTCGCGCGTGCCGCTCATCGAGAGGGCGATTTCCGCAAAGCGCGCCGCCACGTCCTGCGTGATGTCATCAATACGACGGTCGGGTTTCAGGCGGTCGGGGTCATGAAACACATCGCGCAACTGCGCGAATTTGTGTGCTTCTTTGAGGTCTTCCAACGAAATTTCAATGCGCTTATCGGGCGTGTTTGTCCAGTTGGTGTGGATGATGAATTTTTTCATATCCGACACCACCAAAAGCGGCGGATTATCAAGGTTGCCGCGATATTGAAGCAGTTGTTTCAATGCCGCTTCCAAATTGGCGTGCGCGCCTTTGTATTCCCACGCGAAATGATTGCGCTTCCAGACATCGGCCCAACCTTGCCCCGACTTGCCGCCAATCCGCTCGGCGCCCTTTTCAAAAGCGAAATCATCACCGGAGGCATCGTCATTAGGTGTCGGATGTTCAAATAAACGGCATAAATCTATAAATTGTTCCTGCGAAGCCGACTTTTCCGATCTGTTATTAAGCGTCCATTTGCGAACAAATTCTTGCACGTTCATAAAAGTAATCTTACCGTGTCACAAAGGTCTTGGAACCAGCGCACCATTGTAAAACCACAGCGACAAAAAAAATCTACAGTCAAATGGATCAAACTATAGACATTTTGCCCCTTTTCGGCATACTTTCGCCATTCCACAGCGGGTTACATAACCACAGAGGGCGCCGAAGTTGGTGCAGAAGGCGCTCTCAGAACTTTAGATGAGGTTCATAGGACTTTAGCTGAGGCTCATAGAACTTTAGGCGAGGCTCATAGAACTTTAGGCGAGCCTCATAGAACTTTAGTTGAGCCTCATAGGACTTTAGCTGAGGTTCATAGAACATTAGCCGAGGTTCATAGAGGTTTAGAAGACGCTCATAAAGGTTTAGCGGGCGCGATAGGAGGTGCAGCAAAGGCTCATAGAACAAAAGTATGTCTCTGTAACGAGGCACCGATAATTTGTAAAGGTGCCGACCCGACACAGTTAAGAAACGATGTGCAGATAGCCGCCAAGCTGCGCTCCGCTAACTTCGTTTCGTTAAAACGACGCTACTTTTGTTTAAAGTAGCGTCGTTTTTGCGTTTTTGTTTTTGCTGCGCGCGGGCCCTTTGGGGGGGGCGTGGGGGGTATTGGGGTGTGGTTAGGGGCGGGCCCGAAGTGC
>JANMKN010000186.1:0-5486 GCA_031372065.1 Abditibacteriaceae bacterium | reverse complement strand
AAGGCTCCGTGTTCTATATTATTTGAATACTATCGTGCAAATTTCACAACTTTTAATGATCGGCCTGCCTGCCGATAACGATTTAACTGCCGTGCGCGCTTTGCAGCCGGGCGGCGTGGTTTTGATGGGCCGCAATGCCGGAAAACCCGACGAAGTGCGCCGTTTAACGCGGCGCATCGGCGAATTATGCGACGAAGCGCCGCTTATTGCCACCGACCAAGAAGGCGGGCGCGTGCAACGCCTAACTGATGGCTTCACGCCGATTCCGCGTATGAAAAAGTTAGCCCAGCAAGGCGCGCGGCAAGTGGCAATTACAGCAGCCACAGTCGCCGCCGAACTGCGCGATGTCGGCATCAACTTCAACTTTGCGCCGGTTTGCGATGTGCCGGTTCATCCCGATGATACCGTTATTGCTGACCGCGCTTTTTCGAGCAATCCGATGCAATCCGCTTTGCTGGCAGCCGAATATATTCGCGCCGCGCAAGGCACCGTTTTATGCTGCGCCAAGCATTTTCCCGGACACGGCGGCGTGGGCATAGATTCGCATCAGGCGCTACCCACTTTTGCTGCCACGCGCGAGGAATTAAATCCGCATTTGCAGCCGTTTCGCAGCGCCATTGCTGCTGGAGTCGCCGCGATTATGGTCGGCCATATCGAGGTGCCTTGTTTGGACGATTCCGGCACGCCCGCGACGTTATCGCCCGCGATTACAACCGGCCTTTTGCGCGAAGAATTAAATTTTCGCGGCCTCGTTGTGACTGATGATTTGGATATGAAGGCCCTTCCACAAGACCCGCCGGGCAGCATTGCCGTGCGCGCTTTAAATGCCGGTTGCGATTTGCTTTTATGGTGCCATTCGCCCGATTCGGCCCAAGCCGCCATTGAAGCCATCGAACGCGCTTTAGATGACGGCTTACTCAGCGAAACCCGCGTGCAAGATGCCCTTGACCGCGTGAAATGGGCGAAAACGAAAGCGGGCATCTTACCATAGTGAGGAAAAACAAAATTCTGACCTCAAACTGTGTGGAAGCTGATAAAACTCTGTTACATCACGTTACAACGGGCATAATGAGCGCGAGGCTGATGGAACCCCCATTATATCAGGCTGCAAAAGGGCATATTGCTGTGTAGCGTTTCGTCGATGAAAACACGAAAGGGGTAGGAGCAGAATAATGGAAGCACAGGAGATTTTGCAACACATAGATTCTTGTCAGGGCACATTGCCGTTTCTTGCCAACGATGGACGAGCGCACCTTGCTGACACAAGATTAACAGTATTTCGCTCCTCGCGAGATTGGGCTGTTTTCGTCGAGATACCTCATTACAGCGACGGCACAGTAGATTTCCACAATTGGGTTGGGGGGGCTGGTAGTTGCCTATTGGAAGGTGGTTTTAGTTGGGGAGGCGAACTTGGTGAGAGTTCGCTGTTTGAAGAAGTTGCAGATGCCCCACTCTGGAAATATGGCGTCGGTAATGAGCCGTGGAAAACGTGGCTGGGTGACCGAGCCAGCTTCTCTATTCTCTTCAAGGGTCAGAGGTTTGACTTTACGCCCACCGAAGCTGATTATAGGGCAGCAGGCATCATCTTTAAGGAGAAGCGGACAGGGCCAGATTCGATTGAACCGGGTTGTTTGCTACGATTCCTTTGCCATCACCTTGATCATCCCTTCTTTGCCTCTGAGACCGAACTGAGAACATTGCTTCACGACACGCCAGATTTAGAGGTTTTCATTCAAACCAGACATTGGCATCATCCTGTTTATTTAGTTGATGGCAAAGATGAAGAAGATGGATTTTTTAAGGAAGATTACATTTCTAACATTCGATGTTTTCAGATTTTGTCGCGCGCTATTGCTTCAGGAGATTTGACGGAGTGGAATAGCCAAGACACAACAACATTCAACACACACTGGGAAAAATTGGAGGCAATCCGCAGCCAGAACATCTGAGAATGAACGCCTAACACTAAGCTAACAAATCCGTGCATCCTTCACACAACTTTGCTTGTTGCTCGCCTCTTCTGGTCATGGTTCAAGCCACCAAAAGCCAAGCTATTATAAGGCCGCGTGTGTCGGGTCAAAGCACTGGTTTATTATAGCTATGGCTGTTTAAAGTTACATGCCACGCAGGGCATCCTCAACGCCAAATGCCCAGCCTACTTTAGGGTCAGCAAACGCAATTTACCTAACATCCATACGGCGTTAATGCCTATCAGAACCCCAATCCAGATTCACATTAGGTAGCACTTACCACTGCCAAACGCGCGAGTTCTTCTTCTTTCATTTTGGCTTGAAGTCGCACGCGTTCGGGAACGATGCGTTCGCGCGGATTTTGCGGCACAAAATCGAGGTTCTCCACCTTCAAAGCGCGCAACACGCAGCGTTCGACAGGCGAATAATTGCCGTCGGCACGCCCAAAATTCATCGGCTCTTTGAGATGCACTGGCGGATTGGTAATCATGCGCGCCGTGCCGTTGTGATTTTGCGAAACGCAGTGCAAAACAAAAGGGTGCAACAAAACCACATCGCCGACGCGGCCTGTGATTTCTTGGAAATCGCGACATCCCTGAATCAGTTCTTGAAACCCATACTCATTGGGCAAAACGCCCTGCGGGCGTTCGGCCAAAAAGCGCGCTAAAACCGGAACGGAATCGCAAGCGATAAAAGTGCCGCCGCCGCGTGGTTCGATGTCTGTCCATACCACAATTACCAACAAGCCTTGTTCGGGCGAATCGAGAAAGTGTCGAAAGAAGTCGCCGTCTTTGTGCCAACCTGTGACGTTTGGCGAAGGTGCCTCCCACGGCCTATCGGCGCCAATGCCGAAATTGCAAATGAATCCGTCGCTCCAACGCGGCTCTTCGATACGCTCCGCGCCGCCGACTAATTCGCAAATTGCCTCGTAAGCACGCGGCGCAAAATCGCGCACCGGCAAGTGATTCAGCACCGGCATATGCACGCGTTTTTCAACCCATGTCGCGGGATTTTCCTTTTCATAGCCCAAGCGCACAAAGCCTTGATCGGTCATTTTCCGCGCCACTTCGCGCGAAAAACACTCGCGTAAAATGACGTGACCGCGCGTGTAAAACTGTTCGAGTTGTTCGGAAGTGAGATTAGGCATAACGTTTTGGTGATTGCACGGCGCAGTTTGACACATTGCCAAGGCATGGCAACACTATCAGGCAGCCGCTTATAACAATTAGCGCAACTTGTGGGAAAGTCCTATTCTGTATTCAAACACGTTCATCACGGAGCAGGCGATTATACTCTTCGCGATGCTTTCGATTGAAAACCTTTCCAAACAATACGGTCCGCAAATTGTGTTTCAACACGCGGAATTATTTATCGGCCCGCATGATCGCGCCGGACTCGTCGGGCCTAACGGCACCGGCAAGACAACTTTATTTCGTCTTATCGCAGGCGAAGAGACTCCCGACGAGGGCATTGTGCGCCTTGATAATCACTGCACTGTCGGTTTGCTGACCCAGGAATCGCAGTGTCGTCTCGGCATTACCGTGCGCGAAGAAATGCGCTCGGCATTGCCCGAAGCCGACGAAGCGCAAGAGAAAATTGAGCGCCTCAGCGACGAAGTGGCTGCCGCCGAAGGCCACGAACAGCGCGCCATGCTGCGTCAATTGGCGCAGGCGCAAACCGACCTTGAAATGCAGCAAGCGCACACCTTAGATGCGCGCATTGGCAAAGTTTTGCATGGCCTCGGCTTCAAAACGGGCGCCCTCAATCGCCTCACCGATGAGTTTTCCGGTGGCTGGCAAATGCGCATTGCGATGGCGAAATTGCTGCTGCGCGAGCCGGATTTGCTGCTCCTCGACGAACCGACCAACCATCTCGATGAAGCCGCGCGCAAGTGGCTGCAAAATTATCTCGAAGATTATCCCGGCGCGGTTTTTATGATTTCGCATGAGCCACAATTTTTGAATAAAGTTGTGGATCGCATTATCGAATTGGACGAACACAAACTCGAAATTTATTCCGGCAATTATCATCAATACGTGAAAGTCAAAGAAGAACGCCGCGCCGCGCAGCAGGCCGCTTTTGAGCGTCAGCAACGCGAATTGGAGCGCCAACAAGTTTTCATTGACCGTTTCGGCGCCAAAGCGACCAAAGCGACGGCAGTGAAAAGCCGCGAGAAGGCCATTGAAAGAATCGAAAAAATCGAGGCGCCCAAAGCTGCGCCGCGCGCCATTAATTTTCAATTTCCCGCCGCGCCCAAATCGGCCAGCGATGTTTTGCGGGCGCGAAATATCTCCAAAAGTTACGGCAAAGATGTGGTTTTGTTAGATATTTCGCTCAAAATCAATCGCGCCCAGCGTTTGGCGCTGCTTGGCCCGAACGGAGCCGGAAAATCAACGCTTTTGCGTTTGATGGCGGGCGACGAACAGCCCAGCGAAGGCACAATTGAACTCGGCCATAACGTGATTATCGGCTACTTCGCGCAGCATCAGGCCGAAGCATTGGAAGCGGATCGCACCGTTTTGCAGGAAGTTTTGCATGGCCTCGCGTTGCAGCCCGAAGGCGTGGCGCGCAATTTATTGGGGCGCCTCAACATTCGCGGCGAAGCGGTTTATAAAACGGTCAGCGTTCTCAGCGGTGGCGAGCGAAGCCGCGTGGCTTTAGCGAAGTTTTTGATGCGTCCGGCGAACTTTCTGCTGCTCGACGAGCCGACAAACCATCTTGATCCGGCCAGCCGTCAGGTTCTCATTGAGGCGCTTTCGAGTTTTGACGGCACACTTGTTGTGGTTTCGCATGACCGTCCCTTTATCAACGCTGTTGCCGCCGAAGCCTACGTTTTGCAAGAAGGTGTTTTGGAAGAAGAACGCTTGCTGCTCAACGCCAAAAAGCAAAAAGCCACCGCGAAATAAGGCATTTCACGGCCCGAAAACTCTTTTATGGCACCGCAACCGGGCGATATTTGCTTGTTTTATAACGCGCGCGGCTTGGCGCGTTTGATTACATGGTTTACGCGCTCGCGTTATTATCACGTCGCGCTTTATGAAGGCGACGAATGCGTTATCGAAGCGCGTCCGCGTGGCGTGGTGCGCCGCAATTTGCGCGAGGCGGGCGAACACCATTATATTATCATCCCCGCGCCGGAAAACGGCGGTCTATCCGCGCTGCAATGGGCTAAAGAGCAATTGGGCGACGGTTATGATGTGTCGGGCGTGTTGATTTTAGTTTTAGAGCGCTTATTTGACAACTTACATCTCAATTTCAAGCCAACGGATGATCGTTTTTCCTGCGGAGAATTGGTTTTGTGTGCCTTTCGCGAAACAGGAACGGAATTGTTGCCCGATTTATCACCAGAAATCGTGGTGCCCGCCGATTTTGTGCGACTAATGCCTACGACCTGAACCTGAAGCGGTCATCCGCCGCCCTGAAGCGGTCATCCGCCGCCCTGAAGCGGTCATCCGCCGCCCTGAAGCGGTCATCCGCCGCCCTGAATCGGTCATCCGCCGCCCTGAAGCGGTCTTC
>JANMKN010000183.1:0-8093 GCA_031372065.1 Abditibacteriaceae bacterium | reverse complement strand
CACTTGGCGATTTCCTGACGCATGATGGCATTTTCGCCAATGAGCTTTGCCAGATCGGTTTGCTGGGGCCGCACACCGCCATCGCGAATGAGCGCCAGCAATTCAGCGCGCAAAGCTGCCAACATCGCCGCAATGACAATGTAGGTCTCGCGTGAGTCGTCTGGTGCTGGCAGCCACGGTGCGATGCCGCTGTAAAGGAAGCCACCGCCGCCCTCGCCGCCTCCTCCGCCACCACCATTCAAGGTGCGCAAACGCGCTAAAACGACAGGCAGCCACGGAATGACATCGGCTTCGTTTTCGCTGCTGTCAATGGTTAAAACCTGATCGGCATTCGTGGTGACTTTGCACAATACGCCCGTGCCCAACGCGGGGCGCGTTTCCAACCACTCGGCGCTCCACAGATAGGTTTGCGAATCTTCGTCCCATTCCACCGCAGGCACGCAGTAGCCGGTGAAATTCTGCGGGACACCGTCCAAGAGCACATCTTCTTCAAGCGTGTATTCGACGCCCGACCCAGAGGGTGCCCCGATGCGCAGTTTCGCGCCGGTGGGGATGAGAATGGCAAGCGCGGGCGAAGGTGTTAGTTCCGGCGCGCCCGCCGCAAAATCGTTTTGCACGAGGCGCCCATCGCCGAGGAAATCGAAGCCCGAACCAAGGGCACCGCCGCCGATGGCATTTTCAATCAGCGTTGAGTTGTAATCATGCGCCTGCGGAAAATTTTCCGGCGTGAAATTTTGGCCGCTCTCGCCAATCGGCTCATTGCAGCGCACTAAATGGAGGGACATTAGTCGGGCCTCCAATCAAAAAAGAATTCATTTGTCCAATCATCGCCCACGAGCCACCGGCGGCGCACAATGCCGTCTTCATCCACGATTGTCGTTGACGGTGCTGGTGGCACATTCGTGGAGGCTCCGGCTGCCGCCGCACCTGAAAGACGACTTCCCATTAGCGCAGGCCGCGCTTGGCGCATGGTTTCGCGCGCTTGTAAATCCTGCTCGTTTAAATTGCTCATGTTTAGGCGGGCCTCCTATCCTCATTAAGTTGCACTTCGACGCGCATCCTTTCTCTGTCAGACTGTCCGCTATTCAATCCTCCAAAGGAAACCGATGTCACGATGAACTTAATGCCGAAAACGCGCGGTTGTTGATTGGGACGCAGCGTGGCGTCGTAGTCAATGGTCATGTCTCCAAAGTGTGGCGGGCGTCCGCGCAAAAACAGTTCTTCACGAGCGCGCCTGATGCACGCCGCTTGTGAAGTCAGCGATTCATCAAAAGGCAGCGTCACGGCGATTTCGCGGTTGATGAAATACATCGAATCGCTAAAGCGGCTGTCATGGGCTTGCGGCAAACTCTCGGTCGCTACATAACGCATTCCGGTCAAAGGATTGACGGCGCCGATGGCCGTTACCCTCGTCACATAATTGCGCGTATCCTGTCGCAAATGAAATTCATGGCGCAGGCACAGCGGCGACTCAAGGGGCACGGTGGGCGGGTTATTATAGGCCAAAGCGGGCCGGTCGAAAATCGCTCTATTACTGGTTAGGCGCACTAAATTGAGGCCAAGCGATTCGCTTACCAAAGCCCAACCGGGACAATGGTTTTTCACAACATCTTGCATCCATTCCAGATAACGCGCGCCCGGCGCCGGTTTGCACGAAGGATAATCGCCGGGTTTGGCTTTGTTGATTTTCGGGATGCCGATATTGCCGGTGTCCCACAAAATCAATTCAGGATGCAAGCCGCCATCAAGCGCCAGTTGGCGCAGATAGTCATTGGGGTATTTATTATGCCCCGATAGGCGTGCTTCGATTTCCGAAGTCAGGAAATTCTCACAACCCACAGCATCAAGGCGCCGCCCGTGACCCACATCGGGCGCGGCTGTGAAGCCATTTGTGCCATCCAGACTTTTCACGCGCCGCATATCAGCTGTGGGGACCATAGCCTTGGTGATCAGGGGGATGGCCGCATCCTCGTCCCAGCCATCCAACAAAACCACATCGCACGCTAAAGCGCCGATATTGTCAGGCAAATTGGCCGTCTTACCAGCGTCGGCCAGCAGCACATCGCAACACATCGAACGCACATCTTCGCAGCGCAGTGTCACATCCTGCACGCGCCGCACAAGGCCGTTTTCCCAGTTGGCGGTATTTTCGGAATCCCAGACCGGCATTCCCCAAGCGGGATAAGCTCCCGCCGGAAGGTGCATCTCCAACCAGTAAAGTTCCGGCGTGCCTTTGCCTGCCTCTTCCTCGCTCACCCCATCGTTGCTAATTAAATCCACGCGCACTTGATACTGAGCCGGTAGCGGCACGCTCGCCACCACCGTGGCTGCCTGAAGCTGCACCAGTTCGGCATTAATCCGACAACCGGGAAAGGAAGCATCAGCCTCCCACTCGAATTGCACGATCTCTGGGTCAAAACTAAAAGGAATCGTGAATGGCTGGCTCCATGAACTGCCAATGAACTGATGTAAGGCATTGCCAAAAACCAGCGCCCATTTGCCACCATCGGATTTGAGGAAGATGCGGCACTGATGGGGCAAGCCGCTTTGATAGCGCGGCGGCACAAGACCTGTGATGCGCTTGTTTTCATAAAGCCACGAACCTTTGCCACTTTTTCCCGCATCGGAGGCAATTTCGACAAAGCCCGACTTTAAAAAGCGAAACGTCAAAGTCAAAGGCTTGCCCAGCAGTGAACGCACTCCTTCGATGAGCGTGAATTGCTCTTGCGCCAAATAAAGCCGGTTTTCTAAATCACGTCGTAATTCTTCGTCGGCTGATGTTAAGCCGCGCTTACTGTCTTTCAAGACATCGGATTGTCTTTGCAATTGGGCGATGCGCGCCGATTCATCATCTGTGAATTGCCTTTCGCCCCGATCCCGATTTTTAGCAGCGGCACGAGTGGCCTTTTCTTCTTCCTCCCATGTGAGCAATTGTTTGTGGTCATCAATAGTCAAGCGGCCCCGATCAAGCACGCTTTCGAGTTGGGAGCGCAGGCTTTCACGTTGCGTTTCGCTCATGTTGCGGAAATGGCGAAAGGTGCTCTGGTTACCATCGTCGCCGATCACGAGTTCATACCATGTTATGCCGCGTCCAAAGCCGATGGTATAGGTATGGAGAAACAGTTCGCGCGGCGCTTCCCAGCGCTGCAAACCCAAAGTAAAAGAGCCATCCTTTTCCAACGTGAACCCGCTACGCACTTGCGCCGGAGCCAAAGTCGCACCCCAGAACAAACCACTAACTTTGGTGCCGAGCAAATTATAACCAGTGCGTAAATAACCGCTGGCGTTTAGCTCGTCTAAGATGGAATAATCATCGGCTAATTGTTGCGCTTGTTCGGTGCTACGCTGCGCGGTTTCAATTGCTTCGAGTTCATCTATCTCATCTTGCAGTTTTTGCTTTTCAAGAGCGATGATCGCCGCATAGTCGGGCAAGCCGTCGCTTTCATTGAGCCACGAGTGTCCGCCTTGGCCCGTCGTGCCGCCAACACGCGTATTTTTCCAGCGAATAGAATAATCCAGCAGCAAGACCGCTGGGCGAAAATCGCGCGGCATTCCCGGCGCGCCGTCGAATTCTTGCGCGTCGTCACGCAGATATTTCCATTGCACACCAGAAAAGCGGCCCGGTGCCACACGTCCAAGCGCTCGCAGGGCCGAAGCCATTGCATCAAAAACAAATGCGCCATTTGCGGGCACAGGCCGATTGAACAACTTTATTTGCGGAATGAAGCGAGGCGTGGGGCGGCTCATGATGACACTGCCTCAGTTGGTGGCTCAATAGCCTGCCACGTCGCACCGTCGCTCTCGGATTTAGCCACGGGCTTCCCACTCAAATCACTGATCCAAAACGTGCCGCTGCCATCGGCGTTAATTGAATAGGTTTGCTTGGAATCCACAGCTAAAACGCGCGCCGCCGCGCCCGGCCCTTCGTCATCGGTCACGCGGCGCGCCAATAAGTAGCCACCTTGCACATCTAACGTGACACGGGTTTCTCCAAAAGCGGCTAAGAGTGGCATTTTTGTGTTCGTCCATAAAGCGGCGATGGTTTTTCCAAAGCCCGCTTCTTTATCGGGATACTGTGCCCTTTCCCATGACCATTCGCTGGTCTGGCTTTCAAATTCAACATACTCACCGGTCTTTAACTTGACGGCTAAGATTTCGCGACCATCGGGCAATTCCACCAAAGACGGCATCGTGCCGGGCACTAAGCGCCCCACATCACGCTGTTTAAACAGCGGCCAAGCCCGCCCGGTAAAGAGGCTGCTTTTGCCCGGTGGCACCCGTGCATGAAGCAGCGCCCCGGCGCGGTCAAAGGTCGTATCCAAACCCGCACTGGCACGTTCGGTTGCCAAAAGCAATGAAGCGCGCGATACGACAAAACCGGCACTAATGTTGTGAAAGCGAATTTTGATTTTATCGCCGGGTGAAAGCGATTCAGTAAAGAGGCGCGAATAAAATGTGCTTTGTAAAAACACTGTGGCATCGGTTGTGCCGCTGCCTTCGGCGGGGTCAACGCCAAACGACGCGAGGCCGAGCGTTCCCATCGGCTGCGCGTCGGCGATTTGTGGAGGATCAAAACCGGGCGGCACATCCACCGGCACAGCCCATTTATAACCTTCGATAACCTCGCCGCTGGGCACCCAGTTCCATGTGTAAATCGCCAACGCGGGCGCCAGAGGGATGATGAAGAGGTTATACGGCTCAATAAGGCGAATGAGATATTTAACCTTGTCGTTGGCATCGGTAATGTGAAAGACCACGCGCGCCGTAAAGGACTGGTTAAAGTTCGTGATGTCCACATTGCCTTGATATGTGAAGGCGAAGCCCACAGCAAACTGAGATGCGGGAACACGGTCATCAGGAATGATGCCAGTAGAGGGGACTTGATTAAATTCATCACGAGTAATTGCCATTGCATCATTGATAATTCGGCGCTGCTGTCAGCGTGTTATAACGCGACGTGCGCGCCACTTTGTCGCCGGGTGATTCGCGCTGCACCACTTCCACTTCAATCTTGGTGCGTGTGTTACCGTTGCGCTCGGTGCGTTGCGCGGTCTGACGGGCGCGCACATCGAAGCCAGCAGGGTTGGTAGAATCCGGCTTCGTGCCAAATTGCTGTTCATAAGCACGCCGTGCCGCTTCCTGCTGCGCCTCGCCTTGAAAACCGCCGGGCTGTTCAAAACGATTAGCTCTTTGTTGATAGAGGCGCTGGCCCTGTTCAGCATCCATGCCTTGATATAAGCCGCGCGCCTCTGGCATCTGTGCCCTTACATTGCGCTCGCCAGCATAAGCAGTGCGTGCCATTAAGTCACGAGCCTTCGACTCTGCTATTGCTTTTTTCTGTTCGTCGCTTCGCTGCTCTAAGTCACCGCGAGTGGGAGTGAAATCATATTGCCGAGTCAGCCGATTGAACTTGTAATCTTTGTTGACGCTGTGTTCCTTGCGAAACTCATCAAGGCGCTGATTGAGGGCGAAATCTTCGGCGGCTTTTTGCTGCTCTTTTGCGCGCTTCTGCTGACTGTTTGCCTCCATCATAAACGAAGCCGCTGTATCGCCATCGCCTTTGACTAAAGCCTCGTCGCGCTTTTTGAAATAGTAATCTGCCTTTTCTTGTGCGCTCATCTGCGCGACTTCAACAGTTTCTTTTCGCGTTTTCGGCCCGGTGCCTTCGCTCGTTGCGCGCTCAATTGGTTCGGTGTAAAAGTAATTGACTAAACCACCGATGCCCTCGCCAATTGCCACCGCAATCGGGCCACCCGGCACGAACAGAGAAGCCGCCGCCACACCTATACCCGTGGCAGCGCCGCGCATATAGGCATCACCTTTTTCATATCCCGCCGCTTCATAGTTTTGGGCTGTGGTAATGCCGGACAATAAACCGCCTAATCCAGCCATGCCCGCGCCGCCTATGATGACCGCTTCGCCACCACCAGAAGCGAATTTACCGATACCCGGCAGTTTCGCGAAATACTTTTCCAGAGTAGGAGTAGCCAACCGCGTTATGCCGCGCCCTTCAGCGGTAGGATTCCATGCCGCTAATTTTGCTGCGTTCCATGAATGCGAACTCATCTCAGCGCCAGTTATCGGGTCAATAAATGGCTTCATGGCGAACTTCGGTATTTGCGGTGCGACTTTGGGCATCAGCGGTTTACTGAGGAAGTTTTTTAGCTTCGCCATCTTGCCCAGTTCTTCGGTTGTCTGGGCAACCTGCGTCCCGGCTTTGGCCGCTTCAAGGGCTAATTGCTTTTGGAACTTGGCCGCGTCCAGCGTGCCTTTAGCGGATTGAACAGCCTCATCAGCGTTCACTAACTGGTTTTGCAGAGAGAGTTTCTCTGCGCCTAACTTAAAACCTTTTTCGACAGAAAGGCGCGACGGGCGACTATTGGCGGCACGTTTGGCAATCGCCTCTTCCGTTTGCGCGAGTTTTGCCGCGATGCGGCTTCGTTCAGATTGCGCAGCAGAAAGCGAGTGTGTCGCCTCCTCAGCCGTAGTCGCCGCTTTGCCGTAAGCGGCGGTAGCTTCATTAAGTGACATCTGACCGCGCGCCGCTTCGAGTGCCTTGGACTTACTGGCGTTGGCTGTTTCCAAAGTATTTTTCGCTTTATCAGCAACGGTGCCGACCCGATTTAAACGAGAGCGCAATGCGGCGCGGCGCGCTTCAAGACGCATTGTATCTTCGACAATCTTTTTTTGCGCATCCACCATTTTTAACGGGTCAGCGGGCAATTTAGTGCGCCGCACGTTTTCCAGCGCCGTTTCGGTTTTAGCAAGTTGCGCGGCGAGGCGTCCGCGCAAAGAACTTGCTTTAGAAAGGCGCGACGATGCTGTTTCCGCTGCGTTGGCGGCTTTGCCATAAGAAAGAGTGGCATCGGCCAAACTCAGCGCACCTTTGGCAGCAGCAGCACTGGCAGTAACTCCGGCCAGCGTGCGCGCCGCGAGCTTGCCTTTGGCGCCAGCGGCAATTTGAACAGCGTCGCTGACCGTATCAATCGCCACGCTCTCTTTGCCAGCAATAGCAGCTTTGGCTAATTCGGCAGCAGAATCGGCTTTGGTGGCTCTTGCAAGTAAATCGGCGGCGGCGGCGGCACCTTTTTTGGATTTGGTAAGTGTTTTAATGTCATTGATTGAGCCAGCAACTTTTCCTGCAACGCCCAAGCCAACTAAACCTACACCACCACCACCCATCAACAACAGCATTGTCTGCGCTAATTCAGGATTCTGTTTAGCAAGGTCATTTGTTTTGTCTGTAAGGTTAGTGAGTGTTTCAAGCAGCACGGAAACTGGCCCCGTTTCCAATCCACCAACCGTTTCGCCCAATTGAAACAAGGCGCTATTCAAATTGCTGACTTGACCGGGGAGGGTTTTAGCACCCTCTTTCATCGAACCACCGTATAGTTCACGGAAACCCGCCAAAAGCGCAGGAATAGCTTGATTCGCGTCAATAGTCAAGTCGCCTTTCATCAAATCGGCAAGTTGATCATCAGTTAGCTTGAGTTGCTTTTGGAGTATTTGGAGGGCCGGGACGTTACGATCAGCAAGCTGGTTAATCTCCTCCATGCTGACCTTGCCTTTGGATTTCATCTGACCAAGCGCGCGGCCAATGCCCATAAAATCCGAGGTGTTTCCGCCTGTCCCTACTGTTGCATCACCAATATCAGTAAGAGTGGACTTCAGCCCGTCAGCCGCAAAACCAACGGCAAGTAGGCGCTGTGCACCTTTGACGGTCTCCTTAAAGTTCAGAGGCGATTCTCGGTCAAATTCGCGCAGTTCCTGCAATTTGCGTAGCGCCGCCTCTTGACTTCCTAATGCTTTTTTAAAGCCAATCTCAGCGACTTGCATATCGCCTTTGGCGCGCAGCGAGGCCCCGCTTATTAATGCAAAGGCACCGGCACCGGCCGCACCAAAACCTATCAGACGGTCAGAGACCCGCGACAGGCGCTCGGCGCGACCTTCCACCGAACTCATGTCTCCATGAATAGCGCGCAAATCAGATCGCAAGCCGCCGACACCGCGCTGGATCAACCGATCTGTCTGTTGCTGATGTTGGGCGGTGCCAATCAAGCCGGTCTGAACGAAGGTATCGAGCAGGGGCTCAG
>JANMKN010000168.1:0-5774 GCA_031372065.1 Abditibacteriaceae bacterium | reverse complement strand
TCAGTGCATTGGTTGCACACGCCGAAACTTCCACGCCACGTCCCGAACTGGCGCTGCAAATCGGGCATAGCAGCCAAGTCACGGCGATAGCGATGTCACCGGGCGGCAGGATGGGTGCCAGCGGCAGCTACGACAAGACAGTGAAAATTTGGGATGCGCGTAACGGCGGGGTTTTGCACACCATTGAAGAACCGCAGCCAGCGATAATCTGGAGCTTGAAGTTCTCGCCGGACTCCTCCCTGCTGGCCGTTGTTTCCACTGGCCTGCCATTAAGGGATCCGTGGAATAAAAGGGGGGCGCAGGTCAGGCTTTATTCCACGCGCACCGGCGCACTATGGCGCTTGCTGCCAAAGATTGTGAATGGCGCTTTTTCCCTGGCGTTTTCGCCCGATGGCCATTGGTTGGCTACTGGCGGCGACGATTCGGGTGTTGATCTGTGGAACGCGCAAACCGGCGCGCAGGAAAAAAGCCTCAAAGGGCACACAGGCTGGGGCGACGCACTGGTTTTTACGCAGCAGGGCAAACATCTGCTTAGCGCCAGCACGCAGGATCAAACGCTGCGCGAGTGGGACACGGCAACGGGCGAGTTGCTGCGCACCGTTGCCATTGATGTTGTTAAAAGCGCCGCAATCGCGCTGTCGGCGGATGGCGCGCTGCTGGCTTTTGGGCGCCCGATAGCTAAGAACAAAGACAAGGTAAGTGGCGACGTGACGGTGTGCGACACGCGCACCGGCGGCGTGCTGCACGTGCTCACCAATACGCCCTCTACTGTCGGCGATCTCTCTTTTACGCCTGACAGCCAGACTTTGGCAGTCAATCACGCCGTCGGCACTCTCAACTTGTGGAATCCGCGCACCGGCACGCTGTTGAAATCTGTCGCTGCTACGGACGCCCTTCTGCCAACCTGTGCCGCTTTTTCACCCAATGGTCAATCGCTCGCTGTCGGCGCCTCCAATGGTGACGTAGCGCTCTATAATGCAGCGCAACCAACTCAGCCTCAATTGCGTTGCACCTTGCGTGGGGGCATTATAGGGTTCCAATACGTTAGCTTCTCCACTGATGGACGCACGCTGACCAGCGAAACCATGCAGTTCAGTGAAGGAAGCGGCACGCGCAGAGTTTGGGACGCGCAAAACGGCACGTTGCAAAGCTCTCAGAATCTGAAGTTTGAAATCCCTCAACCACAAAATAGTGCTGCCCTCAGGCCACGCACTGCACTCTCGCCGGACGGCGCACTGCGCGTTGCTCCGGTCTCGGTTGGGGACGCAAAAATCGAAGATGCCAAAACCGGCGCCGTCTTGCGGCCCTTGAAAAATTCCGCCGGCACCCGCTCGTTTGTTTTCATTAACGGAGGAAAGTCCCTCGCGGGCCATTATTCCTGGAAGCCTGAAGGTTCCTGGAATAAAAGTCTGCGCGTCTGGGACGTGGCCACCGGCGAAACAGTGTTGACGACTGAGGCCCAGAAATATAACATCCTCGACATCTGCGTTTCCCCGGACGGTGCGCTGCTGGCCAGCAGTGACGGCTACAGCATCCGAATTTGGGACGCGCGGAGCGACCAGATCAAACCGTTACGCACCATCGTGACAGGCTACACGTTCGGTGCCTATATCACCTTCGCCCCCGACAGCGCCACTTTGGCGGCTTCGTGTTTCGGCAAGATTCTGCTTTACAATGCGCGCAGTGGCGCCTTACTGCACGCGCTGAATGCACACAGCGGGACTACTTACTCGGCGTCGTTTTCGCTGGACAGTCAGCGTTTGGCGACCTGCGGCGATAGCACGGTGAAGATTTGGGACACGAAAAGCGGACGCTTGCTGGCGACGCTGTTTAGCTTCCCGCCCAACATCAAAACCGGCGCCGAAGACTATTTGGCGCTGACGCCCGAAGGCTACTATTCCGGCTCCGCCGCCGCCGACCGCTACGTGCGCTTTCGATTGGGCGACACGCTTTACCCTGCCGAAAGTTTTCAAGCGCGTTATTACCGGCCCGATCTCGTGAAAAAGGCGTTCAACGGCGAAAACTTGCCGCCGATTGGCGATTTTAAAGGCCCGTTTCCGCCGGTGGCGAAGTTGGGCGCTAACACCGAGAAAATCACCGGCGACACGATTTCAGTGACGCTGGCCGCCACCGATGACAGCGCCGTAAAAAGCGTGGCGTTCTTCATCAACGGCGCCCGTGTGGACGCCAAACCAATTACCGCTGACAGCCGCCCGCTCACCGCCGATTCGCGCGCTTTAACGGCAGATTCCAAAGCCCTCACGGCGGACGCCAGACCACTCGTTGCCGATAGCCGCACCATTCCTGAAGCGCACAAAACCATCACGCGCTACACCGCCACGCTGCCCTTGCCTCCCGGCGCGAGCAACCTCAAAGTGCAAGCCATCGCCTTCGATGATGACGGTTTGCAATCGCCACGCGAGGAGATTCTCTTTTCGCGCGAGGCCACCGCCGTCGTCGCCGGAAAGCTGCTCGGCTTGTGCGTCGGCGTCAGCCAATATCAGGACGCGCGCCTCAATCTCAAATTCGCCGACGCCGACGCGAATTCGCTCACACAAACGCTCGGCGCGCAGCGCGGCATTTACAGCGAAGCCAAAATCAGCGCGTTGACCAACGAAAAAGCTACTGCAAGCACCATAAAAAGCCAATTAGATGCGCTCATTCAAACCAGCACGCGTGCCGACACGGTTTTTCTGTCGCTCAGCGGGCATGGCTGGCGCGACGACGAGCGCAATTTTTACTTTGCCACCGCCGAAGTCAATCGCAACGATATTTCGCACAGCGCGCTGCCGTGGAAGGAGATCACCGACCGCCTGACGCAGCTTTCGCAGCGTAGCAAGCGCGTGATCGTGCTGCTCGATGCGTGTCATTCAGGCAGCGCGGCTACCAACGAAGAGTTGGTCAAAGCGATTTTGTCAGCCAACGCGGGCGTTTTAGTTTTCGCCAGCAGTCGCGGCAACGAAGTGTCGCTCGAAAACGCCGAGTGGCAGCATGGCGCGTTCACCAAAGCGTTAATTGAAGCGATGGAAGGTAAAGCGACAGCGGCGGGCGAAAACAAAACAACGATGCTGGATTTTTTGAGTTATGTTTCGCGGCGTGTCAAATCGCTGACCGAAGACCAGCAGCATCCGCAAGTGCCCTTCTTGCAGGACTTCGACACCGATGCGGCGCTGATGCAAAAGCCGTAAATCAGCGAAGGCTTCAACTCCGTTCGAGAGGTTTTTATGCGCCGATCTTTTATTGTGCCGTTCATTTGCCTGTTCATTGCATTGGTCGCACACGCCGAAACTTCCACGCCACGTCCCGAACTGGCGCTGCAAATCGGGCACAGCACGCACGTTAATGCCGTGGCAATGTCGCCGGATGGAACAACTGTCGCCAGTTGCGGCTTTGACAAGACGGTGAAAATTTGGGATGCGCGCAGCGGCGATGTTTTACATACCCTCGAAGAAGCGCAGCCGTCGTTTGTCTGGAATGCGACGTTCTCTCCCGATGGCTCCCTGCTGGCGGTCGTGGCTCAAGCCATCGCGGACGAAAACAATGTCAAAGCGAGTGTGAGGCTCTACCAGGCGCGCACCGGCGTTTTGCTGCGCTCGATATCTGAAAGCAGTAACAGGGTTTTTACCCAGGCGTTTGCACCGGATGGGCGCTGGCTGGCAACAAGCGGTGATGATCCGGATGTTCAACTCTGGGATACGCAAAGCGGCGCCAAAGGCAAGACCCTCAAAGGCCAGACGGGTGGCAGCGATGCGCTGGTCTTCACGGAGCAGGGTAAAAAGCTGATTAGCGTCAGCACGCACGATGAAACATTGCGGGAATGGGACGTGGCGACCGGCGCGTTGCTGCGCACGAAGCCGCTTGAAGGCTGCAAAAACGCTGTCGTGGCCCTATCCGGCAGCGGCGAGCTATTAGCTTTTGGTCGCCCCGTCGTCCGAGACGAAAACAACAAGGTCAGCGGCGATGTGAGCGTATGCGACACGCGCACGGGCGCCGTGCTGCGCGTGCTCCACAGCACCGGGGACGCCGCCATCGATCTGTCTTTCACGCCTGACGGCAAAACCTTGGCTGTCGCTCGCTATGGAGGTGTGCTCGACCTGTGGAATCCGCGCAGCGGCAAGCTATTGAGCGCCCTTCCAGAAACGCAGACAGATGTCCCAGAATCTGCCGCCTTTGCGCCCGATGGCCAAACGCTCATTGTCGGCGGGGGCGATGGCGGCGTGTTGCTTTTCGATACTGCGGAGCCGGCCAAGCCGCAATTGCGCCGCATCCTGCGAGGACGCAGCGACTTGATGCAAGACGTTAGCTTCTCCGCTGATGGGAGCACGTTGAACAGCGTATCCATCTCTCCCTCTGAGGGGGCTGGGACTATCAGGACTTGGAACACACACTCCGGCACGTTACAAAGCACCGTGAGAAAAGGCGCTGCCCAGAAACGGCGCATCGCGCTTTCGCCGGACGGCACACTGCGCGTTTCCCGCGTTGTAGCGGGCGACGTGAATATCGAAGATATGAAAACCGGCGCCGTGGTGCGGCCTCTGAAAGATTCAGCAGGCTCTGGATTATTCGCCTTTATCAATGAAGGTCACAGCATCGCAGGGACTTTCGAGGAGAAAAACTTGCGTGTCTGGGACGTGGCCACCGGCGAGGTTACTTCGACTACGCCGGCTCATCAATCCACCATCTACGATATGGGCGTTTCGCCCGATGGAACGCTGCTGACCACCGCCGAACTCGCCGGCATCAACATTTGGGACGCGCTCGGTAAACAACCCAAACTGCTTCGCACCATCAATGCGAACAACGGCGCACTGTTCATCGTTTCGGTGGTTTTTTCGCCCGACAGTGCCACTTTGGTTGCCACGTCGTTCGGCCAGGTTTTGTTTTACGATGCGCAAAGCGGCAAACTGCTGCGCGCCCTGAATGCCCACAACGGCCTGATTATGGCTGCGGCGTTTTCGCCCGATGGCCGGCGTCTTGTCACCTGCGGCGATAGCACGGTGAAAATCTGGAATGCCCAAAGCGGGCGACTATTGGCGACGCTGTTCGCCTTCCCAACCGACACCAAAACCGGCGTCGAAGACTACCTGGCTCTAACGCCCGAAGGCTACTATTCCGGCTCCGCCGCTGCCGATCGCTACGTGCGCTTTCGATTGGGTGATGCGCTTTATCCTGGCGAAAGTTTTCAAGCGCGCTATTATCGTCCCGACCTCGTGCAAAAAGCGCTGGCTGGTGAAGAACTGCCGCCCGTGGGCGATTTCAAAGGCCCGTTTCCGCCCGTGGCAAAGTTGGGCGCTAACACCGAGAAGATCACCGGCGACACGTTCACAGTCACATTGGCTGCTACCGACGACAGCGCGATTCAAAACGTGGCGTTTTTCGTCAACGGCGCCCGCGTGGATGCCAAGCCAATCACCGCCGACAGCCGCCCGTTGACGGCAGATTCGCGCGCTTTAACCGCCGATTCCAAAGCGTTGACGGCGGATGCGCGACCTTTAATCGCCGATTCGCGCACTATCCCCGAAGCGCACAAAACCATCACGCGCTACACCGCGCAATTGCCGTTGCCGCCCGGCGCGAGCAGCATCAAAGTGCAAGCTATCGCTTTCGATGATGATGGTTTGCAATCGCCGCGTGAGGAAATTCTCTTTTCGCGCGATGCAACTACCGCCGCCGCCGGCAAGCTGCTCGGCCTGTGTGTCGGCGTCAGCCAATATCAGGATGCGCGTTTAAATCTCAAATTCGCCGACGCCGACGCCAACGCGCTTTCGCAATCG
>JANMKN010000163.1:0-5898 GCA_031372065.1 Abditibacteriaceae bacterium | reverse complement strand
CACTACACGAAACCGTATGGCTTTCGTGTAGTGCAACTCCGCGTTTGGAGGCAAATTTTAGTTATCCGCATTTGCTGCGGCGTTTTGCGCGGCACTTTGCGCCAGCGCAGCGGCAGCATTGGCCCGCGCCGCTTGAATAGCGGCTTTGGGCTTGATCGTGGCGGTATTAATGATCGGCGGCGGCATAATGCGATTTTCGGGGCGCATTTCCACTTTGCGACCTTTGCGCAGGCTTGGCAAAACCGAATCAATCATCGCCGTGACCAAATGTTCATCGCCTTTGCGCTGCCGTTCCAATGCGGGCACGGCGCGCTTGTCGCCCAAACGCCCCAGCGTTTCCACCACACCGCGTCGCACGCTTTCGCGTTCGTCATTTAGCGATTTTATCAATGGAATAACGGCTGATAAGTCGCCGATGTCGCCTAATGACAGCGCGGCGTGAAAACGCACGCTCCATTCTTCGTCTTTGAGTGCCGCGCACAAAATCGGCACCGCTTGCACATCGCCCAACGAACCCAAACCCTGTGCGGCGGCCAAGCGCACTACCCAATCCGGGTCGTTTAAGGCATCCGAAAGCGGTATCAGGCTGGCTTTGCCACCGATACCGGCCACGGCTTTGACGGCGGCATAGCGCACGTCTTGAATCGGGTCTTTGAGGAGCGATTGCAAATGTTTGGCGGCTTTTGGATCGCCAATTTCGCCGAGCGCAAGGGCGGCATAGCGCCGCACGCGCACGTTTTCGTCGTCTAAAGCGTCAACTAAGGCTTGAAAAGCGCGTTTGTCGCCGATGCTGCCGAGCGCTTCGGCCACCCAACGGCGCACATTATGATTGGAATGCGTCAGCGCGGCGGCCAACGCAGGCACCGATTCCGGGCCGATATTGACCAGAGCGTCGGCTGCGGCTTTGCGCACATCAATTGAAGGCGAATCAAGGCAGAGAATTAATTGGTCAATGCTGCGCTTGTCTTTCAGTTTGCCGAGAGATTCTGCGGCAAAGCGCACTAAATCAATGTTCTCATTGGTCAGAAAACCGATGAGCGGCACTGTGGCTTTGATCGAACCCAGTTCGCCCAAAGCGATGACGATGGCCTTTTGCACTTCGATGGTTTCGCTGGGCAGGCGAGCAATCAATTCGTCAGCCACCGATTTGCGGCCCAGTTTGCCCAGCACTTCGCTGGACCAACGGCGCACGCAATCTTCGGTGGAATTGAGCGAAACCAAAAGTGGGTCAATGGCTGGTTCGCCGAGCAACGACAACGCGTGAGCAGCGGCGCGTTGCACATTCAGGCTCGAATCGGCGAGTGCTTGCACCAAGGGCGCCACACATTTTTCGTTGCCTAATTCGCCTAAAGCTGTGGCTGATGCCATGCGCACTTGAAACGTCGCGCCGGATGTTAGTGCTTTGGACAGTGTTTTGATGACAGCAGGCCCCATCAAAACGATTTCGTCTATAATGGGACGCTGCGTGGTTTCGCTTTTGCCTTCGAGTTCAACCAGATACTCTTGCAAGCGCATTTCTTTGGCTGAAATACTACGGTCAGTCTTTTCAGCTTTTTCAATCGGTGGTTTGTTGGACATATATCAGTGGAGTCTCCAGAAAAACTTGGAGCGAACTTGTAAAATATACCAAATTTTGCCTCTCTTTACAAATTTGTCCTCCATAAGTGGGCTTTTGCCACCTCCAAATCACCAACCCAACTCTTTGAGTGCCCAGTGATCTTTGAGGCCGAGTTTGACGGCGACTTTGGCTTTTTCGAGCGCTTTGTCGCGTTCGCCGGCTTTTATGAGCGCGCCAGCGCAGTTGGCGTAGTAGCGCGCGTTGTCGGGTGCCATTTGCGCCGCCATGTCAAAAGCCTGCGCGCTGGCGGCGAATTTGTTGGCATCAAACAGCGTGTTACCCAATGTATTGAAAGTTTGCGCGGCACTTTGCGCTAAAGCCGGATTGAGATCGAGATTTTTATCGGGCGCGGCGGGGATGACGAGTTGCAGTTCGGCGGGAACAGGAGGCGTTTGCGGCGCGGCTAACGCGAAGGTTTGTTTTTCAGCGACCCGCAAGCGTCCAGCCTCACGAAAGGCCACGTTGGCTTCTTCGATTTTGTCTTGTTTCAAAAGTGCCTGCGCCAGCCAGTATTGCGCGCCTGAACTTTGAGGATTTAATTTGAGGGCACTGGCAAACGATGTGGCGGCGTCGTTCCACTTGTTTTGCTGAAATTGGGCTTGCCCCAGCCACGCCCATTGCACGGAATTTTCGGGTTGGCGCGCGGTTAGTCCCTGATAGAACGCTTCCGCATCGCCGTATTTTTTCTGCTCGAACAAGATATGACCCAAAGCAGTTTGGGCGCGCTGCGAAGTGGCGTCTATTTCTAAGGCGCGGCGCAGCGGCACTTCCGCGTCGGCGAGTTTTTTCTGCGCTGCCAGCGCATTGCCCAGTTGAATTTGCACCGAGACATCATCGGGTAAAAGACGGGCGGTTTCTTGATAGAACGTTTCCGCTTCGGGCCATTTGCTTTGTTGAAACAGCGCTTGCCCCAAATTAAAACGGGCATCCGCATCTTCCGGTTTGAGACGAATCGCTTCACGTAATTCGGTTTCCGCCTCGCTCAATTGGCGCCTTGTGAGCATCAGCGTGCCCAATTGGATGTGCCATTCGGCTTCGAGAGGCTCAAGGCGCACCGCTTCGCGAAATTCTTTCTCTGCGTCCGTTTTTTCTTGCGCGGCCAACATCCAACCCAGATTAACGTGCCACTGCGCCTTCGTCGGATTTAATTTGACGGCTTCTCGATACGCCGCTTCTGCCTCGGCCCATTTTTTCTGGCGATCCAACGCCATGCCCAATTGATTATGAATAGCATCAACGTCTGGCTTCAATCGCACCGCTTCTTGGTAAGATTTTTCGGCTTCAGGATATTTGCGCTGCGAAAATAAAATGTAGCCTAAGGCCGCGTGCGCTTCGCTTCGCTGCGGCGCCATGACAATCGCGCTGCGCACTTTGGTTTCTGCTTCGTCCCATTTGCCCGATTTTACAAGTTCATTGGCCTCTTGCAAAACCGCTGTCGCTTGTTGGGTTGGCGTGGGCAAATTGCTGCCCCGTCCCAATTCTTGCGCGATTCCTGTGGTGGTTTGCCACGTCAAAAACACGCCGCAAATAACAATTCTAAACTTCTGCATTTTTTAACTGCACCTCATCGCCTTCTTTGACCACGCCTTCTTGCAAAACGCGCGCATAAACGCGGCTCCAACCGGGATGAACTTTTTGTGAAATGCGCTTAAATTCGCCATCGGTAAACGAGCCGCCAATATTGGAACACGGCGTTGTGAAAGACGAAATTTCTAAAAGCGCCTCGCCGATTTGCAAACGCACGCCGGGCACGATTTCCTGCCAATTCAAGCCGGAAATCGTCAGATTTTCGCCTGTGGTGCCGCAATCAATCGGATGACCTTCGTCTTGGAGCGCCTGAATGCGCTCCAAAGAATACAAACACACAGCGCGCTCCGGCCCGCCGTGAAAGCGCTTGTCGCGCTGTTTATCGCCTTCGACGCCATCAGTTTTCAAAAGCGCGTGCGCCACACGATTTTTCGGCACGCCGCCTTGGGGATTCACGCTAATTTGCACAATGTGAGGCATAATTATTTCACTTTCACCAGTTGAATTTCGTTTGCGGGCACGCGGCGAATTTCGTAGGTTGCGACGATGCCATAATGCCGTCGCCATTGCGTGCCGACTTGCACTTCTTCGGCTTGCCAGATGGTGACGCCTTGGTTTTTCCATTTGGCATAAGCGGGCAGTTTTATCGCTGCAAGGCGCGTTATGCCGAGGCCTTGCAACGAAAATATCGCCGCATTCCTGTTCACATCGTCGGGCGTGGCGGTGCGCTGCAAAAGCGAAAAAACGATCTGCGCTGGCAAGGAACCGGCGACGAGGGCGCCGCCGGGCGCGGGACGCAAAAGCGGGCCATAGGCTTGCAGCCATTCGCCGACATCGTCAGCGGCGCGGTCTCGTTTTTCAAAGCCCCAAAACAATTCGCAACGCGGCGCCCCGGCAATTTTTGAGAGTTGCCACGCGTAAAAATCGCAGACCCGGAAATCATTTTTTGATCCAAGCGGCGGCGCCTCGGAAGCGCGCACGAGGCTTTCCTCAATCTTGTTATTCGGCGTGCGAATCAGCAGTTTGCCGCCCGATAAAACTTCGACAGTTCCGCATCGCGCCCAATTTTTCAACTGCCGCGCGACTTGGGCGCGATAAGCCGGAACCGCTAACAACGGCCCGGCGACAGCGTTGCTCCATTGCGCGGCGCGGCGCGGGTCAATTAACGGGTTCCACAGCGGATTTTTGCCGTTGAACAGGTCATTACTCAGCTTCGCCAGCGGCGCGGCGTTGGGATAGTCCCACAAAGGCGCGAATAAATCAAAGTCTTGCAGCGGTTGGTTTTTGGATAATAATTCGTTGGTCTCCGTGCGAAGCTGCTGGGCAACCAACGCGAAATTGGGCGCGCTGTTTTTAGCAGTCGGCGCCGTAACCAGCGGTGTTGGCGGCAAAATCTGCGTCGAAATGGATTGCAGCTTTGCGCGGGCGCACTTTAACAGCGTCGCGCGTTTGATTCCGCCTTTGGCAAGGTCTTCGGCGGGGCCAAACGATTGCCCGCTAATTTCCTGCAAGGCGGCATACGCGACTTCGGCGACAGTAATTAAATGACGACCTGTAAAATAATCGCGATGAAAACTCACCGAGCGCGTTAGGCGATAGTCCTGCGCCATGACGTTCAGCAGTGCGGGCACAGCTTCGTTGCCGCGCGCGATGAGTTCCTGCACCACAGGCGCTGTCGTCAAATCTACGCCGCCCGGTTGCCCCCATTGCCGCACGCTGACGTTTTCGAGATTCGCAATCAGCGCGGCGATTTCGTTGGTGGAAGAGGATTTTTTCGGTTCTTTGGTGCGCTGTTGCAGATCAATCAAAAAGCGTGGTAAGGGTTCCAAGAACAGAAAGCGAAACGGCATCTTATTCTTGCCTTTGAAACGCTCCTCGCGCACTTTTCCTGCAAGAAACGGCTGCAAGTGTTTGAGTTGCTGCGCATCGTGCAAGGCGAGTGCGTCCTCGCCACGCATTTGCGCGCACAATGCCCGATCCCAGATGGCCCAAGCCCAGTGCGAGGCCAATTCTTCCAGCGGCGCCGCGCGGCTTTTGGCTGTTGTTAGTGGAGAAAGGCGCGCCGCGCGCCATAAATTTTCGGCGGCGCTGCTTTCGCCCAAACGCAGCAACAAGCAAACGCCAATCAATGAGCGCGGCGGGCAACTGACGGCATCAGGTTCGGGCAAAGCCTGCCGGATTTCAAAGGGCGCGATATTAAACAGGTCATCGCGCAAATTGACGCGTTCGCCTTGGGATTTCAGCGGATAAATAAGGCCATTCCATGCGATGGCGAAATTGCTTTGTGGCACCAGCCAGCCATGTGTTCTAATGTCGCGCACATGGCCCCACACATCGCCCGTGGTGATGGTGATTTCACGATATTCGCAGCCGCGTGGGTCTGCCAAGCCCAAAACGAAGAGTTGACGCGTGGCGGCCACAATTTCGACGGGTAATTTCGTCGTGGGCGCCTTCCACGGCCCATATTGCTGGGGCGGAACCGGAAAATTCAACTCGCCGCCGCGCGCGGAAGGCACAAACAAAAACGCCACCGCAACCAAAATTGCGATTGGCGTTTGAAAAATCGAAAAGCGCGGCTTCATCCATTTCATGGCGCAGCGCAGTTTAAGGCCTTTAGAGTCTGTCTTCATGCTTTTCTGTAATGAAAGGGCGGATCAACTGCCGGTTTTGGTTTGAGACGATTGAGCCAACGGTGCAAAGTGGCAATTTGCAGAGTAGCTCGGCTACATTCTGGATTGGCTTCGTAATCTCGG
>JANMKN010000161.1:0-9473 GCA_031372065.1 Abditibacteriaceae bacterium | reverse complement strand
GCCGGTGCGAATGCCGCCTTCTTTGGCTTGTCCTTTGGGCACAATTTGCCCATCACCCGGTTTTTCGCCATGCGCTCTGGCGCTGCCCGCCATCAAAAAAACGGCGCACAACAGCGACAAAATTCCAGTTTTCGGCAAAATCCTCTTTAAATGCGTCATGATTTACGTCTCGCGCCTTTGCTTTCATCACCAAGAATCCAGCGTCTGGCTTTTACTTCGTCAAAATCGAAATCGCCTCGGATTGCCCGCCCGTTGAATCGGAAGGCATTTCTATATCCTTGGCTAATGCTGGCGCATGGGAGGCCGGTTCACTCAACACTTGGTTTACCGCGCTGACCGGCAAAGCCGGGTAGCCTTGAGCGTCTTCGAGGCCGTGATTTTTCAATTCTTTGTTTTCGGCCACGCGGAAATCGGCCATGTGATCCCACGGCAGTTTTTGATGATCTATTCCCTGCGCCGGGTTGGGCAGCAATTCAGGCACGCGTTTGGTGTGTTCGGTGACATAAAGTGGCGAGGAAAGCTCGTCTTTGGTGACGCGGTCTGCACCGGCCAACATAGACATTAAGACCCACATCGCCACAATTGTGAGAATAGTGCCAATCAGCAAACCCAAGAACCAACCCAAGGTTGGGCGAATCTGAATGTCACGCAGTTCGTGGCCTTTGTCAACGCCCGCTTCCTGCGTGCCTTGTGGCGTGGTGCGCGTCACATGCATTTCATCTTCATGCATATGTTTTTTCCCGCCCACAGTTTCTTGTTCGTTTTTAGCCATGCTGTTTAGCCGAGTGGCTCGCCACCTCCTCTTCGCCTAAGGCTGAATCCGGGTCTTCTTCGTAACCTTCAGCCACAGCGGAGTGATATTGATCAAGCGGCCATGCGCCATAAAGACGAAAATCCAATTCAGGAATCAGCGGTTTGTCTTTCATATTATGCGCCCACAGCGCGATCCACAAGCCACCGATTGCCAAAGGCAGCGCAATGTCAAGTGGACTAATGCGTAGCGATGAATTCCAAGTGGGCGCTGTCCAGTAATACAAATCCACAAAACGCATGAAGATAATGACCAAACCCAATTTGGCGAGGCTGTTAATGTGCGTTTTGACCGAACTGGAAAGCAGCGTCAGGAACGGCAAAATGAAATGCGCGCCCAACAACAGCAACCCGATAATTTGCCAGCCACCTTTTTGGCGCCATTCGTAGAATAAGGCTTCTTCCGCTTGATTGCCCGAAAACGTAATCAAAAACTGGCTATACGACATATAGCTCCACAACAAAGTGAAAGCCAGCGTGAAGTTACCAATGTCACGAATATGGCGCGTTGGCACTTGCGAAAGCGGCGGCTTGCCACCGGCGACATAAGAAGTCAGCACGGCAAACAAGGCCCAACTCGAAAGCCCCTGCCCGACCACATAAAGCAAACCGATAATCGAAGTGACCCAACCCGGCGTGATGGTCATTATCATGTCAATGGCCCACAGCGTCACGATGATGACATAAATCACAATCGAGACCGGACTCATTTGGTTAAGTTTTTCAACGTTGCGCGCGGCGTTGTCTTTGGTCATGCCCCACGTTAATTTATTGATACGGGCCGCGAAAAACATCAAGATGCCGAAATAAATCACCTGACGCACAATCACCGCAGAATACTGCATCCAGCCGCCCAAAAATTGCTGCTGGAACTGCACCACATGATGATGCGCATATTCCGGCGCGTTTGGTGTGGCCCACGGATAAATGTAATGAGCGCCAAGAGCAATCGGGATGAACAAAAGCGCCATCAAAGGCAAATTTTGCGTGGCGGCGGTAAATTGGCGCTTCAAAACAAAGCCCCAACCACCGCCAACAGTATTATGGAGCAGCAAAAGCGCCACTGGCCCCCACGTTACACCTGTCCAGAACAGCCAGCCCATCAAATACGCCTGATAAAAGCGCGCCATGCCTTCTTGGGTGTAGGCGGGCACGCCTTGATTCAGATATTCCAGATTAGCGGACGCATTCGCGGAGCCAAGCAAGGTGCCCGCTGCGACGACAATGCCCGCAATCGCTGCCACAATGCCCATGGTTTGCAGCTTGTTTAATTGCGGCCCGTATTGTGATGTCGAATTGAGATTGTTACTCATGTCACTGCTGCCAGTAGTTTGAGCAAACCATTAGATGGAGTCCAAAATACGCTCGGACTATTCTCCTACGAATAATGGTTTGCTGACCTTAATTTTTAATTTCGCGGCTCACTAAGACCGGCTCCCGTGCCAGAGGCTTTGTGTTCCGGGTCACCGCCGCTGCCGGTAACATAACTGTTCGGCACGCTGCCCGGCGCACTCTTTTCGGTAGTCGCTCCCGCTTCATGCCCGCTTGTGGCCGCTGGTTCGTGTCCTTCTTCGTGTCCAGCGGCTTTGACGGGCGCTAAACGCTCATACACGCCGCCGCCCGGCAGAACAGAGCCGCTGTTTTGGCCCTGTGCGCGTGCGCGCTGCAACAAGCGAATGTAGGCCGCAATTGCCCAGCGATCATTGACAGGCACACGCGCGGCATACGAATACATCGCGCCATAGCCGTTGGTGATCACATCGTAATAATGACCAATGGGCGCATTCAGCACACGCTTGTCCTCGTAGTAATCCGGCGGGGGCGAAAAGCCGCGCGTGATGATGACACCTTTGCCATCGCCCAAACCGCCGTGGCATGGAGCACAGTAAATGGTGTAGCGCTCCTGCCCGCGCTTAAGCGTGGCTTCGGTAAGCGGAATCGGAAAAGTAGTAACTAATTTTCCATTTTCCTTACCATAATACAGCGCTTCATTTTCGCGTAATTGCCCGCGCGCGATAGCGCCCACCGGCATAGCGCGCGCGCTACTGATCTCTGAATCGGCAACGCCCTCGTAAGGCTTCAGGCGGGTGCGGTTCCACATATCTACCGGCTGAAACTGGCGTGTGGTGCCGAATTCGCGCGTGCTGCGTGTGCAACCAGCCAACGAGCCAAACAGCGGCACCAAAACCAGCGCGCCGAGTAAATTTTTCCGTGTCATTTTTATCATGCTTTTCATGATTAAAAGGCCTAGCGCGCCACTTGCGAAATATGCAGCGCGCCCGTTTTTTCCAGCAGACTTGTGATTTCGTCCACGTTGAACTTCTTGTCTTTGTGTTCAATGCACAAGAAAAACCGATCCTGAGATGCGCGGTCAAAGTTCGGCACATTGAACATCGGATGATAAAGTTCCGGCAGACCATTCAAAATGATCATGCTAAAAACGCCCGTCAGCGCCGAGGTGAGAATGGTCAACTCAAACATAATGACCACCATCTGCGGCCAGCTAATAATCGGACGCCCACCGATATTCAGTGGATACGACGCCACGCTACCCCAATACTGCAGCAGCAAGCCGTTGAACACACCGACAAAGCCGCCCAACAACATCAAAATCAAAATCCATTTATCTTTGATGTCAAGTGCCTGCGACATTCCTTCCACAGGAAACGGCGTGTAAGCGTCAATTTTGAGGTAACCGGCCTCGCGCACGCGATAAGCCGCCGCCATCAACGCTTCGGGCGTCTGATATTCCGCAGCGATTCCATAAATCGATGATTCTTGCTTGATCTCCATAACGTTTCCCGCAAGAACACTTTAAATGTGTCCCTACAAAATCAACGCGCCGTCAATGCGCGTTGTCAATGCGCTCCGTGCTGCTCCTCGTGATGAACCAGTTCTTTCATTTCGGCAATTGAGATGCTTGGCAAAGCGCGCACAAAAAGCATAAACAGCGTGGTGAAAAGGCCCATCGAACCAACATACATCGCAATTTCCCAAAACGTCGGATTGTAATGTGCCCACGCCGACGGCAAAAACTCGCGGTGCAAACTCGATACGATAATCACAAAGCGCTCGAACCACATTCCGATGCTGACCAAAATCGAAATAAAGAACAACCACGCAATGTTGGTGCGCAATTTCTTGATCCACAGCGTTTGCGTGATGATGCCATTGCAGAAGATTAGCGTCCAATACGTCCAGCCATATTCGCCAAACATACGGTTGCTGGTCATATATGATTCGTATCTGTTGCCGGTAAAATAACCCAGAAACAATTCCATCAAATAACCGTAAAACACCACATTGCCCGTCGCCAGCATAACCTTCGCCATGTTTTCCAAATGCTTCATGGTAATCATGTCGCGCAGGTTATAAAAAGCGCGCAAGGGAATCGCTAAAATCAGCACAAAGGCAAAGCCGGCGAAAACCGCGCCCGCCACAAAGTAAGGCGGAAAGATCGTCGAGTGCCAGCCCGGAACAAGGCCAAACGCGAAGTCAAAACTAATCGTGCTATGCACCGATAAAACCAGCGGCGTTGAAATGCCGGCCAAAATCAAATACAGCGCCGTGTAACGATGCCAATGGCGTTGCGAACCGCGCCAGCCCAGCGAACCAATGGCATAAGCGCGCTTAATAAGCGGATTGGTGGCACGGTCACGCAGAGTAGCAAGGTCGGGAATCAAACCAACATACCAGAACAAAAGCGAAACCGTTCCGTAAGTCGAAACCGCGAACACGTCCCACGAGAGCGGACTACGAAACTGCGGCCACAAACCCATTGTGTTTGGGACGGGAAACAGCCAATACGCATATTGATGGCGTCCGACGTGCGAAGTCACATACAAACCGGCGCAAACCACTGCGAAAAGCGTCATCGCTTCGGCAAAACGGTTAATCGAAGTGCGCCAGCCTTGATGAAGCAGCAATAAAATCGCGGAAATCAGTGTTCCGGCATGGCCGATACCAATCCACCAGACGAAGTTGATAATGTCGAAGGCCCACGCCACAGGAATATTGATGCCCCAAACGCCGACGCCCATTAGAAACGTCCACGTCAGCGCACACAGCAGCATTCCCAGCAGCATTCCGGCTGTGCCGACCATCGCCAGCCAACTCCATGATAGCGGCCTGACCAGCACGGTATCAGCGATTTTTTGCGTGACGGAATCGTAGCCGTGACCCGGCCCGATAATCAGTTCAGTTTCCTGAGTATCGCTCAACATTTCCGGTTTATGCGATTTGTCGTGCGGCGCGTGTGCAACGGCCATGACTCAAAACTCCTTCTGTTTCGCGCTGTTTTAATGTTTTAAACAACACGCATCAGATTATCAATTTCTACGTTTTAGCCCGAAGTCGAGCCTTCAGATTGTGGCTCATGCGATTCGGCGCCCTCATTTTCCTCAGCGGAGCCAGCCAAAGCCGGATTCGGATTGCGAATCTGCGCCAAATACGTCACTCGTGGATGCGTGCTGAGTTCGGCCAGCACGAAATACGATAAATCGTGCTGACGCAAAGCGCGCACTTTGCTTTTTTCGTCAATCAAGTTTCCAAAAACAATCGCGTTGGTCGGGCACGCTTGCTCGCAGGCGGTGACAACTTCGCCATCTTTCACAGGACGTTCTTCACGTTCGGCCTGAATGCGCGCCTGATTGACACGTTGCACGCAAAAAGTGCATTTTTCCATCACGCCGCGCGTGCGCACTGTGACATCCGGGTTGCGCATCATTTGAAACGTTGGCGTGGTTTCATCGGAGAACTGCAAAAAGTTGAAGCGCCGCACTTTGTAAGGGCAGTTGTTCGAGCAATATTTCGTGCCGATGCAGCGGTTATAGGTCATCTCGTTGATGCCTTCGGCGCTGTGCGAAGTGGCTTCGACGGGGCAAACCGGCTCACACGGCGCTTTTTCGCAGTGCTGACACATCATCGGCTGAAAATACGGCGTCGGATTGTCAATCGAACCCTTGTAATAGGTATCAATGCGAATCCAGTGCATTTCGCGGCTCATGCCGACCATCGCTTTGCCCACCGAAGCAATGTTATTTTCGGCCTGACAAGCAATTGTGCATGCATTGCAACCAATGCACGAATTGAGATCAACGCTCATGCCCCACTGATGCTGGGCATAGCTTTGCGGCTTGTCAAAATGCTGCGGCACCACCATGTTTTTATGGGCCTGAGTGCGATCAATGCCATCTTTGCTGCCCGGCGGCACTTCTTGCAACTTCACGCCGCCGGTGCTGCCATGTTCGCTTTCCGATTCATAGCCTGTCGGCCCCATGCCCGGCACATTTTTCCACTGATTTTGCGTGGAAATATCCGAGGGCCACATCGGTGGATATAACGAGGGTGGGCGATGATGCTCCGCTTCGGGAAAGTCGCCTGACTTGTATTGTGCCAAGGTGCCGGAATGCAAAATGTCTTCTTTGCGCTCGGCAAACGTATCTACTTGCCCTTTGGGTTGCGGCAAAACCGGATCAATTAAATGATGCTCCTGCGTGGTCACCACTTGATACCAATTGCCAGTTTTGCTGATTTCGCCGCTGGTGACGTTCATCGCATCGCTACTGCGAATGCTGTAAGTGTTGAACCCGGCACCAGTGCCTTCTTCGCCCGCTGCGACTTTGCCGCCTTTGGTGCGCCCGTAACCCAAATGCACCGTGATAGATTCTTCGGCATGGCCGGGCGCAATCAAAACGGGCATTGCCAAAGTTCCGGCAGGCGTTTTCATGGCGATCATATCGCCGCGCTTCAGAGAATTTTTATCGGCCATCGCCACGCTCATATGCGCGGCGTTGTCCCACACCAGTTTGGTCAGTGGCGCGGGCAATTCCTGCAACCACGCATTGTTGCCAAAGCGCCCATCCCATACCGAAGGATCAGTGCGAAAATTGATTTCCACGCCCTTAATCGGCGCGCTCGTCGGAAAATTAGTGCGCGCCGTGACAGTTTTTGGACGCATCGCCGTGCCCGTAATAATGCCATCGTGAACGGCTTTGCTCCACCATTTTTCAAACGAAGCCGTGGCGCCACCGCGTTGACTCATCCAGTAATTGCGCACGATTTCATAACTCGAAGGCGCAGTCTGAATGGCTCCACTGGTCGAAGGCGCCAATAACGTCGCCATGAGTTCAAGGGGCGAGCGCGCATCATTATAAAGCGGCACAATCAGCGGCTGTTGAATCGAAGTGGTGCCATCGAAAGCGCGCCCATCGCCCCACGATTCCAAGTAATGCGTTTGCGGAATATGCCACTGGCAAAGGCGCGCCGTTTCGTCGTAATAGGTGCCCAAATGCGCGGTAAATTTGTTTTTGTAATTCTGCGACAATTTTTTCAGCGTCTCGGCAAAATTCAAATCCACAGGCGCGTTATACGCCGGATTAGCGCCCAAAATCAGCAGCACATCCACACGATTGGCATTGATGTCGTCCGCTAAATTTTTCAGCGACTGCGTTTTGCCCACCGGATTGGCTTCGACAGGCGCAATATAACTAACGGTTTTGCCGACGTTGCCTAAATGCGCGTTGATAGCATGAACCAAGGCGTGAACGACAGGCGGCTGATGCTCGCCGGTAATCACGATGCTCTTGCCTTGTAACAGTTGCCCAGCCTTGTCCTTCAAATCATTAGCGATTTCGGCAACCCATTTAGCGGCGTCTTCGGTGCCCGCTTTGGGCGCTTCGCCATTGATGCCGGACACACCCAGCGCTCCTGCTAAAGCGCGGGCAAACGCTTCGATGTCGCTGGCGCGAAGCGGCAGGCGATTATCCGCCGTGGCGCCCGTCATAGTCGGCAGCGATTCAATGGCGTAAAAGCGGCTTTTGCCTTCGCTGTCTTTTTTGATTTTTTGCGCGCGGCGCTTTTCCATGAACTGCCGCGCATAAATCAAGCGGCCCGGTTCTTCTTGCAAAAAGTTGGAATCTAAAGAAACCACGCGCGAAGCGTCGGTGAAATCGTAAACCGTCTCAACTGGTTCGCCAAAAGCGAGTTTGGCGCCTTCGCGCACATTATCGCGTGTAACCGGCTCCCATTGGTGCCATTGCGCCTGCGGATAAATGGCTTGCAAACGCTTAATTTGCGCGGCCAAAGTCGGCGAGGTGACAGTTTCGGTCAAAATTCGCACGCCTGCGCCGCGCTTGGACTTTTGCTTTTGCATGGCGGCGTCTAAAGCACCAGCAAAGCCGTCCCATGCCGAAAGTTCGCCGCGTCGCCGCACGTTTTGCGAGCGTTCGGGATCGTATAAATCAAGCAACGAGGCCTGCATCCACACATCTGTCGCACCAAGCGTGGCTGGATGCTGCGGATTGCCTTCGAGTTTCACCGGACGGCCCAAATGACTTTCGGCCAAAAGGCCATAAGCGTAGCCGCCAAGCGACATGACTGTGGCGTAAAACAAGGGTTTGCCGGGCACGATATTTTCCGGCATTTCGGTGTAGGGCAGAATTTTTTCGGCGGGCTGAAAAGCGCAACCGGCGAGACCCGCCAAGGCCAGCGATGCGCCCATTAAACGCACAAATTCGCGGCGCGTCAGCGGCGTCATATCGCGCGGCGCGCCTTGAGGAAACTCGCGCTGCATCAATTCGTGAAAATCTTCGCGCGCCGCCAATTCTTCGAGGCTGCGCCAATAGCCTTGCCCTTTGCCGAGCGCCAACTTTTCGCGCACTGTTTTTAAATCCAGTTGCGATTTCGCTTCCATCGCGCTCACGCTGGCGCCTGAACGCGACAGGCTCGTCAGCGGGATAAAGTTCGCTGGCGTCGTTTCTTTTTTGGTGATCAGCTTAATCTCTTCGCTCATCTTGTTTTAACGCCTTAACGGTGGCACACCGAGCAGTTGGTAATTTGTTCTTCGTTGCGAATGTGGTATTTTTTCACTAATTCGCGGCCCAGAGTGATTTGGTCATACGGCGTGCCGTCTTTTTGCATCACATCCGTGGCTTTCCAGTCCATGTTATAAACGGCATCGCGTGGACGCACATATTTTTCGGGGTGACGATGACAATCCAAGCACCAACTCATCGTCATGGTGTGTTCTTTCCAAGTGATCGGCATCTCGCTCACGTTGCCATGACAAGTCTGGCAACCGACGCCTTTTTTGACGTGAATCGAGTGATTAAAATAAACGAAGTCGGGCATATCATGCACGCGCGTCCACGGAATCGACTTGCCCGATGCCAAACTTTCGCGCACGGGCTGCAACAAAGGGCTATCGCTCCAAATTTGCGAATGGCAACTCATGCAAGTGTGCGTGGGCGGAATGCCGGCGAAGGCAGAATTTTCCACGCTGGTGTGACAGTAACGGCAATCTATGCCATCGTCTTTGACGTGGTGCTTGTGCGAAAACTGGACGGGTTGTGCCACAGGCACATACATCCGGTTGCCATAGGTTTGGTTGAACGCGAAAACTGCGCCCGATAGGCCCAGCAAACCCAAAACCCCGCCGACAATTGTCGTCTTGGCGTAGACGTTCGCGTGTGAACTAAAAAGTTGCGCCATGCTCGGCCCTGTTCTTCTTTCGTCTGAATCTGCAACAACGGTTTTCCGCTGTTATTTTCGTCTTTTACGGCTTTCAAACGGCTGTTTACAACGTCCTACAACGGCACGGCTAAGAAACTATATCAACCTGTTGCGGCTTTGCCCACCGTTTTTGGTGCGATTTTCGCCTCAGT
>JANMKN010000383.1:0-10791 GCA_031372065.1 Abditibacteriaceae bacterium | reverse complement strand
CGACTTACACCGGCAAATTGCTGTCAGATTTAGCCAAACATGGCCGCATTTTGCAGCAAGAATGGGGCGGCGACGAAAGCGGCGATAAAGCGCGTCTTTATGTGCGCGCCCGCTTGCCGCAACGCTGGCGCGAAAAACTGGAAATCCCCGATTCGGCAGTGCGCAAAAGCTAAAAATAAACCGGCGGCTGAATGAAAATTCAGTCGCCGGTTTGGTTTATCAGCAGCTACCGTTTTGATTTGTGCTTGCTGTCCGCGTTGTGTGATTCCACTTGGCTTTGAGCGACATCACCATCACGTCAAAACGGCTGGGAAGTGGACGGCCGCAACCCCGTGCGTGTCCAAAAAAGGGGAATAGTAAGGCTGCCACGAAGAGAGTGAGCGCGCCGATCAGACACAATTTGACGCTAAGGCGCTTGTAATCTGGATTGAAGAAGTAATTGGGTGACTTGCTCCCCGCCGCATTGCCGGAAAATTTAATATGATGTTGTGCCATGATTGTTTGTCGGCTCCATTAAAGTGTCAACTATAAAGTCTGACAAAAGGCACATTCGATGGCTTGCCTTTTGCGTGATTCTTTTCGAGTTCGCATAAACTCTGTTTCCCATGATTGCCGCTTTGCAGCACCGCCTTGGTGACCTGATTCAAAATCGCTACGAAGTTCAGCGTGTGCTGGGTGCGGGCGCGTTTGGCACGGTTTATTTGTGCCGCGATGATGAATTGGGCGTGAATGTCGCGGTCAAGGAATTACACGTTTTAAACGACCCTGAAACCGGCAGCGATGAACGCGGAAAAGCGCTGGCGCAATTTCGCTTGGAAGCGACGCATCTTTCGCATTTGCGCCATCCGAATATCGTTTCGGGGCACTTTCAGCCGCATTCGGGCACATGGACTATCTGCCCAATTTGCGGTTTGCATTTCGATTCAGACCGTTGCCCCGACCATTTTGCGCCCTTATTAAAACTCACGCAGCGCTATTATCTGGTGATGGAATATGTGGATGGCCCGCATTTGGGCGAGGCCACCAAACTGTCGGGCGGCGCTTTGCCGATTGAACGCGCTCTGCGTTATATGCGGCAATTAGCGGGCGCCTTAAAACTGATTCACCAGCGCGGTTGGGTGCATCGTGATGTGAAGCCGGAAAATGTGCGCCTTCGCATTCAAAGCGACGAAGCGATTTTGCTGGATTTTGGCATCGCGGGCGAAAGCGGCGCGGTGGAATCGTATTCGACGCGTGTGCAACGGCATACGCAGGGCGGCGGCACGATGGGTTATGCGCCCGATAATCCGAACGAACGCCGCGCGCCCGATGCACGCAGCGATATTCACGCGCTGGGCATGACGCTTTTGCAGATTTTGACCGGACGCGATCCGACAGAACCCGAAGATTTAGCGGCTTTGCGCGGACATCGGCCCTCGTTTTTCAATCAACATATCAATCCGCAACTGGATTCTTTGATTTTGCGCGCTATTCATCCCGATGCGGCGCGGCGTCCTGTTGATGGCGCGGCGTTTTTGCAGGAAATCGAAAATCTGACTTCCGAAAAACCGGCGCCGCAAAGCGTTGCGCCTTCGCAAAGTGCGCCGACGAATGCGGTGCCGCGTCCGGTTTTGCATTTGGCCTTTCGCAACGGCGCGCAGGCCAATGACATGGATGAGTTCGTGTGTTTGGCCGATAAATTTCCCGTCGAAGCGCGCGAAATGTTGTTCTCCAACCATTTAGCCGATTGGCTGGAACGGCGCGGTTGGCTTGATTACGCGGCGCAGGCGCGGCGCGTGCGAGCGGAGTATTTCGGACGGCCCGCGCAAGGTCTTGAAGCGTTTTTGCAAAGCACAGGTTTCGCGCCCGCGCCGCAAATGCGTATTGAGCCGCGCGAACTCGATTTCGGCGCGCTGTGGCCGGGGCAAAGCAGCACGATTCGCTTGCAGGTTTCCAATCCGGGGCGCGGCCATTTATTCGGCGTCTTGCGCGCCGGGCACTTGGCGCTGGAATTTCCCAACGAATTCGACGGCAACAAAGAGCAATTGCAAATCGCTTTTCATGCGCGCCATGATTTGCATTTGCGCGGCGTGCAAGAAGGCGAATTGGTTCTCGACACTTCGGCGGGCGAACTGCGCTTGCCGTTTTCGTGTCGGGTGCGCGTCAAGCGTTCGCTGGCGCCGCTCGGCACGGTTTTATTGTGGGGCGTGGCGGGCATGGGCGCCGGACAGTTTTTGCGTTCGTGGCCGATGACAGTGCACGGCGGGCAGGGCGGTTGGGAATGGCTAACGGGGAAAACCGGCCTGACATGGTATCCTTCGGCGCCCGCGTTTGGCTTTTCCTTGTGGCTGATTCTGTTGGCGATTACTGGCGCTGAAGCGCAGCGTCGTGGCAGTTGCCGCAAGGTGTTTACGGGTGGCTTTTTATCGTTATTAAGCGGCTTCGCGGCGATGATTTGGGGCAATGTGCTACTGGTGAACGGCGATGAACTTTTGCGCCCGATGTTTTCGCTTTTAGTGAAAGATTTCGCGGCGGGCGGCTGGCTTTTCGCGGGCGCGATTATCGGTTTGTGTTACGGCACGTTTCGTCGCTGGCGCGATTTGCGCGGCGAACGCGTTTTACAAATCTGTGTCGGCTGGCTCGCGGTGATGTGCATTGCCTACGGTGTGTTAGCGGCAGCTTTGGAAGCGCATTGATTATTATTTTGCCAACGGCAAATGGTGTTTGTGCAGCGTTTGGTTATAGAGGTTTTTAACATCATCAGGATTAATAACCAAGGATTGAATAAAACTCTCTCCGTCAACGAAAAACTCAACATTGTGGCACTCAAAGCAAATTGTTAAATCCATTTTTCGTTCGCCGCTAACAGCATGAATGCCGTGGCGTGGCATATGACAAGACACTGAAATATGGCGTCCACCGTTGCTGAAAATGTTTTCAAAACTGCCGAAAAGAGCATTGGTTAGTTCCGTTTTTTCATGCGGATCGCTTATAGTGACTTGCCCCAAAACTGCGGCGTTATGAAACCAAATGGGATTTTTTCTTATGGCGCTTTCAAAGTCTGGTTCAAGTGAATAAAGCACGAACGCGTCGCTATTTTTCAGAAAGCGTTTTGTCTCTCCTCGTTTCCACGCGAAGGCGCCCGTTGCCACCAGAAGCAGCAAACACCCCAGCAAAATCCGCTTTCGTTTCATGCTGCTAATTTACAGAGAATCTCGCCAAATATCAATTTAAGGCGTGCTTTGCCAACCTTCGGCGCGCATGAATTCCGGCTGCACATAGGCGATGATATGTTTGTTGAGTTTCATTTTTTGCCGCGCCGGTTGCAGTTGATGCAGGCTGCTGACGATGGTTTTGTAAAAAATCGCGTCCGGGTCAATGAGAACAACGTCGCCTTCGGTCAAGCGGCTGGACAGATTGCCTTTGAGCATTTCGGCTTCTTCCGGCATATAGAGTTCCAAGGTTTTTATGCGACGCTGATCAACATTATTTACCAGCGTGCTATGCACCAAACTCCACGGATCATCCAAGTTTCCCGGCGCTAAAGAAACAATTTTGCAGCGCCGCGTCGCCAAAGGTTGAACTTTGGGAATCCAATTGTCCAACACTATTTGCGATTCTGAGCGCACTTGAATGGGCAACCAACCCAGTGGGCGTTTTTCGTTGCGCCCGACCCACCAACCAAATGCTTGTAATAAAACCGTAATAGTCACCAAGCCCGTTAAAACCGGACGCCACGAAGTGCGCATCCATTGAACCCAAACCAAGGCGCAATAGGGCAGCATATTCACAAAATACAGCATGATGTAGCGCAGTTGCGGGCGCCATTGCGAGGAGAACGTCATGACCAAAAACAGTAAAACATGACTGATGAAAATCCAACCGAACAGGTCGTAGCGAATTAAACGGCGCGCTTTCCACAAACCATAAAGCCCCGGCAAAACCACTAAAAGCGACGGCTCGGCAGCAGGAATGAGAATCCATTGCTTCAGGCAATCGGCCAGCGTGAAGCCTTGAATTATGTTTTCGTCGGCCTTCATGGATTTCACGATGGCCGCGAACTGAAAATACGATTGACCGCGCAGCATTGGCTCACCTAAATGAACAAATGCCATGCACAGCGGCAAAACGGCAAAAGCCGCCACCACCGGCAAGCGCCGCACATTGACAACATACCAAACGCCAAATAAGGCGAATAAAATCAAGCCTTCGTGCCGCAAAAGCATCGCTAACGCCAGAAAAAAGCCCGACAAAAACGCATCGCGCGCCGTTGATTTTTCGCCGGGTAACGCCTTCGTCTCGCCATCAGGAATCGTTAGCCCGCGCGTGGCAAAGTGAATAGATAAAAAGACCAGTAAAAGATAGGGCAACTCGACCCAATAGGCCGTAGTGAGCCAGATATGCGTCCAGAAAATCGCTAAAATCAGCGCCGCAACGCTGGCAATCATGTCCCCGAAAACGGTGCGCACAGCAGCGCGAAAGACGATAATCGCGCCAACGCCACAGAGGAAATTCACAGCTTTTGCTAAAAAAATCGGCTGATTCCACAAATGAATCAACGTCCCCAAAAAATACCAGTGCGCAGGCGGCCACACGCCGCTGAGTCCTTGCCATCGCGGATTTCTGGCCCAATCGGTTGCCAGCCACAAACGCTGCACTCCATCGCCACCCGGCCCAATATCGCCGATAAAGGCGGTTAAAAGGCGCAGCAAAACCCCGATAAGCAGCGCCACCACAAAGATTTTCCGGCTGGTTTGTTTTTTGTCGTCTTGAAAGGAAGTTTCAGACTGCAAGGCATCAAAGGATTCGATCATTTTAAGTTGAATGGCGCTTTTTGTGGAAGCCGGCGCCCGTTTGGGATATTAACAAACGCTGCATGGTTCACCTACAGGAAATCGCAAAACATTCAATAAGAAGTGCATTTATGGAGCGCGGGCGTCTCACCCGCGCTCCATAAATATAACGTTGCTTTTGGCGAATTTTGCTCTCGCGCCGAACGATTTTACGAATGTATTTTCCGATTCTGTGACCGTATTTTCAATTTTGCGAACGCAAAAATAAATTTTACCTCTGCAACTTTCAGTTTTGCGCGAAAATTGCCGTAAATTTGCGTTTTCTAAATAGAATCCCGCCTCGTCTTCGCTATAATTTCCTTCGACTCCAAAAAACGAGGTTTCCATGAAAGAACTAAAAAAGCGCGCCGCGCAGAGTTTGAAAGACACCAAAAACGACGCGCTCCAAGAAACACCGACGGCGCATCGTCAGCACTCATCAAAAATGTTGGACGGCCCCGACCGCGCCGGTTCGCGCTCCATGCTTTACGCCGTTGGTTTCACGCCGGAAGATTTTAAAAAGTCGCACGTTGGCATCGCTTCGGGGTGGAACATGGTGACGCCGTGCAATATGCACCTTGATAAATTGGCGTGGGCCGCTTGCACCGGCGTGGACGGCAACAAGGGCAAAGGCGTCATTTTTGGCGTGCCGGGCATTTCCGACGGCATTTCGATGGGCACCGAAGGCATGAAATACTCGCTCGTTTCGCGCGAAGTCATCGCCGATTCGATTGAAACCGTGATGGGCTGCGAGGGCTTCGATGGCCTTGTTGCCATCGGCGGCTGCGACAAAAATATGCCCGGCTGCATGATGGCGATTGCGCGCCTTAATCGCCCGGCGATTTTCGTTTACGGCGGCACCATTATGCCCGGCAACCTGAACGATAAAGACGTGGACATAGTTTCGGTTTACGAAGCCATCGGACAGCACGCGGCGGGCAAAATCAGCGATGCCGAATTAAAGTCTCTCGAAGAATGCGCCATTCCCGGCGCTGGTTCGTGCGGCGGAATGTATACCGCCAACACGATGGCGAGCGCCATCGAAGCGATGGGCATGAGTTTGCCGAATTCCTCGGCGCAAGCGGCCATTTCCGACGACAAAAATCTCGATTCGCGCAACGCGGGCAAAGCCGTGATGAACCTCATCAAACAAGGCATCCGCCCGCGCGATATTATGACGCGTAAGGCGTTTGAAAACGCGATTACGGTTGTTATCGCGCTCGGTGGCTCCACCAACGCCGTGTTGCACTTGCTGGCGATTGCGCATTCGGCCAATGTGAAGCTGAACATTGACGACTTCACTAAAATTGGCGCCCGTGTGCCGGTTTTGGCTGACTTGAAACCCAGCGGCAAATACATGATGAGCGACTTGGTAAAAATCGGCGGCCTGACGCCACTGATGAAAACTCTGCTTGACGCCGGACTTTTGCACGGCGATTGCATGACTGTCACGGGAAAAACCATCGCGCAAAACCTGCGCGGCGTGAAACCGTATCCCAAAGGTCAAACTTTGGTGCAGCCGATTGACAAACCGATTAAGGCCGAAAGCCACCTTGTGATTCTTTACGGCAACCTTGCACCGACGGGCGCCGTGGCGAAAATTTCCGGCAAAGAAGGCCTGAGTTTTGAAGGCAAAGCGCGCGTTTTTGAAAGCGAAGAAACCGCGCTCGCAGCGATTCTCAGCGGCAAAGTCAAGCCCGGCGATGTGATTGTGATTCGTCACGAAGGCCCGCGCGGTGGCCCCGGAATGCGCGAAATGCTCTCTCCCACTTCCGCCGTGATGGGCAAAGGTTTGGGCAAGGAAGTGGCGCTCATTACCGATGGCCGTTTTAGCGGCGGCAGTCACGGTTTCGTGGTCGGGCACATCACGCCCGAAGCGCACGAGGGTGGCCCGATTGCCATCATCAAAAACGGCGATAAAATCACCATTGACGCCATTAATCACACGCTGAATTTGGGCATTTCCGATGACGAAATCAAAGCGCGCCTCGCCAAATGGAAGCAACCCAAACCACGCTACACACGCGGCGTTCTGGCAAAATATGCCAAAGTGGTAAGCTCCGCTTCACTCGGCGCTGTCACTGATGGCGATGGGTAAATTATGCCGTTACCAATCTTTCGAGAAGACGGCAATTTGCCCGAAGGCATTTGGCGGGCCACGATAGACGAGGTCGTGGCCCGCTTCGGCTCTGGCTCCGTGCAACGCGAGGAAGTCACCAAACGTTTGCTGAGAATTTACAATTTGGCGCTTGCCACAGGAACACTGGAGCGCTTCATCGTTTTCGGCAGTTATGTCACCGAAAAAGCAGCGCCTAACGATGTGGATGTCATCTTGATTATGTTGGATGACTTTCGCATGGAGGCGTGCGATAACGTAACATTAGCTTTGTTTGACCATGACAGAGCCGACAGCGAAATGGGAGCCAGTATTTTCTGGGCGCGCCCGACTATGTTGTTTTTAGAAACTGTCGAAGAGTTTGTGGCAGGTTGGCAAAAGACCCGTGAGCAAACACAGCGCGGTATTATTGAGGTAATCCAATGATCCAAAACGATAACCAACTTGAAGCGACGCAAGAACGTATTGCGCGCTTTGAAAAGATTCTTCTTCAACTGCGTGTGACAGCGCGCCCAGAAGAATTCGCCGCCGTGTCCAGCGGCTATCGGCGCGAACTTGAGAAAATGCAAGCCGAAGTGCTGGAATATTTTTCCCATCATTCCAGCGAATTGCAAAAGGCAGCGTAGCGCGGCAATACCAACAATCATGAAGGCAGATTCAGATTGGAAAACGGCTCTATTATTTTACGGCGTTGCGGCAGGGATGCCGCTTTTTGTCGTAGGCTTCTCTTTGCTGCTTTCCTCATATCCTCAATATGCCTTGTTCATCGTGCCGCTATTTGCCGGTTGCTCGTTACTGGCGCCTTTCATGTTTTTGCGAATTTATAAAGGCGTTGGACCATTGCCGCCACAAGCTAAAAAGTGGATGGCGTTGCATTTTGCCGAATATGTGACGTGGGGCGCCGTTATCACCGTTAATTCCCTGAAATATCCTGTTGGCGATGGCGTAAATGTGGCTTTAATTGGTTTGTGTGTCGCGCTTTTTATTTGGCGAAAACGCGTTTCCAAAGCATGGACAATGCAAGCAAAACAAGGTTGATCGGCGCGAAGACATAAGCGATATTCGATGTTGTGCGCGCTTCTTGCATCTGTTTCAACTAAATATTAATGGCCCTTTTAAGTTTGCAGAATGCTGTCCTAACCTTCGGCGGAGCGCCGCTGTTGAATGGCGTCAATTTACAAGTGGAACGCGGCGAACGCGTGTGTTTGCTGGGGCGCAATGGCGCGGGCAAAAGCACCATGCTGCGCGTGATTAGCGATGAAATCGCGCCCGATAAGGGCGAATTGATTTTGCAAAGCGGCACCCGCATCGCACGCTTGCCCCAGGAAGTGCCCGCTGAAGTGCCGGGCACGGTTTACGAAATCGTCGCCAGCGGCGCGCATCACGACACGGACGCTCACGAGTTGGACGCCATTATTTCGCGTTTGAAACTCGACCCCGAAATGGATTTCGCCAAACTATCGGGTGGCCTTAAACGCCGCGCGTGGTTGGGCCGAACGCTCGCCGCGCAGCCGGATATTTTGCTGCTCGATGAGCCGACCAACCATTTGGATATTGAAGCGATTGCGTGGCTCGAAGAGTTTTTGCTGCGTTACGCCCCGACGCTGCTTTTCGTGACGCATGACCGTGCCTTTTTGCGTCGTTTGGCGACGCGCATTGTGGAAATTGATCGCGGCCAACTCCTTAACTGGGAATGCGATTACGACACGTATTTGGTGCGCAAAGAAGCCGCTTTGGAAGCCGAAGCCAAGCAACGCGCGCTATTTGATAAGCGCCTTGGCGAAGAAGAAGCGTGGATTCGGCGCGGCGTCGAAGCGCGGCGCACCAAAGCGCAAAGTCGCATTCGCGCGCTCTTTCAAATGCGCGCCGAACGCAGCGAACGGCGTGAGCGGCCCGGCCAAGTGAAATTGCAAATGCAGGAAGTCGAACGCTCCGGTTCGCTTGTCGCCGAAGCCGAAAACATCGGCTTTTCTTACGAAAACAAAGAAGTCGTGCGCGATTTTTCGACGATTATCATGCGCGGCGATAAAATCGGCATCGTTGGCCCAAATGGTTCGGGAAAAACCACGCTTTTGCGCTTGCTGCTCGGCGAATTGCAGCCGCAAACGGGCTGCGTGCGGCTTGGAACAAAAATGCACGTCGCTTATTTCGATCAACTGCGTGGCGGGCTTGATCTTGATAAAACGGTGCAACAAAACGTCAGCGGCGAAAACGATACGATTGTTGTGAACGGCGAGCGCCGTCACGTTATCGGCTACTTGCAAGAGTTTTTGTTCGAGCCAGAGCGGGCGCGCACGCCGGTCAGTGTTTTATCGGGTGGCGAACGCAATCGCTTGCTCTTAGCCAAACTTTTCGCGCAACCGGCCAATATTTTGGTGTTGGATGAGCCGACGAACGACCTCGATATCGAAACGCTGGAGATGCTGGAAAATTTGATCGTGGACTTCAAAGGCACACTCTTGATGGTCAGCCATGACCGCGTGTTTTTGAATAACACCGTCACCAGCACGATGGCTTTTGAAGAAGACAAAAACGGTTTTGTGATACGCGAATATGCCGGTGGCTACGACGATTTTTTGCGGCAAAGCCGAACACCTGTCGAAAAAGAAAAAGCGCCAGCAAAAGCCGCCAAAGCAAAAGTGCAAGTGCCCAAGCCGCGCAAACTCACCAACCGTGAACAGCGCGAATTGGAGACTTTGCCAGCGCGCATCGAAGAACTCGAAGCCGAGCAGCACGAACTGGCGCAGCAAATGGCTGATCCGTCGTTTTATCAAGATGGCGGCGCTTCCACCACGCAAGCCACGGCGCGCTTGGCGCAAATCGAAAGCGAATTAGAAACCACTTTCGCGCGCTGGGAAGAACTGCTGGAACTCGAAAAGGCAGCGCAAAGTTGAATGCTTCAGCGCCAAACGCGCAGCATTTGATTGGCACCTGTTTGAAATTCGTAATTGACTTTCACTTTTTCGACACTAAACCCACACGCCTGAAAATCCTGAATCAGCGGCTCCAAATGTGGGGTGGGCACATTTCCGAGGCCCAAAAGCGGGAAAATGCGCACTTCAGAGGCGATTCGGCACAGTTCAGCAACAGAATTGCGATGAAAATCGTAATCCAACTGCTCTGAATACAAAAATAGTAGGTGTGAAACCAAAGCAAGGTCAAATTGATGGTCGTCAAAAGGTAATACGGGCAGTGAGGCTGTTAAATAGCGGTTTTCTGCTTTGCCGTTTTCGTAATCGGCTAAAAAGCGTTGCATCGCACCCAAACGTCGTTCGCCAAGGTCTTCCGGCGATTTGATGTCTGTCCACACGAAATCGTCGTGGTTTTCGCGCACCGCTTGCACCATGTAATCGAAGGTTTCACGCACGCGCTTTTCAATGGCATCGCCGGGAAAATCATAAAGCGGGTCGCACGAAACGATGTTTCCACCACGCGCTGTCCATTGGGCGTTGAACGAAGCGGGGCCGTCGCCGCAGCCTAAAATTTGCTTCGACAAATCCGCTTCGTCAAGCGCGAACATTCGCTGATATTCGTCCATCGTGCGGCCCCACGGCACGACTTCGTTCAAGGTAATCGGCATGACGGGCAGTATAACGAGGCGAAACCGCAGGAAGCGGACAGCGTTTTGCTATAATCGAAGCACACAAAGACGCGTTTCAAATTTACGAATGAACTCTGCTGCACAGACTCCAAATACAGATAACGTTTCGGGCGCCATTGTGCCCGAAGCCGATTTGCATTGTCACATTTTGCCCGACTGGGACGACGGCCCGGAAACCTTAGAACCGGCGGACCACGTCAGCACTGTCGACGTGAGAGCCGTGTAGTCGGTGGGAGCCGTGGCCCCACCGTCGGCCGTGGTGA
>JANMKN010000142.1:0-16433 GCA_031372065.1 Abditibacteriaceae bacterium | reverse complement strand
GGGGTGCTTAATTAGTCGGACACAATTAAATTCGCCTATCCCTGAGAATCCAGAGCATAAGCGACGGGATTTTCTCCGAGCCGGTTAAGCCCGTCGCTTATGCTTCTCCCTTGGCATAATCTATTCTGTCCGACTAATTAGTTGAGGCCTGGACATAAATCATCAAGCGGCTTTGAGCGCGTATTTCAATCCCACTCTCAAGGGCAAGTTTTGTTTCCAACGGTGCCAGAGTAACAGTTGATAGGTCAAAATCGCACCTAAAGCCCAATTCTGGGTTCTGAGGAGTCCTTTGGTCGGCACAGGGCGATGGGCATCGAAGAGGGATTTGAACTGTTGATTGAAGTTTTCAATGGTCACAGAACGCAGTTTATGGAAGAGTCTTCGCACTTCTTTGGAGTTGTTGCTATCGTCGGGGTGAGGATAACGCCCATGCCCAAAGGCCACCAAAGTCTGACCTCGCAAGGCACAGTTTTCCCGAATATCAGAGGTGTTGTAGTGGGTGTCGCCCAATAGAAAACGCACCGAAAGAGGCAGTTGCTCCTGCAATGCGGGCGCGACTTCATTATCCGCTTGGTTGGCAGGCGTTAGTTGAGCTGCTAAAGGAATCCAAACCTCACCACAGGTCGCCGCCAAATGCAATTTCCAGCCATAAACCCAGCCATGATGCCCGGATTTAGTCCAACCCGCTTGCACGTCAATCCCCCGGTGAGGCACCACACCGGCCTGCCGATCTTTTTTATGCCACACATAACCGCCAAAGGCGCGCAAAAGTGTTGAGTCCACCGCCGCCGCGCGTCCCGAAGCGGCAAAAGGATCAAGCTGTTCCACCAGATAGCGTCCTAACATCCCAATTTGATCGGCTAAGGTGGCGGGCATGGACGCGAAACGGCGTTCCCAAGTGCGGCGGCAGGGAAAACGGCCCCGGCAAGTCAAAAGGTTGCGTAAAGTCATCATTTCGAAAGTGGGTTCTTCCAAAACCTGTAAGAATTCATGCGCGCTGGTCAGGCGACGCACCACCATGATAACCAACGCTTTGTAAAACAGGTTGTCGTGATAAACCTTGGGACGCCCTCGGCGGCGTGGGCCAGTTTGTTGGGCCTCAACAGCCAGCGTAAAATAGGGTAATTCCTCCACCAATTCAACTAACGAGACGGTAAGACGTTCTTGCGGTATGCTCAAAGTAAGCCTCCTGATTGTAGAGTGGTATCCACAATCTTAGAAGGCTCACTGCGTGCAGCGCAATGTTGCACGCAGTCCTTTTTACGTTTGGCTATTTATGTCCAGGCCTCAATTAGTTTATGGTCGTCGAATCGGAGTTCGGGCGGTTTTGATGCGGGTGTTCGCTGCCGATTGAGCCGGCGTCACTTGCGGCGCCTTGGGAGGATTATCTTTATCCGGCGTGTCTAACAAGGCATTTTCGGTGGCCGCGTTTATTTCAGGAATCTCTAAGGCGGCCAACTCTGGATTGGTGCGGCTCAGGCGCTTGAGATCGGACGAAATGTTTTTAAAGCGCGTGATGATGCTATCCAAATCGCTATTGGTCGCTTTTGGCGGATAAATTTCCACTTCGCCCAAAGCGACAGCGCGGTCAGAATTGACATCGGGGTCAATGCCGGGAATGTCTACACCGCCGGGGCCATTGGCGGTGAAAACCAAGCGCACATATTGGGCTTCGGTGGGCGGCAAATCGAAAATCTGATTGCTGGTGACGGAAGCTAAATTAATGGTTTGAATGGTGCGAAACGATTTTAAATCGTCCTCATTTTTGTAGGCTTTATTGCTGACCTGAACTTCGACGCGCCGTGCCCAGCGATCACGCGGCTGATAGCACATCAGGCTGAACACAATTTTGCCGATAGGCTGCGCTCTATCATCTTTGAAGCCGAGAATGACCCACTGTTGGCCGGGCACAAAGCCTTCGCTTGACCAGCCGTTGCTGGGTTTGTCTTCCTTTTGCCACACGCGCTCGTCAATCAATTTATCGGCGTTGTAAGTGAGGTCGGGGCCTTTGCCTCGTTCGCTTTCAAAAACCGAGGAAACCGCCACGATTTTGCCGCCGTTCGATTTTGCCGCGATATTGACGTTGGAGGACGGCGCATTGGGAGTGCTGACGCGTTGCACCGCAGCGCCGACTCCCAGTTCCAGTTGATTCTTGCGCCATTTGTCCAGTTCAGCAATAGCAGATTCCAAACGGCCTATCGTGCCGCCGATGCCTTTTTCGGTGTTAATGGATTCGAATATTTGCACTTCGCCCAGCGCAATGGCGCGGTCAGAGCCATAATTGGTGCGAAAACGCAATTTGACAAAACGCGCATCTACGGGCAAAAATTTGAATTCCTGCCATTCGGGAACTTGTTTGAGGGTGATTTCGGCGATGTTCTGCCATGGGCCATTGATATTATCGGAAACCTCCAACGAAATATCTTTCGCCCAACGCTCGCGCGCGACATAAGTGGCGGGATTTAATACGATGCGCCCAATGCGCTTTGATTCATTGCCAGCGAAGCCAACAACGACTTCTTCCATATTGATCGGATCATAGTGGTTACTAACCCAACCAAAAGAACCTTTGCCATCGGCGCTGTAGATTTTCTCGTCAATTAAATTTTGCGAGCCGTATTCTTTTTGGTCGTCCAGCACCGTCGGCTGATTGACAATGCGCCCGCCGCGCGAAGCGGCGGCGATGTTGACGGTGTCCGTGGGCAACGACCGTTGGGCGCTTGCGGTGCCGATGAAACCCAAAATGGGTAAAAACAAGGTCACCAAAATCAGGCGCCAATTCCATTGAAAATGCATAAATCTATCTCCTGCTCTTGCTTGCGCAATCTATTTTAACTGTTGCTCTCGTCGTTGTGCGAATGGCGCGGCGCGGCCTGTTGTGCCTCTCGTTGTGCCGCTTCATAAATTTCGCGAGCCGCGACGCCGTTTGCGGTTGCCAAACGAGTGACATCGTCGTATTCTGGCACGGCGCGTTGCACGTTGCCTTGTTGCCAATAAGCGCTTTTCACGCGAACAAGGCCAAAGGGCGTTTCCACTTGGGATATTTCGCGCGTCATCGCGGCGCGCTGGACTTTTTGCACGCGCACGCCAAGCGTAGTGGTTTCGCGCAAAAGGGTGGCGATGACTTGGTTTTGCGTAGCATCATCGCACAGCGCGTGTAGAATCGTCGCGGGCCGGTTTTTCTTCATTTGCGCGTTTTGCAGCCAAACATCCAGCGCACCGACGGCAAATAATCGCGCCATGACGTGATCCCACAACTCTGGGTTCATATCATCGACGTTGCATTCCACCACGTTCAGCGTGCGCCACTCCAAACCGTCTAAAGAAGTGTGTTCCGCGCGTGTGCCGAGCGTGGCACGCAGCATATTAGGGCGGTCGGGCCAACGCTTTTTACCCGCGCCGTGTCCGGTGGCGCTGATTGTTAAGGGCGGCGGCGCACCGAAACTTTGCGCGAGCGTCGCGACAATGGCCGCGCCGGTTGGGGTGACGAGTTCGCCTTTGATGTCGGTGGGAACCATCGGCACGCCCTGCAAAATGCGCAAGGTGGCCGGTGCGGGAATAGGCATCCGGCCATGCGCGCAATCTACAAAGCCGCTCGAATGTGGCAGCGCCGAGCAATGCACTTCGTCCACGCCGAGATAGTCAAGACACCACGCCACGCCGCAAATATCGAGCAGCGAATCTATGCCGCCGATTTCGTGAAAATGCACCTCGTCCACGGTGCTGTGATGCATCGCCGCTTCCGCTTCCGCGATTTTTAAAAAGATCGCCAGACTGGTGGATTTCACTTTCTCACTCAACGCGCTTCGTTCGATAATTTCGCGAATCTCGGCCATCGAACGGCCATGATGATGTTCATGTGTGTGTTCATGGTCATGTTCGTGATGGTGTTCATGGTCGTGTTCATGCTCATGCTTATGCTCGTGATGGCCGTAGTTGTGGTGTTTATCGTGGCCGTGATGGTGATGATGCTCGTGAGCATCAGGCTCGTGGCCCTGATGCTGCGCGAGTTCTTCCTCATCAGTGAGACCATGTTCGGAAATTGTCACATCCAAAGCATGAATTCCTGAAATCAGCGTCGGCTCGGCGGCGATATGCCAGCCTTCGACAGGCAGCGACGACAAACCCTCGCGCAACGCTTCCAGTGGCACACCACAATCGAGCAGCGCGCCCAAAGCCATGTCGCCGGACACGCCAGAAAAGCAATCAAAATAAAGGATCATGGGTTTTGAGTTTTAGGTTGTGGGTCTTTGGGCTTAATTATAAACGGCTTGAGTAAACACCCAAGACGTAACATCCAAAAAACCTAATCAGACGATTTACTCTTTCGCAAAATTGAGGCAGCGAAGGCGGCGGCGCCAAAGCCGTTGTCAATGTTTACTACGGCGATGCCGTTGGCGCAGGAATTGAGCATTCCCAAGAGGGCCGCCAAGCCGCCGAAGCTGGCGCCATAACCGACGCTGGTCGGCACGGCGATCACCGGAATATCCACCAAGCCGCCGACGACGCTGGGCAAGGCGCCTTCCATGCCGGCGCAGACAATCAGCACGTCGCACGCCGAAAAGACACTCCGATGATGCATCAAGCGATGCAAACCGGCCACGCCGACATCATAAATGCGTTCCACGGCAGCGCCCATCGCTTCGAGCGTTCCGGCGGCTTCTTCGGCCACTGGCAAATCGCTGGTTCCGGCGCACAAAACGCCGACCTTACCCGCCAAATGGGGCGCCACTTCGCCTTTGATGTGAATCAGGCGCGCGGTTTCGTGATAAGTCGCGGCGGGAATGGCTGTTTGCACGGCTTCAAAAGTAATTTTTGAGGCGCGCGAGGCCAAAACCGTCGCGCCGCGCGCGTGCATGGCTTGAGCAATCGCCGTCACTTGAGCGGGCGTTTTGCCCTCGCTGAAAATCACTTCGGGAAAGCCCTGACGGAGGCCGCGATGATGATCTACTTTGGCGAAATCAAGGTCTTCGAACGGCAAATCGCGCAGTTGGGCCAGCGCCGCTTCGCTGGAGAGCGCGCCCTTTTGCACGTTTTCGAGCAAGGCGCGTAAATTTTCTTGATTCATAAATGCTGCATGAAGGGTCAACAAATGACAACGCCTTTGATTTTAGCAAACACCTCCGCCCTCGCGTCACACTTTGCTAAATTTTCAAGTTTTGGCTTGACCCATGGGGGCGTCTCGTCTATAATTTCATTTCGCGTCGCTGTTTGGTTGAGGAAACTTTTGTTTTTCAATTAAATGAGGATGTGTCGGATTTTTTGTTGTGTTTTGAGGTTTTTGTGGCAACTTTCTCTTTAATTTTATTTGTCGCTAACGCGGTTTTGGTCATCGCGTTGATGGCGATGCAGACTGACAAGGTCGAACAAAGTGGCGTGATGGGCATTGGCGGTGCCAGTGGCCGTCAGGCAGGCAGTGTGGATATGCTGGTCGGCGCCGAACGCATCCTGAAGCCGCTGACACGGTGGGCTTGCATTGGCTTGCTGTTTTCCGCCATCTTTGCCGCCTCGCCAGAGCCGGACATCGCGCGTTTCGCCGTCCTGCTTTTGATTTACGTTGTGATCATGACGTTTGGCAATCGTATCTGGAGCACCGTGTTGGGCCTTCGTTCGTAAACCGACGTAAATACCTTTTTTGTCGCAGTGGCGGAATGGCAGACGCGCTAGCTTGAGGGGCTAGTGAGAGCAATCTCGTGGAGGTTCGAGTCCTCTCTGCGACATAAGAAAAAGCCAAAGCTATTTTTAGCTTTGGCTTTTTTGTTTTTATCTGTGTTTATTGGTTGTCCTTTGGGCGGATTTATCCGTAGTTTTTATCTTTAGTTCAGGCGTAGTATGAATTCCTGTATGAAAAATAAAACGCCGCGCGATTGATTTTCAATCGCGCGGCGTTTTATTTGCGATTCTTAAAGTGGAGCCAAGCGGGATCGAACCGCTGACCTTCGGATTGCAAAACCGACGCTCTCCCAGCTGAGCTATGGCCCCTTTTTCTGCTTCTGCTTCGTAAGCCCTACCGATTTTACAAATCACGGGCAGCAATTGCAAGAGCTAAATGCCGCATTTTGAAATCAAAATCGTCAATGGTCGCAGGTTTTCGTGTTGCTTTCAAACCCATGACCATTGACGATTGACAAAGAACTAAACGTTGTAAGTGCTGGAAGAGACGCGCCCGCCGTGGCCTGTCCAGTCGGTGTGAAAAAATTCGCCGCGCGGTTTGTCCACGCGCTCGTAAGTGTGCGCGCCAAAATAATCGCGCTGCGCTTGCAGCAAGTTGGCAGGCAGGCGCCCGGTGCGATAGCCGTCGTAAAATGCCAACGCCGTCGAAAACGCCGGGGTCGGCACGCCGCATTCGATGGCTTTGATGACGGCGCGGCGCCACGCATCCTGATATTCGTTCAATGCGCCGCTGAAAAAGTCGTCCATCAGCAGGTTATTGAGGTCGGGATTCTTGTCAAAGGCATCTTTAATCTTGCCCAAAAAGGCGCTGCGAATAATGCAGCCGCCGCGCCACATCAAAGCGATACCACCGAAATTTAGATTCCACTTGTTTTCTTTGGCGGCTTCGCGCAGCAGCATATAGCCTTGCGCGTAGGAAATCATCTTCGAGCAGTAAAGCGCCTTGCGCACTTCTTCGATGATCGCTTTTTTGTCGCCGGAAATCTCCGCTTTTGGGCCGCTCAAAACTTGGGAGGCCGCGACGCGCTCTTCTTTCATCGCCGAAACGCAGCGCGCATAAACCGCTTCGCCAATCAAGGTGACAGGCACGCCGAGTTCGAGCGAACTGATGCCCGTCCACTTGCCGGTGCCTTTTTGTCCGGCGGTGTCGAGGATTTTGTCCACCATCGGCGCGCCGTCTTCATCCTTTTTCGCAAAGATGTCGCGCGTGATTTCGATGAGGTAACTGTCGAGTTCGCCCTGATTCCATTCGGCAAAAACTTGGTGCAGTTCGTCGGCGTTAAGGCCAAGGCCGTCCTTCATCAGTTGATAGGCTTCGCAGATAAGCTGCATATCGCCGTATTCGATGCCGTTATGCACCATTTTGACGTAGTGACCGGCGCCGTCTTCGCCGACCCAATCGCAACACGGCGTGCCGTCGTCCACTTTGGCAGCGATGGATTGGAAAATTTCCTTGACGTGAGGCCACGCTTCGGGATTGCCGCCCGGCATAATCGAAGGGCCGTTTCGCGCCCCTTCTTCGCCGCCGGAAACGCCGGTGCCAACGAACAAAATGCCTTTGGCGGCCAAGTCTTTGGTGCGGCGATTGGAATCGGTGAACAGCGAGTTGCCGCCGTCAATGATAATGTCGCCCGCTTCCATGAGCGGCGCGATTTGGTCAATGACTTTGTCCACCGTATCGCCCGCTTTGACCATCAGCATGATGCGGCGCGGGCTTTTGAGAGCGGCGACTAATTCTTCTTCGGTGTGGCAACCGACAACTTCGGTTCCTTTGGCTTCGTCGGCGAGAAAATCGTCCACTTTGGATGTGGTGCGATTGTAAACGGCCACTTTGTAACCGTGATCGTTCATGTTGAGAACGAGATTCTGACCCATGACGGCTAAACCGATCAGACCAATGTCGCAATTTGCTTCTGGCATAATGTCTCCTGAGTTTCGATAAATCGAATGGATTGATGAAGTTGAAAAACGGCCAAAACAACGGGCCTACTAAGCGGGGCAGTGTAGTCGCAACGCAGAAAAAATTCCAGTGGAGGCCGCCTGCTTTTGCTAAACAGTGAATCTCAATTCAAATCTCAAATTGAAGCAGAGGCGTTATATTTACAAATGCATCTGCGATGTTAAAATTAATTCATCGCGGGACGTTTTTTGAAGCCTGAACCAGAGGCCGTTTTATCGTAATTGCTGGCCTTGCCCTATTTTAACGTTGCTGATTCCGCCTCTATGGGCGTTTTCAAATCTACTGTAAAAGGAGCTTGTTTCAATACATTTACCCCAAAATCATCTGTTTTTAAATGTGCTGTAGAATTTGCGGGATGCGGAATAGGAGCGGTATAACCCGCGCCCGCCGACCCGGAGCCATAAATTGGCGCCATAGAAGGAGTTTAGATGTTGCAAAACCGTATTGATGCCACCGTCACGGCTGCCGATGTGCAGGCCGCTTTAGCTGCCGTCGCCCTGATAAAAGACAAAGTGCCGTTTTTGATTGACTTGACCACTCATCAACGCCGCGCCCTGCCCAAATTGGGCGATGGCAGCCGCGCTTTTGTGCAAAAGGCGCTGGAAATCGCCAAGCAAAACGAGGACATTTTGCCCCGCAGTTTCGATGTCGCCACGATGGAGCGCGATTTGGAGTTGTTTTTCGACTTGATGCCCATCCTGACCGCTGTGGCCCGTCTGCATGAATTGTTGGACGACACGCTCACCCAAATCGGCAGCGAAGTGATGACCGCCGCGCTCTTGGTATACCGTCAAGTGCAGCACGCCGACGGCATGGAAACCGAGCAACGCGAATTGAAAGCGCGCTTTGAACAGAATGCCGGCGGCGCCAATACGCCGCCCAACCCGGCCTAAAACCGCTCGCTCGCAGAAAAAAGGTGCGTCGTCGCAGAAAATAACTGCGAGGTCGGAGAAAATATCTGCGACCACGCGGAAAATAACTGCGCCGCCGCACCTTTTTTCTGCGGCATTGGAGAAAATAACTGCGAGAACGCAGTAAAAAGCTGCGCCGACGCAGAAAATAACTGCGAGAACGCAGTAAAAAGCTGCGACAACGCAGAAAATAACTGTGGCAACTCAGAAAAAAGGTGCGACGGCGCAGAAAATGACTGCGAGAACGCACGTCAGAACCTTTTGGGCAAGGTGTTCTGATTTATACTTGTTGATATGCCTTTCCAAAGCAATAAAAATCGTTACGAAATGCGTTTGGCAGAGGCTGAACGCCGTATAGAGACAGTTCGCGGCGTAAACTCCGAAGAACTTGATCTTTCCTATTTAGATTTGCCTGAGATTCCGAAAAGTCTCTGGCAATTGAGTCATATTAAGAAGCTAAACCTATCTCACAACGGACTGGGCGAATTATCAAGTTCACTGAGCAATTTGCAAGAATTGCAAGAGTTGGATATTTCTGACAACCACATCAGCGCCTTGCCAGATTCGATCTGCGAATTGTCCCGATTAAGAATCCTTGTTGCATATAATAACCGAATCAGCGAACTTCCAGACTGTATAGACCAAATGGGTCAATTAGAGCAAATTTCCATCTTTCACAATCAGCTCAATGCGTTGCCGGAATCGTTGGGAAAATTGGGACAGTTACGCGAGCTAATTATTTTTTCTAACTTACTCACTACGCTGCCAGAAAGCATCGGACAACTCGCGCAGTTGAGGAAACTTGACGCCAGAAACAACAAACTCAGCACGCTGCCGGAGAGTTTGCTGGCGTTGGCCGAAGCCGCTCGCCTGAGAGAGCTTTATCTCCATAGCAACGACTCGCTCGGCATCCCGCCGGAAATCTTGGGGCCGAGGATTAGCAAAGTCCAGATTTTTGAAGTCGCTGCCGACCCACGCGCGATTTTGCGCTATTTTTTTGCTCAACGGCGGACAGGTGGTGTTCGCACCTTGAATGAAGCTAAAGTGCTGTTTGTAGGTGAGGCTGAGGTGGGCAAAAGCTCGCTTATAGCTGCGCTCCAAGCGGGACCGGTAGAGCGCCATTTCGACAAAACGCGCGGCATTGTGCGCGAAAAGTGGTGGCCGCAAGGCGAAAATGAGGGCGAATTGCGTCTCAACCTGTGGGACTTCGGCGGTCAGGAGGTTTACCACGCCACACACACCTTCTTTCTCACGCAGCGCGCCGTTTATATTGTCGTAGTGGATGCACGGGCCAATGATGGACAAAATAACGTCGAATACTGGCTGCAAATGGCTCGTTCTTTCGGCGGCGACGCTCCGGTTTTAGTCGTCGTCAACAAGTGTGACCAGCACGGCGACGGCCCCGACGAAAATCTGCTCAAGCGCAAATACGGCCATGATTTGCAGTTCATCCGCGCCAGTTGTTGGACTGGAGAGGGCTTGGACACGCTCAAAGAAGCCATCTTGTCGCGCATCGGCGCCATGAGCGAAGTGCGCCGCGAGATGCCGGTTTCGTGGCTGAAAATCAAAGACGAATTGGAGCGCATGACGGCGGAAACGCTGCCGCTGCACGCCTACCGCGAGTTATGCACGCGTCACGGCGAAAGCGACGAGAAGAATCAAGAACTGCTGCTCGACCTGTGGCACAAACTGGGCACCGTCCTTTATTTCTGCGACAAGGAAGGCGTGGCTATGAGCGACCAAGGCATTCTTAACCCAGAATGGGTCACCAAAGGCGTCTACGCAGTGTTGGACGACGAAGCCCTGCGCCAACGTAATGGTTTGATGACACGCCGCCAATTGTCCGACACGCTGGGCGCCGCCGATTACCGCGACCGTTCGCCACAGTTCATCGAAGACATGATGCGGCAGTTTGAATTGCTCTACGACGCGCCCGACCACAGCCCGCGCACCATGTTGGTGCCGCGCCTGCTGGACGAAAAAGAGCCGCCTCTCGCTTGGCCGGAGACGGGCACGATTCGCTTTCTGTATCGCTACGAAGTGCTGCCGTCCGGCCTGTTGCCGCGCTTCATCGTGCGGCGCCATCAGGAGCAAAGCCAAACTCCCGGCCCGTGGCGCCACGGCTGCGTGCTGGAAATCAACGGCTGCCGCGCCCTCGTGCGCGCCGACGGGGAAAAGAAGGAAGTCGAAATCAACGTCAGCGGCCCTGCCGCAAAGCAGCGCGAGGCACTCGACAAAGTGCGCCTCACCTTCGACGACATTCACGGCCAGTTTAAAGACTTGCCAGTTGAAGAATTCATTCCGGTGCCGGGGCATCCCAACGCGCCGCTACTGCGCTACAGCCATCTGCGGAATTTGGAGTGGGAAGGAAAATTCGACATTCTTCCTGCTGAAGGCTCCAAACCCGGCGAAATCATTCCTGTGCTGGTGAGCGACGCACTTGGCTCCGTCCGCAGCGAAGCCCGCAAAGAGCGCGAACAACAACAAGCCGGAATTTATGTTGCAGGGGATTTAATTCAAGGAGATAAAATGAGCGACGGCATTCACATCGGCGGCGACGCCAGCGGCCCGGTTACAACGGGCGGCATCACAATTAACGGTGACGGCAACGTTATCGGCAACAACAACCAAGTTTCCATTCAGAAACTCGCCGACAATCCGGCAGAGTTGAAAGCGGAAATCGAAAAGCTACGCGCTTTGATTGAGCAGGCACGCGCGGCGGGCGCAAACAAATATGTCTGCGACGCCGCCGCAGGAAACGTGAAACAATTGGAAGAAGCCGTCAGCGAGCCAGATGCGGAAGAATCGAAGGAAAAAGCGGGCGGCGCGCTTGCCATGCTGGAAGGTGCCGCCAAAGGCTTCGAGTCCTACGAGAAAATCGGCACAGCTTTTCAGGGCATTCTCAAAATCGTCGGCCCCGCATTGGCGCTTCTGCTCAAAACACAATTGCCGTTTTAAGAAGCGTCGGATTCCTATGGGGCGGCTATATAAAGCGCTGCAATAGGCAATTTGCTTGGGAGCAGGAACAAACTCGGCCTCCAAGGTGTTTGAATGGTTGATGGATTATGAGTCGCCTGAAAAAGCGCTGCTATCCATCGAAAATGAGACGGAGACAAAATCATGAAAAACACTTTGAAAACATTGACAACAGCGGGCGCGTTGGGCGCGCTACTTTTGGGCGGCGCGTTTTGGCGGCATAAACCAGAAGCCTCGGCCAATCCGATAAAAATGGATAAGACGGCGCCGGAGTTGGTCGGCACCTCGTGGCTCAACACCCAAGGCAACAAACCTATCACGCTGGAATCGCGCAAAGGCAAAGTCACTATTGTCGAATTTTGGACATTCGCCTGTTCCAATTGTCAGGCCAATTTGCCCGCCTATGCCAGTTGGTATCAGCGTTTCAATCGGCAAGGCGTCGAACTCATTGGCGTGCACACCCCCGAATTGGCACAAGAACGCGACCCGAAAAACGTGGCGGCGTTCATCAAGAAAAACAATATCGCGTATCCGGTTTTGATTGATGGCGAGAACAAAAACTGGCAGCGTTGGAATCAGCAATACTGGCCGACGGTTTACCTGATTGATAAGCAAGGCAAGATTCGCTATCAGTGGGTTGGCGAGTTGCAAGGCGGCGACAAGAAAATGACGGAACTCATCGCCGATTTAGTCAACGAAACTGCGCCGCGCCCAGCCGTTTTGCCTGCCAATAAAAACGGCAAAGTCGTCAAAACCGATGCCGAATGGAAAAAATTACTGTCGCCGATGGCGTATAACGTCTTGCGTCACGAAGGCACCGAAGCGGCAGGCACGGGCGCATTGCTCACCAATCACGAAAGCGGGATTTATCGCTGTGCCGGTTGCGGTCAAGAATTATTTCCCTCAAAAACAAAATTTGAATCGGGCACTGGTTGGCCCAGTTTTTATGCGCCGCTGACCAAAACCAGTGTGGTGGAAAAAGTGGACAATTCGGATGGTATGACGCGCACCGAAGTCGAATGTCCGCGCTGTGGCGGACACTTAGGTCATGTTTTCGACGATGGCCCACAACCCACCGGTTTGCGTTACTGCATGAATTCAGCGGCGCTGCAATTCGAGAAAAAATAATTCCATACTGTCGCAAGCTGTGTGTTTCTTCTTGCATTTTTCAAAAAGTCTGTGCGAAAATTTCTCGCGCAGGCTTTTTTTCTTAATCAGTAAATGTCATCATCAAAAAGTGCCTTCCTTGAACGCCATGATGATAACCAACAATGAATACTAAGAGCGGAATGCAATTTGTCATCGCTGACGAAGAATTTACTCTGCGCCCCACAATTGCCGAAGTGGATTTCGGCGCGCTCAAGCACAACTTCGAGTGCGTGCGCCAGTTAGCGGGCGAGGCCAAAATATTAGCGACCGTCAAAGCCAACGCTTATGGTCATGGCCTCATTTCTGTGGCGCAGAAATTCATTGAATTGGGCGCCTACGGCCTCGGTGTGGCGTTTCTCGAAGAAGGCATCGCTTTGCGGCGCGCGGGAATCGAAGCGCCGGTTTTGGTGCTGGGCGGCATCATCGGCAACCAAATAGAACACTTTCTTAACTGGAATTTGATGATAACCGCCTCTTCGGTTTTTAAACTGGAACAGATTGAATCTACAGCGGCGCAGTTGAACAAGCGCGCCAAAGTGCATTTGAAAATTGATACCGGTATGGAACGCATCGGCGTGCATCATTATAATGCCGACCAACTTTTTGATGCGGCGCAAAAGTGTCGTCATTGCGATATCGAAGGCGTGTTTTCGCATTTTGCGGCCTCGCACGCGGCGGACGAAAGTTTCACAAAATTGCAACTGCAAAGATTTGAGGAAGCCTTGGCGTATTTTCCGCGTCACGGTTTGCCCATGCCTAAGCGACACATCGCCAACTCCGGTGCGATTTTGCAGCATCCCGACACGATATTCGACATGGTGCGGCCCGGAATCATGCTTTATGGTGTCTATCCCGATGCCGAGACGCGCAAAACAGTGGCGCTGCGGCCCGTTTTATCGCTTAAAACGCGTGTTGTGTATTTTAAAGTGGTGCCGCAAGGCGCGCCTGTTGGTTACGATGGCAGTTTTGTCGCGCCTGAGCAAACGCGTGTGGTGACCATTCCTGTAGGCTACGGCGATGGCTATCGGCGCGGTTTGTCAAATAAAGGTCAAGTTTTAATTCACGGCAAGCGTTATCCTGTTATTGGACGCGTTTCAATGGATCAAACGATGGTCAATATCGGCGGCGATTCGGCTTATAATGACGATGAAGTTGTTCTCCTTGGCGCGCAAGGCAACGAATGCATCACCTGTGGCGAACTGGCTGACTTGCTGGATACCTCGCCGTATGAAATTTTGACCAGCATCAATACGCGCGTGCCGAGGAAATACGTCAGTGAAAAGTGAAGAGTAACGGGCTGCTTTTCACTTTTCACTTAAAGAAATGCTTCCGCAATCATCCCAACGCGAAATCGCTCGGCATCTGCATGAACTACTGCGTCAGATAGATGCCGTTGCCATCCTCGACATCCTCTTGGTGGCGACGGTCATTTATTATCTGCTGCAACTCGCGCAGGGCACGCGCGCCATGCAGCTTTTAAAAGGGCTGGCGATTTTGCTGGTCATTATGAAGGCGGCGCAATGGCTGGGAATGGACACGCTGGATTGGATGATACGACAGGCCATTTTTGCCTCGGCGGTTGTCGTCGTGGTTTTATTCCAGCCCGAATTGCGCGCCGCGCTTGACCAATTGGGGCGCGGGCGTTTGGAGTTTCTCGGTTTGCGCGGTCAGGAAAGTTCCACCGTCGAAATCGCGCGCGGCGTGGCCGAAATCACCCGCGCCGTTGAAAATCTCTCGGCTAATCGCATTGGCGCTTTAATGGTGCTCGAACGTGAAACCGGCCTCGACGATGTGGCGGCGACAGGCACTTCACTCAACGCCAAATTGTCTGCCGAACTATTGCTGACAATTTTTAAAACCGGCACTGCTTTGCACGATGGTGGCGTGGTCATTCGCGGCACGATGCTCGTGGCCGCTGGTTGCATTTTGCCGTTGACACAAAATAATGCCTTGCCTCGCACCGTGGGCACGCGGCACCGCGCGGCTTTAGGCCTTAGCGAAACAACCGATGCCATTATCATTGTCGTCAGCGAAGAAACTGGCAATATCAGCCTCGCGCACGAAGGCAGCATGAACTCGATTTTGCAACCGCGCTTGCTGACCGAAGAACTATTGTCGCTGCTGGACAGCGCGGGCGGTTCGGTGCGTTTGCGTCCGTTTGCGCGCGGCGTTGCCGGTGGCGTGCGCGCCGCCGGACACGTCGCCCGTCGCATTCCCGATACGGCCATTGGAACCTTAAAAGCCGCGTGGAAAAAGCATTAAACAGTGGTCAGTGAGCAGTGTTCGGTGATCAGCAATGCCGCCACCGACCACCGACCACCGACCACCGACCACCGACCACCGACCACCGACCACCGACCACCGACCACCGAAATGTCTCGCTTACTCAACAACTGGAATTTGAAACTGACATCGTTAGTCATCGCCATCGCTTTGTGGGGACACGTTCGCGGCGAGGTGAATCCGTGGGAAGATGCGACCTTTCGCGTCAAGTTGGTGGCGCCACTGCCGCCTGCGAACTTGATGTTAATGAGTTCCAAGGAAATTCCGACTTTCGTCAAGGTGCAAATCAAAGCGCCGCGCCTGCGATTGCGCGAAATCAAAGGCGTGATTCCGCCCAACCCTTTGGCGCCCGCCGAGGAAGCGCCGATGCTGCCGGAATCGCAGATGAAAGCGACTCTGGATTTTTCGCTGGTCAAAGCGGGTAAGCAGGCCGTGCCAGTGAAAATCGTTTCGACGCTGGAAGATTTTGAAGATATAAAAGAAGATGTCACGCCCAAGCCGGACATTATCACCTTGGAATTTGCGCCTGCCGCCAGTGCGGAATTTAAAATCGAGCCACAATTTCTGGGCGATGCCGCGCAAAATTACATGATCGAAAACGTCGTGATGGTGCCGCGTCAAGCCCGCGTTTATGGCCCCGCGGATTCCATTGGGCGTGTGGCTCACGTTCGGGCAGGCATCAAAACACCCGATCAATTGGCCGGTGAACTTTCCATTAAAGCCGCGTCGCTCGAAGCTGTAGATAAAGCGGGTCGCGTTTTAGAAGATGTGCGCATTTCGCCCGAAGCTGTAGCCGTTTCCGCAATGCTGCGCGAGAAAAACGGGCAAAAACAAGTGCCGCTTTCGCTCAAATTAGAGGGCGCTCCAGCCAATGGCTTTAAAGTTGAAAAGCAAGAATTGTCCCAATCTACAGTTGCCGTGCGTGGCACGCGGGCGGCTTTGAAAAAACTCACAGCAATTACCGCGCACCTTGCCATTGCCGACGAGAAAGTGCCTTTGCAACGCGCCGTAAAACTGGATTTGCCCGCAGGCATCTCGTTAGCCGAAAAAAGCGATGTTACCGCGACGGTGCAAATCGTGCCGCAGCAAGAAACGCCGACCCTGCAACCTACGCCACAACCGACTGCTACTGCGGCTTTACCAGCGCCCTTTACGCCCAAGAGTCTGTGATCCATGAGATTTATAACGAAAAGGGTGCAATGGCGGAACCGGATGCAAAGCTCGAAGGATTTTGTCGCACATAGCTCACCATAGCCAAGCGCGGCTGAGGCGATTGTGCCCTGAGGTGATGGTGTCCTGATGTGTCTATAATAGGCGAATAATCGCCTATCATAGACACCTCTTCGTTGGCATAAACGAAGCAGGAGTAAACGAAGCGTGAAAAGCGGGGCGCGGGTTTTATTTAAAAATCGCGCCGCGTTGGTTTTTGGGGGGCGACGGTTTTGTTGGCGGTTTTTTAGGGGGACGCCCAATTAGGGAGC